>JALHMN010000109.1 GCA_022844005.1 bacterium | reverse complement strand
ATCCCAACAGATAATAACATTTCCTTACGTAATCAATGAATAGATCGATTGTCGCTCAATTCTATTCTGATTAATTCGTGATCACTTCAGTCACATGGCAGACGGGTTCCAAGGATAGAATTTTATCTATTTCCATGGAACCCGTTCCAGCGGCATCGTTATTGTGTCAGCTGAGCGCCGCGACCGCATCGGCCAGCGCCTTCTGTCGCCCGGCCAGCATGCGGGCGGCACCCTCCCGCGCCCTGGCCTCGCGCTCCGGCCCGGCCTTTTCGGGCGAACCGCAGTCGAAGGGCGGCGCGGGATCGTATTCGATCGAGAGCTGGATCATCTTCGCCACCTCCTCGCCCGCCAGTTCGGCCGCCACCGCGAGGCCGAAGTCGATCCCCGCGGTCACACCCCCGCCGGAGATGCGGTTGCGGTCCCGCACCACCCGTTCGGCCACCGGGATGGCGCCGAGGGGCTTCAGCATGTCGCGCCACATCCAGTGGCAGGCCGACCGGTAACCCTTGAGCAGCCCGGCGGCGCCGAGGATGAGCGAGCCGGTGCAGACCGAGGTGACGTAAGCCGCGCCGGCCGCCTGCCTACGCAGGAAGTCGAGCGTCTCCGGGTCGGTCATCAGTGCCGCCTGACCGAAGCCGCCGGGCACGACGATGACGTCGAGCTGCGGGCAATCGGCGAAAGTGGTGGTGGGGTTGACGGAGAAGCCGGCGTCCGTCGGCACCGGGTCTTTCGTCTTCCAGATCATGTGCAGCTTCGCATTGGGCACGCGGACCAGGACCTGGGCCGGGCCGGTGGCGTCGAGCTGGGTCACCATCGGATAGAACAGGATGCCGATATGGACGGTGGGGGCATCGGTCATGGCGCTTCTCCTCGCTTCAGGTTGGCGGCGGCGCGGGCGACCTGGGCGGTCCAGGCTTCCAGCGGCTTCTGCATCAGCTCTCTCGTGCGGGCGACATCCTCGGGCCGGGAGCGCTCGGGCGTGCCGCCTTCGAAAGGCGGCTGCGGGTCGTACTCGATGAGGAGCTGGATGCGGCGGGCGACGGTTTCGCCGGCGATCTCGGCGGCCAGGACGAAGCCGAAATCCACGCCCGCGGTGACGCCGCCGCCGGTGATCCGGTTCCTGTCGCGCACCACGCGCTCGGCCACGGGGATGGCGCCGAATTCGGAGAGCAGGTCGCGGAACATCCAGTGGCTGGCGGCGCGGTAGCCTTTCAGCAGGCCGGCGGCGCCCAGCACCAGCGAGCCGCTGCAGACGGAGGTGACGTAGTGCGCCTGTCCGCCCTGGGCTCGCAGGAAGTCGAGCGTCTCGCGATCGGTCAGCATGCTGGACTGGCCGGTGCCGCCGGGGACACAGAGGACATCGAGGGGCGGGCAGTCGGCGAAGCTCACCGTGGGGACGATGCAGAAGCCCGCTTCCGTCGGTACCGGGCCGGTGGTCTTCCACATCAGGTGCAGCCGCGCGCCGGGCACCAGCGCCAGGACCTGGGCCGGACCCATGGCGTCCAGATGCGTCATGTCGGGGAAGACCAGGATGCCGATCTCGAGCGGCTTGCGGCTCATCGCTGCCTCGGTGGCGGTTTCGATGGCTGCATCTTGCCCTTGAATGCCCTTGGCAGGAATGACATCCTATTGCCGATTTCTGCCAGGGGTGAGCGGCGATGCGGCGGGTGGTGATCTTCGCCTTCGAGGGCCTGCAGGTTCTGGACGCGGTGGGGCCGCAGCAGGTCTTCGCCAGCGCCAACGACATGAAGCCCGGCGCCTACGATATCCGCGTGGTGTCGCCCAAGGGCGGCATCGTCACCTCCTCCGGCGGGCTCGGCCTCGTCACCGAACCGCTCGATGCGCTCGAGGGCCTGCCCATCCACACGCTGATCCTGGCCGGCGGCGAGGAAGGCGTGGCCAAGGTGCTGGAAACCCCCGCCGCCATGGCCTGGATCGGCAAAGTGGTGAAACGCGCCACCCGCGCCTGCACCGTCTGTTCCGGCACCTTCCTGCTGGCCGCGACGGGGCTCGCAGATGGGCGCACGGTCGCCACCCACTGGCGGGCCGCGCGCCTCCTGCAGAAGCTGCACCCGAAACTGAAGGTCGATCCGGAAGCGATCTATGTCGAGGACGGGAAGTTCTGGACCTCGGCCGGGGTCACCACCGGCATCGACCTGGCGCTGGCGCTGGTCGAGCGCGACCACGACCGCGAGACGGCGATGCGCATTGCCCGGCGGCTGGTGGTCTATATGCGCCGGCCCGGCCACCAGTCGCAGTTCTCCAACACGCTGAAGGGGCAGAGCGTGACCGACAGCCGGCTCTCGGCGCTGGTGGGGTGGATGCGGGAGAACCTGGGCGCCGAACTCGGCGTCGAGACGCTCGCCGAACGCGCCGGCATGTGCGCGCGGAGCTTCACCGGGCCTTCACGGCCGAACTCGGCGACACCCCAGCCCGCTTCGTCGAGACGCTCCGCCTGGACGCGGCGCGCGAACACCTCGCCAATCCGGCGCTGTCTGTGGACCAGGTGGCGCATCTCTCGGGCTTCGGCCGCAGCGGAAGGCTGATCAAGAGCTTCAAACGCCGGCTGGGGTTGTCGCCCACCGAGTATCGACGGCTGCATCAGGCGGCGGCGTGAACGAGTCGCTAGATATCATTGTCCGGCAACAGGCTAGCGCTTGAGCGGCGCCCAAAACGTCGCTGTCGGGGCAGAACAATTTCGAATCTTGCTTCGTCCGAAAGCAGCAGATCCTTCAGACTGAGTGCCTTGGCACTGTCAGCCGCACCCGTTCTTCCCGACATTTTCTTCCGTGGGTAAGCATCCCTGTCTCGCGGAGGCTCGGTCATCCCGCGGCTCCCAATCCATGCTGCGATACACATTCTGGCTGCAGAAGACTTTTAGGACCACCAACCGCGAAATACACTGTCCGAGGTGAAATACCCTCCGCTGGCGGCCCCGGCCCGGCTTCGGCTATAGAGGGGTATCCAAGAATCTGCTCCTCGGGAGGGAGAACGCCGTGTCCGACGTCGTAAGCTATGAACTGAAGGGCCGCATCGCGGTCATCACCATCAACAATCCGCCCGTCAATGCGCTGAGCCATGGCGTGCGCAAGGGCATGCAGGACGCCTTCGCCAAGCTGAACGCCGATCCCGGCGCCGATGCGGCCGTGCTGGTCGGCGGCGGCCGCACCTTCATCGCCGGCGCCGATATCCGCGAATTCGGCAAGCCGATGCAGGAACCCGGCCTGCATGGCGTGCTGGACCAGATGGAAGCCTCGAAGAAGCCGATCGTGGCGGCACTGCACGGCACCGCGCTCGGCGGCGGCCTGGAAGTGGCGCTCACCTGCCATTGGCGCGTCGGCATCGCCTCGCTGCAGGTCGGCCTGCCGGAAGTGAAGCTCGGCCTGCTGCCGGGTGCCGGCGGCACCCAGCGCCTGCCGCGTCTGGTCGGCCCGAAGATGGCCGCCGACATGATCACCACCGGCAACTTCATCGGCGCCAAGCCGGCGCTGGAGAACGGCGTGATCGACGAGATCGTGGCCGAGCTGGTCCCCGGCGCCATCGCCTTCGCCGAAAAGGTGGTGGCCGAGAAGCGGCCGCTGCGCAAGGTGTCGGAACTGACCGACAAGGTGAAGAACGTCGACCCGAAGTTCTTCGAGGAATACCGCGCCACGCTGAAGAAGAAGGTGAAGGGCTTCCTCGCCCCCATGCATTGCCTCGCCACCGTCGAGGCGGCCTGCACGCTGCCCTTCGCCGAGGGCATGAAGCGGGAAGCGGCCCTCTTCAAGGAACTGCACGACCATCCGCAGCGCGCGGCGCAGATCCACATCTTCTTCTCCGAGCGCGAAGCCGGGAAGATTCCGGATATCGGCCCCGAGGTGAAGCCGAAGGAGATCAAGTCGGCCGCCGTGATCGGCGCCGGCACCATGGGCGGCGGCATCGCGATGAACTTCGCCAATGTCGGCATCCCGGTGAAGATCCTGGAGATGGAGCAGGCCAATCTCGACCGTGGCCTCGCCGTCATCCGCAAGAACTACGAGACCTCGGTCGCCCGCGGTTCGACCACCCAGGCGACGATCGACAAGGCGCTGTCGCTGATCTCGGGCACGATGTCGTATGACGATATCGGCGATGCCGACATCGTCATCGAGGCGGTGTTCGAGAACATGGACATCAAGAAGCAGGTGTTCGGCAAGCTCGACCAGGTGATGAAGCAGGGCGCCATCCTCGCCTCCAACACCTCCACCCTCGACATCGACGAGATCGCCTCCGCCACCAAGCGCCCCGAGGTGGTGATCGGCACGCACTTCTTCTCGCCCGCCAACGTGATGAAGCTGCTCGAGAACGTGCGCGGCAAGGACTCCTCCAAGGAGACCATCGCCACGGTCATGGAGCTGGGCAAGAAGATCCGGAAGGTGCCCGCACTTGCCGGCAACTGCTTCGGCTTCATCGGCAACCGCATGCTGCACGGGTATACCCGCGAGGCGGCCGAACTGTTGCTGGAAGGCGCCATGCCCTGGGACGTGGACCGCGTCATCGTCGAGTTCGGCCTGCCGATGGGCCCCTTCCAGATGGGCGACCTCGCCGGGATCGACGTCGGCTGGCGCGTCCGCCAGGGCAAGGGCACCCCTCCCGAGAAGCACAACCGCGTCGCCGACCGGCTGTACGAGATGGGCCGCTACGGCCAGAAGACCCAGGCCGGCTACTACAAGTATGACGGGCGCAACGCGACGCCGGACCCGGTGGTCGAGAAGCTGATCACCGATACCTCGGCCGAGTTCGGCATCACGCGCCGCAAGATCTCCGACGAGGAGATCCTGTACCGCTGCATGCTGCCCCTGGTGAACGTCGGCGCCCAGATCCTGGACGAAGGCATCGCCATCCGCTCGTCCGACATCGACGTCATCTACGTCTACGGCTACGGCTATCCCACCTATCGCGGCGGGCCGATGTTCTGGGCCGAGCAGATGGGCCTGGAGAAGGTGCTGGGCCTGATCCGCAAGTACGAGCAGGAGCACGGTTCGCGCTGGAAGCCCGCGCCGCTCCTGCAGAAGCTGGTCGATCAAAAGAAGGGCTGGGCCGCCGCCAAGGCCTGACCCTGCGATACGAAGCGAAGAGCCCTCCCCTCACCGGGAGGGCTTTTTATTTGGGGTCGAAGGGCCGGCGGAGCGCGATCCAGGTGGCGCCGAGCATGACCGCCATGGCGGCGATATCGGTGGGCCCGAAGCGTTCGTCGAAGAAGGCCGCCCCCACCGCCACGGCGATCACGGGCGAGACGAAGGCGTAGAGGCCGGCCCGCACCACGCCCCAGTCGCGCACGAGGCGAAGATAGATCGTCCAGGCGAAGACGGTGGTGAAGAGCAGGAACAGCCACGCCCCGCCGACGCCCGGCTCGAAGATGCGGGCGAGGTCGGCCGAGAAAGGGCTTTCAGTGGCGAAGGACAGGATCACCAGCACCAGGCCGCCGAAGCCGTTGGTGATCAGCGATACCGGCACCGCGCCGTGGTGGGCGATGAGCGGCCGGCCCAGGACCGAGCCCCAGCAATGCGCGAAGGTGCCGAGGACGATGGCGGCGATGCCGAAGAGGTCGCCGCCCGGCGACGGACCGATGCGAGGGCCGAAGAGAAGCGCGAGGCCGCCGATGCCGAAGAGGATGGCGAGGCTGAACGAGCGGCTTCGCTTCTCCTGGCCATAGGCGACGCCCAGCGCGTACATGCCGACCGGCACCAGCGAGAGGTTGACCACCGCGCCCAGCCCGGAGGGAACGAAGAGCACGCCGTAGAACAGGAGACCGGGGGCCAGGGCGACGGTGAGGAGCGCCACGACGGCGAGCCTGCCGTAGGAGCGGGGATGCGGCAGGCGTCCCTGTCCGCGCACCATCTGCCAGCCCCAGAGGATCAGGCCGCCGACCAGGAAGCGCGAGCCGATGAAGAGGAGCGGTGGCAGTGCGCTGACGCCGGTCTTGGCGGCGATCCAGGTGAGGCCCCAGACGATGCAGAGAAAGGCGAACTGGGCGAAGGCGGCGTCGACTCGCATCGCCCTAGAGTGCCCGATCAGCGCAGGCCGTAGAAGCCTTCCGCCCGCAGGCGCTTCAGCACGTCCAGCGCATGGGCCGGGGCCGGATGGATGAGGGCGAACGGCCCCGCCGGGGGAGCCGGCTGGCCGAGCGTCGCGCGCAACGCGGCGACGGCATCGGCCCGTGCCGCATAGCGCTGGCCGATCACCACCTGCTCCGCCAGCAGAACGACCGCGCCGAGGCCCAGGAGCGCGAAGGCGCCGCCTCGTATCGCGGGAGAGGTCCAGCGCAACCCCTGCACGAGAGCGAGCAGGATCGACGTGTGCCCCAGGACAACGAAGAGACCGTAGCGCCCGGCAAGTGCCCCGCCGGTGCCCCCGCCCTGGCGTCCGTAGGCCACCAGCGCGGCCCCCGCCAGCGCGAAGAGGGCGAGGCCGCCGGCGAGCCGCGCCGGCGTCTCGCGGGCGATCAGCGCCAGGGGCGCGAGCGCGAGGAGTAGCAGGATGGTCGCCACCGACAGAACGATTGCCGGCATCGCCACCACCTTGAACCAGGGAGCGGCGAAGAAGGCGATCAGGAAGCTCAGCATGCCACCGAGACTGCCGCCGCCTCCCGCGCCGCTCCGCGTCAAAACATAGCCGAGGGCGCAGGCGAGGCCGGCGGCGAAGATGACAAGGGCGGGACCCGGCCGGTCGCGCCGCCAGGCGAGGAGCGCGGCCACCGGAAGCGCCAGAATGCCGTTGGCCAGCGACCCGACCGCGCAGAGCCCGAGCAGAAGGACCGCGAGCAGCCGTCCCGCGCCGCCGGTGGGGCGCCTGCCGGTGCCGAAGCGAAGTGCCAGGATCATGGCGCAGACCGCCGGCCCGAGCATGGCGACGAAGCCGATGCCGAGGGCGATGACGAAGGGTTCCAGCGTGAAGGTGCGGAACCACAACACCGCCAGCAGGCCGATTCCGGCGAGGGCGAGGTCGCGCTCCTCCCCCGCCGCGCGCATCAGGACCGGCACCAGGGCGAGAAAGGCGGCAGTCCAGATCGCGAAGCAGAGGAGCGCATGCGCCAGGAGGCTGCCCCGCAGCACCGCCAGGTCGAAGGCGAACCACAGCTTGGGCAGGACCAGGAGGTGCTCGTTATGCGGCTGGAACAGCCAGACCCACCCGACGCCCTGCAACAGAGCGGCCAGGATATCGAGCAGGTCGAAAGCGGGCAGCGCGTAGTTGCCCCTGAGCAGATACCAGAGAAAGAGAGCGGCCTGGAGGGCGCCGGCACCCAGCAGGACGCGTGCGATCATATGCGCCGGCCGGCCTCGGCCCAGTAGCGGTCGCGGATCCGGCGCTTGAAGATCTTGCCGGAATCCTCGCGCGGCAGGTCCTTCTCGAACTCCACCCGCTTCGGCACCTTGTAATGGGCGATGCGCTCGCGGAGCCAGGAACGGACCGCATCGGCCGACAAGGTGGTGCCGTCCTGAGGCTCCACCACGGCGGCGACGTTCTCGCCCATCTCGGCGTCGGGAATGCCGAAGACGGCGCAATCCTTCACCCCCGGCATGCCGATCAGCACCGCCTCGATCTCGGCCGGATAGATGTTCACGCCGCCGGAAATGACCATGTCCTTCTTGCGGTCGCACAGATAGAGGAAGCCGTCCTGGTCGAGATAGCCGACATCGCCCGAGGTGACGAGGCCGTCGCGCTCGATCTCGCGGCGCTTCTCGTCCTGGTTGGCATAGGTGAAATCGGGCGTCACCCAGGAGCGGGCATAGACCTCGCCGATCTCGCCCACCGGCAGCTCGCGGCCCGCATCGTCGAGGATCTTGACGGTGGTGTGCGGCATGGCCCGCCCGACCGTGCCGGGATGGTCCATCCATTCCCGGCTGTCGCAGAAGACGACGGCGCTCGTCTCGGTCGACCCGTAATATTCGTGAATGATCGGCCCCCACCAGTCGATCATCGCCTGCTTCACCTCCGGCGGACAGGGTGCCGCCGCATGGACGATGAATTCGAGCGACGACAGATCATAGCGCGATCTCACCGCCTCGGGCAGCTTCAAGAGCCGCACGAACATGGTGGGCACCATGTGCAGGTGGGTGATCTTCTCCCTCGCGATCAGTCCCAGAAGTTCCTCCGGATCGAAGCGCGGCTGCAGGATGACCTCGCCGCCGAGCCGCATGGAGAGCAGACCATAGGCATTGGGGGCGCTGTGATAGAGCGGGCCCGTCACCACGGTGCGCATCGAGGGTTTGGCGCCGAAGACATGGGCGACCGCGCCGATGCTCTTCGCCTGTTCCTCGGGCGAGGCGCGGTTGCGGCGCACGCCTTTCGGCCGGCCCGTCGTACCCGAGGTGTAGATCTGGTTCGAGGGCGGCACTTTCGGTGGTTCCGTCCAGGGACTTTGCGCCTCCACGAAGGCGTTCCAGTCCGTCCGCCCCTTCGGCACCGCGGCGTCATCGTCCTTCAGGGCATAGCCGGCGACCACGCCCTTCGGCGTCGGCACCACCAGCACCTGCACCTCCGGCGGAATGTCTGCCTCGATCTGCGGCAGCAGGTCGGCATGCACGACCAGCGCCTTGGCGGCACAATCGCGGATGACATAGCCCGCCTCGTCGCCCTTGTAGTGCCAGTTGATCGGCGTGGCATAGGCGCCGAGGTTGCCGGCCGCCAGTGCCGCCTCGAAGAAGGCGATGTCGTTCCGGAGCATGAGGGCGACGCCGTCCCCCTCGCCCACGCCGAGCGAGGCGAAGCCGGACGCCGCCTTGGCGACCCGCGCGGCCACTTCTTCATTGGTGAGGCCGCCCTCGCCATTCGCGTGACGCACGCCCATGGCTCAGGCCCCGATCCGCCGCGCGAGGAAGTCCTTCACTTCGGGGCGCTCGTGCAGCCAGCCGGACCACTTCCTCAGCACCTTCTCCATCCGTGCCGGGGCGACGCCCAGCTGGACCATGGGGATGCCGCCGTTCACCGATTCCGCGTAGTCGGCGATCAATCCGTCCTTCAGACGGAAACGGCTCATCCCGTCGATCAGCACCTCCTTGCCCTTGAACTCGGGCACGGTGGAGGTGAAGGCCGAGAGCGACCAGGCATAGCCGAGGTCGCCGTTGCAGACCGGATCGAAGAAGCGCCAGCGATAGTCGGTGGCATCGCGGTGAAAGAGGTCGGCCAGCATATGGGCGATTTCCGCCCGGCCCTGGTGATCGCCGTAGATGTAGTCGTGATAGATCCCATCGGGCGTGAAACAGGCGGCGAGACCCTCGCCGTCCCCCGCCTCCGCCGCCGTGGTGAAGCGATCCAGCAGGGCTGCGAACTCGGCTTGCGTCGCCATTCTGTCCTCCCTAGGACTTGTTCTGTTGGTCCTATGATAAACAGCCTCACCCTCGGGAGGGAACAGAAGCCATGGCCTACGAACAGATTCTCTATGACGTGTCCGACCGGATCGCGACCGTGACGTTGAACCGGCCCGATCGCCTGAACGCCTGGAACGGCGTGATGGAGGAGGAAGTGCGGACCGCCATGGGCGCGGCGTCCAAGGACGAGAATGTCCGCGTCATCATCCTGACCGGCGCCGGCCGGGGATTCTGTTCCGGGGCCGACATGGAGGTGCTGAGCGGCATCCAGGGGTCGGGCGGGGCCAGCCGGTCGAATGCGCAGGTGAGTTTCGATCCGAATGCGCGGCCCGACTTTCAGATGCGCTATTCCTATTTCCCGGCGATCAAGAAGCCGATCATCGCCGCCATCAACGGACCCGCGGCCGGCCTCGGCCTGATCATGGCGCTCTATTGCGACATGCGTTTCGCCGCCGACGCGGCCGTGTTCACCACCGCCTTTGCGAAGCGCGGGTTGATCGGCGAGCACGGCATCACCTGGCTGCTGCCGCAGCTGGTCGGGCATTCGAACGCCATGGACCTGATGTTCTCGGCCCGGAAGTTCGACGCCGCCGAGGCGCTTCGCCTCGGTCTGGTGAACCGCGTCTCTCCCCTGCCCCAGCTGATGAGCGATGTGCGCGCCTATGCGAAGGAACTGGCCGAGGACGTTTCGCCGCGCTCGGTGGCGGTGATGAAGCGGCAATTGTGGGACGTGCCCTTCCAGAGCCTCGGCGAGGCCATCGCCGACGGCAATCGCGAGATGGCCGGCAGCTTCGCAGCCGAGGACTTCAAGGAGGGTGTCGCCCATTTCCTGGAGAAGCGGAAGGCCCGCTTCACCGGCCGTTGAACGAAAGCCTGAACAGACGGGATCCGCTGCAGACCCTGCTGCGGGTTCTCGACCTCGCGCCCCTCGGAGACGACCGCTTCGAGGGGCGGAGCGCCGAATTCACGCGCAAGCGTCTGTTCGGCGGCGAGCTGGTGGCGCAGGGACTGGTCGCGGCACAGCGCACCGTGCAGGAGAAGCTGGCGCACGCGCTGCATTGCCACTTCCTGCTGCCGGGCGATCCTGCCGAGCCGATCGAATATCGGGTGCGGCGCCTGCGCGACGGCCGCCGCTTCGCCCAGCGCCAGGTCTCGGCCTACCAGAAGGGACGGGAGATCTTCTTCCTCACCGCCTCCTTCGGGACGGCGGACGATACCGTGCCGGGACACCAGCACGAGGCGATGCCGAAAGTGGCCGGGCCGGAGGGACTGGTCACCGAAGCCGATCTGCGCCGCCAGATCGCCGAGCGCGTGCCGGCGGAGGAGCGCGAATGGCTGCTGATGCCGCGCGCGATCCAACTGCGCCACGTGCGCCCGATGCCGCTGATCGATCCGCCGGTCGGCCCGCCGACCGCCGATACCTGGATGCGCGCCATCGGCCCGCTGCCCGACGATCCCGCCATCCACCAGGCGGTGCTCGCCTTCGCCTCGGACATGACGCTGCTCGACATCGCCTTCTATCCGCATGGGCGAAGCTGGATCGATCCGCGGGTGGAGGAAGCGAGCCTCGATCATGCGCTGTGGTTCCATCATCCCTTCAGCTTCGACGAATGGATGCTGTTCAGCCAGGTGAGCCCGGTGCTGGCCAATGGGCGCGGCTATAGCCGGGGATCGTTCTTCACCGCCGACGGCCGCCTCGTCGTCTCCGCCACGCAGGAGGGGCTGACGCGGGTGCTGGGATGATCAGGCTCGCGTATGGCGACGACCTGCAGCATCTGGCCGGCGTGGAACGCTCGGCCGCGACCCGCTTCGCCGGCACCCCCCTCGCCTGGGCCATGCAGTCGACCCTGCCGGCGGGGATCCTCAGGACGGCGCTGGCGCGGCACCTCCTCTGGGTGGCGGTGGACGATGTCGACCTGCCGATCGGCTTCGCCGCCGTCTGCCCCGCGCCCGATGCGCTGTTCGTCGACGAGCTCTCGGTCGCCCGCCCGCATCAGGGCCGGGGATTCGGGCGCGCGCTGCTCGATGCCGTCATTGAGGAGGCGCGCGCGCGCAAACTCTCCGCGGTGATCCTCACCACCGACCGTCATCTGGCCTGGAACGCGCCCTTCTATGGCCGCTACGGCTTTACGCTGCTGGCGGAGGAAGAGCTCACGCCCTATCTGCGCCAGCGCATCGACACCGAAGTGTCGCACGGCCATGAGCGCCCGCGGCGCTGCGGCATGCGGTTCGCGCTGGCTACCTAGCCAGCGCCGCCTCCACCGCCTGGGCCACCGCGAAGAGGCGTTTGTCGGCGCCGTGTTCGCCGATCAGCATAAGGCCGACACCCGCCTCACCCGGCCCGTGGATGGGCAGCGAGATGGCGCAGCGGTCGATGAAATTGACCGGTGCGGTGTTCCTGAGCGTCAGCGCGTTCAGGCGGCCGAAATCCTCGTCGCGGGTGAGATCGGCGATCCTGGGCGCCAGGATCGGCACTGTCGGCAGCAGCACCGCGTCGAAGGGGGCGGTCGCCGCATCGGTCTCGGTGATCACCGCCTTCCGCGCCTCGATCAGGTCGATGTAGTCGGCCGCCGAGATGGCAGCACCGCGCTCGATGCGCACCCGCACGCGCGGATCGTAGCGGTTGCCGTCGCGGGCGAGGAGCTGGCGGTGCCAGGCGAAGGCCTCGGCGGCGGCGAAGCCGCCGGTGGCATTGGCCTCGAGGAAGCGGCGGAAGAATGCGAAGGGCGTCTCGATCAGCTTCGCGCCGGCCGCCGAGAGCGCCTTCAGGGCCGCCTCGAAGGCCGCGGCGACGGCCGGGTCGAGACCTTCCAGCGGAAATCCGGTGGCGACGGCGAGGCGGAGGCCGGCGATCGGCAGGGCCGCGGGCGCCACCGGCGCCTCGCCCGCGATGATCGCGTCCGCCACGGCGCAGCAGGCGACCGACGGCCCGAGGGGGCCGATCGAATCGAGGGCCCAGGAAAGCGGCACACAGCCGTCGGTCGGCACCCGCTTCGCGGTCGGCTTCCAGCCGACCGTGCCGCAGAAGGCGGCCGGGATGCGGGTGGAGCCGCCGGTATCGGTGCCGATGCCGATCACCGCCATGCGGTCGCCGACCGAGACACCGGCACCGGCCGAGGAGCCGCCGGGCACCCGGGAACGGTCGGGCGGGCTGCCGGGCGTGCCGTAATGCGGGTTGGCGCCGATGCCGGAATAGGCGAATTCGGTCATGTTGGTGCGGCCCATGATCACCGCGCCGGCGGCGCGGAGCCGCGCCACCACGGGCGCATCGACATTTGCCGGCGGGGCATCGGCGAGGACGACCGAGCCGGCCGGCGTCGGTTCGCCCGCGATGTCGAGCAGGTCCTTGATCGAGACCGGCAGGCCGGCGAGCGGCGAGGGCACCGATCCCCGGGCGCGCATGCGGTCGGACGCCTTCGCGGCCTCCAGCGCGGCTTCGCGATGCACCTTGATGAAGACCTTGGCGCCTTCGAGTTTCGGATCGGCGATGCGCTCCAGCGCCTCGCCCACCAGTTTCTCGCTGGTCGTCTTCCCCGCCTTCAGCGCCGTCTGCAGCGCCGCCACCGTCCAGCTCATACCGCTCTCCCGCATGCAAAGGCCCAGTCTAGCAAAATGTCAGCGCTGCGGACTGCCCGTCCGCGGCCAGGGTCGGCCGCCGTCGGCCAGCGCCACGGCGATGACGATCTCGTCGGGGCGCGGGGCATCGCCCACGCAGACCGTGATGGTATCGAAATGGTCGCGCGACCAGGGATCGTCCTTGTGGCCGATCGGCAGGTCGACCGGGACGCCGACGGCACCGACCTTCACGTTGGAGGGGATCAGCGCCTTGCCGCCGCCGATCAGCGCCCGGATCGGCCGGCCCAGCATCGGGTGGATGCAGGCATGCCCATGCTCGGCCTCCCCCCCGACACCGACGATCGCGGCCTTGCCATAGGCCACCACCGGACGCTCGCCCAGAAGCGCCAGCAGGTCGGGCATCAGGCGCTCGCCGATCGCCGCCCCCGCCTCGAACAGCGGTTCCAGCGCGCTTTCCACCCGGCCGGCGAAGGGGTTGGCGATCACCGCCATCCCCACCACGCGGATGATCGGCCGGGCCACGGCATGGCCGGGTTCGCCATAGGCGATCTCGCGCAGCGTCAGGATTTTCCGGATCGTGAGCGTCATCAAACCCTCCTATCGCCGGCCGAACAGTCTTTCGATGTCGCCGCGGCCGAGCTTCACCCAGGTGGGGCGGCCGTGGTTGCACTGCCCCGAGCGCGGGGTGCGCTCCATCTCGCGGAGCAGCGCGTCCATCTCCTCGATCGACAGCCGCCGCCCGGCACGGACCGAGCCGTGGCAGGCCATGGTGGCGCAGACATGGTCGAGAGCGTCGGTGAGCGCCGCCGCCTGGTCCATCTCCGACAGGCTGTCGGCCAAGTCGCGCACCAGCCCCTTCACGTCGCACTGGCCGAGCGGACCGGGCGTCTCCCGCACCAGCACGGCGCCGGGACCGAAGGCTTCCAGCACCAATCCCAAGGCGGCCAGTTCCTCGCGGCGCTGGTCGAGGCGGACCACCTCGGGCTCGGACAGTTCCACCACCTCGGGCAGCAGCAGGCCCTGTCGGGCGACGCCCCGGTCGGCGAGGGCCGCCTTCATCCGCTCCATCACCAGGCGTTCATGCGCGGCATGCTGGTCGACCAGGATCAGCCCGTCGGTGGTTTCAGAGAGGATATAGGTGAGGTGGATCTGCGCCCGGGCGCGGCCCAAGGGCTGATCGTCGGTCGCTTGCGGCGGCGGCGGGACGGCCGATGGCGGTGGCGCCTGCCACTCCGCGCCGCGTTCCATCAGGGCGAAGGAGGGCCGCGCCGGGGCCGAGGCGGCGGGCCAGTGGAAGCCGGGGCTCGCCGGCGCCTCGGCCCGGAAAGCACCGAGCGCCGCGGCGGAAACCGTGGTCGCGGTGCGGTGCCCGGCGGCGGCCAGCACCGCCTTCAGCCCGCCGACCAGCAGGCCCCGCACCAGCCCGGCATCGCGGAAGCGCACTTCCGCCTTCGCCGGGTGCACGTTCACATCCACCGCCTCGGGCGGGATGGCGAGGAAGAGCGCCACGACGGGATGACGGTCATGCGCCAGCACGTCGGAATAGGCCGCCCTGACCGCACCCAGGAGCTGGCGGTCGCGCACGGCGCGGCCGTTCACGAACAGGAACTGATGCTGGCCGTTGCCGCGGTTGTAGGTGGGCAGCCCGATATGCCCGAAGAGGCGGTGGCCCTCGCGCTCGGTCTCCACGGGCAGGGAATTGTCGGCGAAGTCGCGGCCGAGGATGGCGGCGAGGCGGTCGAGCCGGCGGGTGAAGAGTTCGCCCTGCGTCGGGCCGAGGCGGAGCGCCACGCGCTCGCCATCCGACAGCGTAAAGGCGATGTCGGGATGCGCCATGGCGAGGCGCTTCACCACGTCGAGCGCATGGCCGAACTCGACCCGCTCGTTCTTCAGGAATTTCAGCCGGGCGGGCGTGGCGTGGAAGAGATCGTGCACCTCGATCCGGGTGCCGAAGGGGCCGCCGGCCGGCTGCACCGGCCCGACCACGCCGGCCTCGACCGCGATGCGATGGGCGCTGTCGGCACCCGCCTGCCGGCTGGTGATGTAGAGGCGGCTGACGGCGCCGATGGAGGGCAGCGCCTCGCCCCGGAAGCCGAGGAAGCGGATGTCGACCAGGTCGTCTTCCGCCAGTTTCGAGGTGGCGTGGCGTTCGACCGAGAGCGCCAGGCCTTCGGGGCTCATGCCGCAGCCGTCGTCGGAGACGGCGATCAGGGCCCGGCCGCCTTCGCGCAGGCTCGCCTCGATGCGGGTGGCGCCGGCATCGATGGCGTTCTCCACCAGCTCCTTCAGCGCCGAGGCCGGGCGCTCCACCACCTCGCCGGCGGCGATGCGGTTCGCCAGCGTTTCCGGCAGGCGCCGGATCACCGGGGCGGCGGCGTCACTGCGGCGGAGGGGAAGGTTCATGGCGGGGCGGCACGGGACTCGTCTGCTAGGCTCGGCAGTCTACAGGATGGGAGGGAGCGCGACGTGAGAAGGATTGGCGGATGATCCTGCGTCTGGGCGAGGACGGCCGGCCGGCGGTGGAAGAGCCGGCCGACCTCAAGCGGTTCAAGGTGGTGGTCGAGGGCCGGCCGGCGATCGAGGCGGCGCGGGCGCGCCTCGGGCCGCTCGGCGAGATGCCGGATGCGGAAACCGCCTGGATCGCCGCCGGCGCGCTCGCCGATCTGGCGGGCGGCGATGCCGGCTGGCGGGCCGAATTTGCCGCCATGCTGGAAAAGGTGAAGCCCTTCGGCTGGTACGACGAGGCGACCGGCCGGATCAAGGCGCATGTCGAATGGGTCGATTGACCCTCGCGCGCGGGTACAATCGCGAAATTTCCGCCATTTCCGGAAACGCCGATTCTCTTTTTATATTCAATATCTTGCATATTGTACAGTAGTTTCTAGGCGGAAGCCCAGTTCCGCCGGAAGCGGAACTGGGCTTCCGCTTTGGGATGGGGTGGCACCGTCTGCACGGTGTCCAAGAGCACGGAAGAGAGGAAGGCCCCTCGCCCAATCGCATTTTACCCGATCAAGAAATTTGCGTCAAGATTCAATTTTTTCGCCGCGCGGATGCGGAAGCCGCGTTCCGCTCAAACCCACTCACCTCACCACGGCTTCACCAGCGCACAGCCAGGACTCACCCAGACCACGTTTCCGCACGGGGCAGTGCCGGCCGCAGGCAGGGCGGACAGATTTGTCCGCCGCCGCCCCACCGCCTTGTGGGTGAAGGGTGGCGCTGTCGCGGAAGCGACTCCGCCCCCTCTTCGTGTCCTCCGTCTTGCGCCGAGCAATACGCCGAGGCGGCGCGGCGACCGGGCGGCCACTCAGCGTGGCTAGACGATGCCGCGGGCGCGCAGGGCGGCGATGGCATCGGGGTCGTAGCCGAGCCGGTCCAGCACCTCGTCGGTGTGCTGGCCCTTGTCCGGGGAGGGCGCCATCGCCGCCGGCTGCGGGGCGGCCGACAGGTTGATCGGCTGGCCCACCACCTGGATGTCGCCGAGCGCGGGGTGGTGCACCGGCCGGGCGATGCCGAGGTGCCGCACCTGGGGCTCGGCGAAGGTCTGGTCGATCGAATTGATCGGCCCGCAGGGCACGCCCGCCGCGTTCAGCACGGCGATCCAGTGCGCGCTCGGTCTGCTGCGGGTGATCTCGCCGATCCGCTGGTTCACCGCCTTGCGGTTTCTGGAGCGGAGTTCGCCCGACGCGTGCTCGGGATGCTCGAACAGGGCGGGCGCATCGATGGCGGCGCAGAAGCGCTTCCACAGCCCGTCGCCCGAGGCGGCGATGTTGATATGCCCGTCGGCGGTCGGGAACACGCCGGTCGGGATGCCGGTCGGGTGGTCGTTGCCGGCCTGGCCCGCCACCTCGCCCTTGATCAGCCAGCGCGCCGCCTGGAAGTCGAGCATGAAGATCTGGGCTTCGATCAGCGAAGTATGCACCC
>JALHMN010000108.1 GCA_022844005.1 bacterium | reverse complement strand
GCCATGGGATCCTCCGATGAACGAATGAGTGCAGCGAGCCTTGTCAGCCTGCCTGTGCCCTCCGGATCGCGGACCAGACGCGATTGCTGGTGGCGGGCATGTCGAGCTCGCGAACGCCGAGCGGGGCGAGGGCGTCCATGACGGCATTCATGACCGCCGGCATGGCGCCAACCGTGCCTGCCTCTCCGGCGCCTTTTGCGCCTAGCGGGTTGAACTTGGTGGGAACGGGGTTGCTCTTGACCTCCATCGCGGTGAGCGAGTCGGCGCGAGGCATCGCATAGTCGAGGAAGCTCGCGGTCAGCAACTGACCGCTCTCGCGATCCCAGACCACCTGTTCCATCAGGATCTGGCCCACGCCCTGGGCGACCCCTCCATGTATCTGGCCCTTGAGGCCGATCGGGTTGATCACGGTGCCGACGTCGTCAACCACGGAATAGCGGTCGAGCCGAACTTGGCCTGTATCCGGATCGACTTCGACTTCGCAGACATGGCAGCCGTTCGGATAGGTGTCCTTCGTGGGCAGGTAGGTCGCGTTCTCGTACAGCCCCATTTCGAGACCGGGCGGGAGCCTGGCCGACTGGAACGAGGCAATCGCCACCTGCTTCAAAGACACCGCGCGGTCTGTACCGGCAACCTTGAAAATTCCGTCGGCGAATTCGATGTCCTCTTGTCCCGCCTCCAATAGGTGGGCAGCAATTTTCTTGCCCTTCTCGATCACCTTGCCGGCGGCGGTGAACAGGGCGGAACCACCGATCACGGTGGATCGCGAACCGTTGGTGCCCATGCCGAAGGCGACGCGATCGGTATCCCCGTCGATGTATTGGACATCGGCAGGGTCGATACCAAGGCGTTCGTTCAGGATCTGCTTGAACATGGTCTCGTGGCCTTGACCCTGTGCCTTGGTGCCCATCAGGAGCGTAACGCTGCCGCTGGGGTTGAAACGTACTTCGGCATATTCCGGCTGTGCCGTGCCGGCTGCCTGCTCGATGGCATTCACGATGCCGAGACCACGAAGCTTGCCGTTCGCTTTCGATATGGCGCGCCGATCTGCGAAGCCGTCGATATCCGCCAGCTTCAGCGCCATGTCGAGGTTCTTCTCGAACTCGCCACAGTCGTACCAGGGGCCGAGCGGGCTCTGATAGGGCAGGGACGAGGGAGGCAGCATGTTCCGGCGCCGCAACTCGATGCGGTCGATGCCGAGTTCACGCGCCACGTCGTCGATCAGGCGTTCGATCAAGTAGATCGCTTCCGGCCGACCGGCGCCGCGATAGGGCGCCGTGGGGTTCGTGTTCGACAGCAACCCGACCACCTGCACATAGGCTGCCGGAATCCTGTAGACGCCGCTGACCGTGCCGATCATCCCGAAGGGGGAAAGCAGATTGCGATCGGAGCCGACATAGGCGCCGATATTGGCGAGCATGTGAAGTCGCAGGCCAACGAACCTGTTATCCGCGTCGAGCGCGATCTCGATGTCGCCGATATTGTCGCGACCGTGCTCGTCGGCCATTACGGCCTCTGAGCGCTCGCAGGTCCATTTCACCGGGCGCCGCAGCTTTCGGGCTGCCCAAAGTGTCAGGCGGTGCTCGACATACTGCCAGCCCTTGGTGCCGAAGCCACCGCCGACATCGCCGCTGATGACCCTGAGCTTGCTTTCGGGCACTCTAAAAATGGATTGCGCCAGCATCTGCCTGACGCGATGCGGATACTGTACATCGGCGTAGAGGGTCATGCGGTCTTCGCCGGGATCGTAGACGCCGAGCGTACCCCGCGGCTCCATGTACTGCGCATGTACGCGGGTGACGACATAGCGGCGGCGGAAGACCCGGGCCGCATTCGCAAAGGCCGCTTCCGTGGCCGCCTTGTTCCCTCGCTCGGTGAAATTCGAGATATTATCGGGGCATTCGTTCCATACCGGCGGCGCGCCGGGGCCTGTTGCTTCGCCGGTGTTCGTGACCGAGGGCAGGGGTGCGTAGTCGACCTCGATCATTTCCATCGCGTCCTTGGCTTCCGCCAGGGTCTCGGCGATCACCATCGCGACAGGGTCGCCGACGTAGCGCACGCGATCCATGCACAATGCCGGGCGGGCGGGTGCGAACATGGGAGAGCCGTCCGGACGCTTGCGCTGCATGCTGACCTTGGGCATGCCGAGCCCGTCCGCCGCATAGTCGCCGCCGGTATAAATGGCCACCACACCCGGGGACAACTTTGCGGCGCTGGTGTCGATCGACCTGATATGGGCATGCGCGTGCGGCGAACGCAGGAACACGGCATAGGCCTGCCCGTGCAGATTGACGTCGTTGATATAGCGGCCTTGCCCTTGAATTAGCCGCGCATCCTCGAAACGCAGAACGGGTTGACCGATCCCATATTTGCTCATCGTCGTTGCCTCCCCGTTCGACCCGAAGACGTCGCCACCCTGCTATCGGCGTTGGAGGCAGTTATCGCCCTTGCGGTTCTCTTCTTTACCTACGCCTCGCGCTAGCTCGCGCTGAAGACAGGATTGTTGACCGCTTCGTCGACAAGGGCCGCCTTCCCCTCGGTCGGAAGCACCTCCACGTAGTTGAGCGCCGCGTTGATATCGCCTTCCCATATCTCTCGGGGAAGATCGTAGAGAAGCTCCACGCCATAGCCGTTCGGGTCGCTGATGTAGAGGCTATGGGTCATGCCGTGGTTCACGCGCCGACTGAACTTCACGCCCATCTTCTGCAGGTGCTCAAGGCGCGCCAGCCATGCTTCCCGGGAGGGAAAGGTGATGGCGATATGATTGACGGCGACGGGCATTCCGAACATTCCCCACTCCTTCGGGGGAGGCGGCAAGGCCGTGTTCTCCACCAAGGCGATATCGTGGTGGTGACCACGGCCACTGCCATCGGCGGAGTAGAAGCGCATGCGTGGCGGGTCGGGGCGCGCCGGCGTCGGGGCCAGTTCGCCGACCTGCTTGAACCCTACGACCTCGATCCAGAACGCATGCGCCGCTTCCAGATCGCGGACATTCAGGACGATGTGATTTACTCCGGACGGGGCCATCGAGCTGTTGGTCATGGGAGGGCTCCACGCATTCGGTACTTCGCTCGCGAAGATGCTAGTCCTGGAGCGGCCGCTTCGGCAATGTGAGCGAAAGCAACAGGGAGAAGCGTCGATGGATGTCCTTACACCGGAACTTCGCGACGTCCTGGCCCGCGTCGGCACGTCGACGCTGACCGGAGTCCTGAACCGGCGTGGCTTGCGGTCTATGTGCCTGTTCGATGTATGGCCCATCCGGCCGGACATGCAGCGCATGGTGGGCATAGCCTTCACGATGCGTTTCATCCCCTCCCGCGAGGACAAGGACGGTCCAGCCTCCACCAACCGCAGCATGGTGCAGCCACAGGCGATGGAGGAATGCCCGCCCGGTCATGTGTTGATGATCGACTCCCGCGGTGACTCGCGAGCGGCTTCGGCTGGCGATCTCTATGTCGGACGGCTGAAGGCCCGCGGGTGTGCCGGCATCGTTACCGACGGTGGCTTCCGCGACACCGATGGTGTGTTCAAGACCGGTCTGCCCGCCTATCACCGCCGGCCGTCATCGCCGCCGAGCCCCGTCGCCCATCGCCCTGTGGATCTGCAGCTGCCGATCGCCTGCGGCGGTGTGGCGGTCTATCCCGGCGACATCGTCGTCGGTGACCGGGACGCCGTGCTGGTGATTCCCCCCGAGATCGTGGAGGCGGTGGCGGAGGAGGCGCTGTCAACCTACCAGTACGAGGAGTTTGCCGAGGCCGAGGTGGCGCGCGGACGTTCCCTCAAGGGGCTGTTTCCCGTCGCGGGCGAGGAGGCGAAGCGCGATTTCGAGGCGTGGAAGGCGGCGCGTCCGATGAAATCCTGAGGGAACCGCCGCCTCGCTCAGGCCATCAACCGTAGTGCGTCCTCGAAGAAATCGGGGCCACCGAAATTGCCCGACTTCAGGGCTAGCAGCATCCGGCCATGTGGGCTTCCGATGGCGCGCAGAACGGGCACGCCGGCGGCGATCTCGGGGCCCAGCTCAAAAGCGGGAATGCCGAGCCGGTCGACAACGGCGCCGGAGGTTTCTCCGCCTGCGACCACCAGTCGGCGCACCCCCCGTTCGATCAGGGTGGCGGCAATGGCGGCGAGCGACTGCTCTATGGCGTGGCCCAGCCGGTCACGGCCGTGCCGGGCCTGGAGTCTGGCCACGTCAGCCGGAGGAGCGCTGCTGGCAACGACGATCGGCCCCTGATCCAGATGCTCCGCGGCCCAGCCGAGCGCCCGATCGAGTTCGGCTTTCCCGTCGACGAGCTTGTCGGGATCGAGCCTCAGCACGGGCATCACATTCTCGGCGCGCGCGACCTGTTCGAGAGTGGCTTGCGAGCAGCTCCCGGCGAGGCAGGCGGCTCCGCCCCCCACAGCTGGCGCACTCGACTCGTTCGCGTCCGATCGCGTTGCCCGGCCCGAGGCAACCAGGCCGCGCGCCAACCCGAACCCCAAGCCCGATGCTCCCACGGAGACACGGGCGTCGAGCGCAACCGCGCCGACGATCTCCAGGTCGCGCTCGGTGATTGCGTCAGCGATCGCAGCGCTGACGCCGGTCTTCTCCAGTGCCGCCAGGCGAGAACCCACAGCTTCCGGGCCCTGGGTGATGACGGCAAGGTCGACAAGCCCGACCTGTGAACGGCTCTGCCGCGCCAGCACACGGACAAGATTGGCATCCCGCATCGGGTTGAGCGGGTGGTCTTTCAGCGGGCTCTCGTTCAGTGGCAGGTTTTCGACGAAGAGATTGCCCTGGTAGACCGTCCGTCCGGTTTCCGGGAAGGCCGGCGTCACCAGAACTACCTTGTCGCCTGCCTCGGCGCGGAGCGCGTCGAGGACCGGCCCGATATTGCCGGCATCGGTTGAATCGAAGGTCGAGCAGATCTTGTACATCACATGGCCGGCGCCCCGCCCGCGCAGCCAGCGATCGGCAGCTAGAGCACGATCGACCGCCTCCGCTGCGGGCACGGAGCGGATCTTCAGTGAGATGACGACGGCGTCGACAGCGGGAAGGGCCAGTCCCTCGCTCGGGATGCCGATGGTCTGCACGACCCGCAGGCCGCCTTTTGCGAGCGTATTCGCGAGGTCCGAAGCGCCGGTGTAATCGTCGGCAATGCACCCCAGTGCAAGCGTCATGACATCGATCCTTGCCGAGAGGGTGGCCCGCCATGCGCGTCAGCGGCATGGAGCCACCCGAGGCCGTCCAATGTCCGGCCTCGTGGCCGATATTCGCAGCCGACGAATCCATCGTAACCGAGCCGGTCCAACTCCGAGAATACGAAGCCGTCGTTCAGCTCTTCGCTCATCGGCTCGTGCCGGGATGGGATGCTCGCTATCTGGATATGACCGATCACCGGCATCATGGCCCGCAACGCCACGGTCACGTCACCATGGAGAATCTGCCGATGATAGATGTCGAACTGCAGCTTCAGGTTCGGCAGCGACAGCTCTCGAATCAATTCGGTCGCGAAAGCGAAGTCGTTCAGGAAGTATCCGGGCATATCCCTTCCGTTGATCGGCTCGATCAAAAGGTCGATTCCGGCGCTTCCCAGTTTCTCTGCGGTCCAGGTGACCGCACGGCGATAGGCACCTACGGCATCGGCGTCTTTCCGGGATGCGTGTCCGGACATCAGGTGCAGGCGCTTTACCCCGGTTGCCGAAGCATAGACGAGCGCGGTTTCGACACCCGCCTGCAGTTCGGCGAAGCGTCCGGGCACGGCTGCGACACCCCGCTCGCCCGCGTTCCAGTCACCCGGGGGCAGATTGAACAGTGCCTGAGTCAAGTTGTAGCGGGATAGCCGCTCAGCGATTGCTTCCGGAGGGTGCTCGTAGGGAAACAGGAATTCGACGGCGGTGAATCCAGCTGAGGCAGCGGCTTCGAAGCGGTCCAGAAAGGACCACTCGTTGAACATCATGCTGAGGTTGGCGGCGAAGCGGGGCATGGGAGCTCCTGGGCAAGTCGCGGTCGTCGCAGCAGACGTCCGTCAGGCGGGAGGCTTTGCCGGCAGCGCCGTGCCGCTGACCTGCGCGTAGAGGCGCGCGACCGAGGCGTCATCGTCCCGGCCCATGCCGGCGCCCGAGGCCATCAGGAACATCTGCAGCGCGGCAGCGGCCAGTGGAACCGGAAACCTCGCATTCCGGGCCATATCCTGGATGATGCCGAGGTCCTTGACGAAGATGTCGACCGCGCTCCGGGGCGTGTAGTCCCCGTCCAGGACATGCGGGACACGATTCTCGAACATCCACGAGTTGCCGGCCGAAGCCGTGATCACCTCGTAGACCATTCGGAGGTCGAGACCTTGGCGTGCTGCGAAGGTGATGGCTTCGCTCGCCGCCGCGATATGGACCCCCGCCAGCAACTGGTTGATCATTTTGAAGGCCGCCGCCGGGCCGGCCGTATCGCCCAGCCGATAGACCTTGGCAGCCATCGCCTCCAGCGCCGGGCCGGCACGCTCGAAGGCAGCGGGCGACCCGGATGCCAGGATGGTCAGAGCCCCTTCCTCCGCACGAACGGAGCCGCCACTGATGGGGGCGTCGAGATAGTGTCGTCCGGTCGATTCCAGGCGATCTGCCAGATGCCGAGCCACTTCGGGATCCATTGTCGCCGAGGAGATGAACACCGCATCGGGTGCCATGGCTTCAGCCACTCCCGTGGGGCCGAACAGGACCGACTCGGTCTGGGCGGCGTTGAGGACAACGCAGACCACCACGTCGGCGCCACGAGCGGCTTCCGCCGGTGTCGGCACGACACCGCCGCCCCCGGCGGCGAATCGTGCCATCGCGTTTTCGTCTGCATCGCATCCGGAAACAGCGAAGCCGCCGCGATGCAGCGACCGCGCCATGCCGTATCCCATTGATCCGAGGCCGATCACACCGGCACGGCCAGCCGAGCCGGCGCTTTTGGGGTCGGTCGGGATGGCCATTGGCTGTCTCCTCGAACCTGCCTTGAGTCGAGAAGGGTTAGCGCGGTTTGGCAGTGCTGCCAAATTGTGTTTGTCGTGCGCCGGCCGGCAGGCTGGCGCTAACCGAGGAGCCGGTCCGTTCAGCACGCTATGGGCATCCGGAAGGTGGCTGCCGGGATGCAGGACGACAGTGTGTTAGGGCGCGCCACGCATGCACGGTGCAACCCTGTCCGACGTCGCGCGCGAAGCGGGCGTCGGTGAGATTACCGCCTCGCCACCCTCGGCAGCCTTGCTTCGGCTGGGTCGAAGCTCGTTAGAGTACTCATTCCCTCGCTCACCAATACTGTGTTTCCGGATATCCTGCGCGGTGCCGAATCGGTTGTCCGTGCGGCGGGGTTCTTGCCCGTCATGGTCGTAACCGACCAATCACGAAGCCGCTAAATCTCCACCCGCTTGTATCGAGGAGGCCGCCATGTCCGAAGCGAGATCGAGGGAAGACATCTGCCGCTTCGGCCGCTCGCTGTTCGAACGGGGCCTGACGCCGGGGTCGTCCGGCAATATCAGCCTGCGGCTGGAGGACGGCGGCTGGCTGGTGACGCCGACCAACGCCTCGCTCGGCTTCCTCGACCCTGTGCGAATCACCCGGCTCGACGCGGAGGGACGCCTCGTTTCCGGCGATCCGCCCACCAAGGAAATTCCTTTGCACTCAGCACTTTACGAGAGCCGGCAAAGCGCCCGGGCGATCGTGCACCTGCATTCCACCCACTCGGTGGCGGTGAGCATGCTGCCGGAGATCGACCCGCGGGCGGTGCTGCCGGCGATGACGGCCTATTATCTGATGCGGGTGGGGCCGACGGCGCTGGTCCCCTACCACCGCCCGGGAGATCCGGAAATCACCAAGGCGATCAAGGGCTTGGCGGGGAAGTACGCGGCCGTGCTGCTGGCCAATCACGGACCCGTGGTGGCCGGAGAATCGCTGGAATCCGCCGTTTTCGCGGTGGAGGAGCTGGAGGAGACGGCGAAGCTCTACCTGCTGCTGCGGGGGCTCAACCCGCGCTACCTCACCCCCGCCCAAGTGGCTGATCTGACGAAGGTTTTCGGACTTTCCGCGCCGCCCTCCGAGCCGCACGCGCACGACCCCGCCGGTCCAGCGGATTGACCGGCGCTCGACCGTCCTTCACCGTGACCACGGTTCGGTGCGGATTCCGGTAATGACACAGAAGACCACTTCGGGCGCCGATGCCCGCTGGTGGCGAGGCGCGGTGACCTATCAGGTCTATCCGCGGAGCTTTCTCGACACCAACGCCGATGGGATCGGCGACCTGCCGGGCATCACCCGCGCGCTCGACCATATCGCGGGACTCGGGGTCGACGCGGTCTGGATCGCGCCCTTCTTCCCCTCGCCGATGAAGGATTTCGGCTACGACATCTCGGACTATTGCGGGGTCGATCCGATCTTCGGCACGCTCGCCGATTTCGACGCGCTGGTGGCGGAGGCGCATGCGCGCGGGCTGAAGGTGATGATCGACCAGGTCTGGAGCCACGCCTCCGACCAGCATCCCTGGTTCGCCGAGAGCCGCCGGGACCGCGAGGGCCCCAAGGCCGACTGGTTCGTCTGGGCCGATCCCCGGCCCGACGGCACGCCGCCCAACAACTGGCAGGCGGTGTTCGGCGGCAGCGCCTGGCAATGGGAACCGCGGCGGCGGCAGTACTACCTGCACCACTTCCTGCCCAGCCAGCCGCAGCTGAACCTGCGCCGGGAAGAGGTGGTGCAGGCGCTGTTCGCCACCGGGCGGTTCTGGCTCGACCGCGGCGTCGACGGTTTCCGGCTGGATGCGATCGACTTCATGTTCCACGACCCGGCGCTGCGCGACAACCCGGTGCGGCCGCATCCGGGCGGCGCCCTGCCGGCGCGGCCCTTCGGCATGCAGCGGCATCTCCACGACATGCTGCATCCCGACCTGCTGCCCTTCCTGTCGCGCATCCGCGCATTGATGGACGAGTATCCGGGTGCGGCGACGCTGGGCGAGATCTCGAGCGAGGGCGGCGCCTTCGCGCGCTGCGCCGCCTATACCGACGTGGGCTCCGGCCGGCTCGACATGGCCTATACGCTCGACCTGATGAAGCGCGAGCTGAGCGCCGAGAGCCTGGCGCGCACGCTCGGCGAAGCGGAAGCGGCGGTCGGCCGGGGCTGCATCTGCTGGGCCTTCAGCAACCACGACGTCGTCCGCGCGGTCACCCGCTGGGGCGGCGAACAGCCGGCGCCGGGCTTCGCCCGGCTGCTGCTGGCGCTGCTGCTGACCCTGCCGGGCAGCATCTGCCTCTATCAGGGGGAGGAACTGGCGCTGGGCGAAGCGCGGATCGCCCCCGAGGACATGATCGATCCCTACGGCATCGCCTTTTACCCGCTGTTCAAAGGCCGCGACGGCGCGCGCACGCCCATGCCCTGGACCGCGGAGGGGGCGGGGGCGGGCTTCACCGCGGCAGCCAGACCCTGGCTGCCGATCGAGCCCGGGCATCGCGACCTGGCGGTGGACCGGCAGGAGGCGGACGAGGCCTCGGCCCTCAACTTCACCCGCCGCTTCCTGCGCTGGCGCAAGGCGCTCCGACCGCTGCGCGAGGGCCGCAGCCGGGTCATCCCACTCAGCGAACCGGTCTTCGCGCTGGAGAGGAGGCTGGGCGAGGAGGCCGTCGTCGCGGTCTTCAACCTGACCGATCGCAGCGTCGCCCTGCCGGCCGGCAGCCTGCCGCGCCTGCGGCCGCTGGAGGGGCACGGGTTCGAGCATCGCTACGAGGACGGCCGGCTGGTCCTGCCTGCCTGGGGGACCTTCTTCGGCGAGGTCCTGGCTTAGCGGGCCTGCATCCCGATCGCGTCCTCGGCCTGGCTCAAGGCCGAACAGCTTCGGGAAAGCGGGAGCGGTTCACCTCATGCCTCGAGCGCCACTGCTGGAAATGCAGTTGTCCTATCGCTGGACGCTGATGCCGCGCTCGTCGAATTTGTTTTGACGCATGCGGTTGAGCTCACCTGACACAAAGCCCAGCGAAACGTCCTTCACCCCGAAGCGCTCGAACAGAGACGCGACGAGCGGGTGAAGACAGGTCGCCAGTTCATTGTCGATCGCAGCCACAGGAATCGAAAGTTCGAGTGAGGCGTCATCCGTCCGTGCCCGGCCTCCGCCAAAAAAATCCACGCTGGTAGGCGATGCCCAAGCGCGGAGATCGCGGCCTGAAAGCCCGCTGTAGACCGCTCGAAAGCGGACCGTGGTTTCCTCGGGCTTGCGCGCGATGTGTGATGCCAGCCACGCGGCATGCAACAACACTTCGCCCATTCGCCATATCGGCAGCGTGGTATCGAAGATCGTCCCTGGAGCGAAAGTCTCTTGGGCATCCTCCTGATAGCCGCGCATGAGGAATGCCCGCCCTGAAGGAGCAATCTGCCAAAAGTCGCAATGCGCGGCGTCGTAGAACATGCGATCGACGCCGCCGGCGTCGCCGGGCGCAAGCCAGCACTCGATGACGCCACCGACTTCTCGCGGTTCAAGTTCCTCGCGCTTCGGAATCCAGAAAGGCGGCCAACCGGTGTGCCTCACAACGGGTTTGCGAAGTACGTCCAAAAGTTTATGCGGCTGCAGTTCCTTGATGTCTCCTTCGAGGCCATAGTCCATCCGGTAGGAGCCATATGGGAATCGCCCGGGTGATTCCTTGGGCAAGGGCGCAGTCAGCACCCGCCAGCGCGCATGAGCTTCGCGTGCGAATGTGTCTTGCGATGATCCGCTGGGCGGCTCGTCGAGCAACCCAACCACACGAAGAATATCGAATGCCTTTGCGAGCGAGATCGTATGCTCGCCGCGCTCGAATACGATCATGGTCGGCACGCTGACGCCCGCCAGCACGGCATGCTCGCGCTGCGTCAGTTTCTCCGCTTTGCGGCGCGTGACGGCTTCGGCGACCAGCGCCTGCCAGTTCAGCCGTTGAAGAGTCGAAGGCATGCGTTTTCAACCACTTCAGAAAATCGGGTGACAAATCCCTCCGGCCCTTCGGCTGCCGGCGGAACGATCACCTGTTGTGCCTGACGCGCTTTTGTTTTGAGGTCAGCGAAGATTTTTTTGGTCGCGTTTTTGGGGATTCCGATGCGTTCGGCGTAGGCCTCCAGCAACGGGCGGGTTACACCATCGAGCGGCACGCCGTTGCCCCCTATGGTCAAGCCCAGCTCTCGACCATAGGCCGGATACAACCCCGCATTGACGACGTCATAGACGGGCGACAAGCGCAGACCTTCAGGCCTCTCCAACAAGGTGAAGTTCTTCAGATGCGCGTCTGTGTTGGCAACGATCGCGAAGGCAATCAGACGCCGCAGTAGACGTGCCAGATCGATAGCGGGACGCACCGAATGCTCGCGGATGACGGCCGCAACGTCCTCGTAGCTCGCGTCGTACTTCCCGCCGTAGTCGGCGCCGCGCGGCTTGCAGAGAATCTGCGCGAAATCCTCGGCGCGAAGCTTCTGGCCGTCATTTGTGCGGTCAAACCGCGTGACGACGAGCGCCTGTTCGTTTTGCATTCCGATATGGGCCAGCTTGAAAGCGGTAACCTCCTCGGCGCCGAGGAAGGCCGCGGTCCAACACAGGCTTAGATGCTCATTGCGCACCAAGTCAGGGAGATCGGCGGAGTTGAATTTAGCGATGTAGGGCGCCGGGCCGGTCTCATTGGCCGGCCTGTAGACATCGGCCGCCTCATCGCGGGTGACCAGCATCTTTCGCTGAACCCCGGACAGCGTCCGTCCCGGCGTGGTTCCGTCTGTGAAAGCGGTATTCAGACGGTCGGCGGGATCGACGGGGAGAATACCAACGGCGCCGATGCAATCCGCGCCATAGCGCAGCAGGAGACCGAGGTCGTCTTCCTCAGCCATATGAGAAACACGCGCCTGGCGCTGGCGAAGCCAGCCCTCAGCACCGATATGCTGGAAGAAGGGGTGCAGGCCTTGGGGCCACTCATGTTCCTGTTTTGTGACAGGAAGGCAGCAGGCAATGCTCTCAGACCAGCCGCGGTGGTATGAAAAGCGTGTCCCGCCGCCAGCAGTTTCGGATACCTGCCCGGCCTCGCGATCTTTAAATGTTACTTTAGCTGTCCTGGTTTTCATGCTCAGGCATGGGTTAGTGAAATGGGACATCTCCCATTGAACTAAGTCATAGATTAGTTTTTAGATATTTTCAACCATTACCTAAATTGTGGCTTATCGAGTATTTGGCCGATTCCGGCTCAGCAGAGGAGGGCTTGGATGCCGTTTCCGGTCGACACGGTGCCAATTCACTCGTCTTGAAGCACCGCCTCATTCCAGCAGCGGCGGCCCGGCACGGCGGGCCGGAAAATCGATTTCCCGCCGCGCGGTTCCGTGCCGGCACGCGCCGGCCTATGCTCCGGCATCCGTATCGGCGGCGAGGCAGCGATGACATTCCATGGACGCGACGAAGACCCGCTGATCACGGTGCTGGGGCCGCATCGCTATGCGGTGCTGCCGCGCTGGAACCGCGTTCGCCTCGGCCGCGTCAGCCAGGTCGCTGTGGACAGCCGCGGCCGGGTCTATGCCTTCCAGCGCACGGGTTCGCCCGTCGTCGTGCTGTCGCCCGAGGGCGAGGTGACGGCCTCTTGGGGCGGCGGGATGATCCGCGACGCGCATGGCATCGCCATCACCCCGGACGACCGCGTGCTGCTGGTCGATCGCGACTGCCACCAAATCCTGATCTGCGATCTGGCGGGCAAGCTGATCTCGACCATCGGCGAGCGCCACCGGCCGCGCTTCGGCAGGCCCTTCAACCACCCGACCGATATCGCCGTGGCGCCGAACGGCGATTTCTACGTTTCCGACGGCTACGGCAATGCCCATGTGCACTGCTTTTCGCCCGACGGTGCCCACAAGCTGAGCTGGGGCGGCGTGGGCGAGGGGGAGGGCGAATTCTCCACGCCGCACGGCATCTGGGTGAGCGGCACCGGCGACGTCCTGGTCGGCGACCGCGAGAACGACAGGGTGCAGGTGTTCGACGCCGCCGGCCGTTTCAAGGCGAGCTGGGGCACGCTCTATCACCCGATGGACATCTGGGGGGCGCCGGACGGCACCATCTTCGTCACCGACCAGGCGCCGCGCATCGTCGCCTTCGCGGCCGACGGGCGCATCCTGGGGCGCGCGAAAGCGGTGGCGACGCTGAGCCACGGCATCTGGGGGGCGCCCGACGGCAGCCTGTTCCTCTGCGAGACCGACGGCTGGCTGACCAAGATGGAGCGCCTGCCGGACTAGCGGAGCCGGGTTGGCACGGATCGCGCAGAGCGATCGTCCCGAACGATGTGGGCGAGACGGAGGGACGGCGCGGATGAGCAGATCGCATGAAGACTGGATGGACCTGGCACTCGATCTCGCCCGGCGGGCGGAGCCGACCGGCAATACGCCCGTCGCCTCGCTGATCGTGCTCGAGGGCGAGGAGATCGGCCGCGGGCTGAACGAGGCGACGACCCGCATGGACCCGACCATCCATGCCGAGACGGCGGCGATCCAGGATGCCTGCCGGCGCCGCAAGTCGCTCATGCTGACCGGGGCGACGCTCTATTCGACGATGGAATCCTGCCCGATGTGCTGCTGGGCGATCTTCGCCGTCGACATCGAGCATGTCGTCCTCGGTGCCCGCGCGGTGGACCTGAACCGGACCGACATGGGCAGCTATTCGATGGAGAAGATGGCCGCCCTGACGAACCGCCCGCTGAAGCTGACCACGGGCGTGCGGCACATGGAATGCGTCGGCTTGCGCAAGGCTTGGACGGCCCGCACGGGGCGGCAGGCCTAACCCCGTCGTCCCATCCACGCGGCGAAGAGGCAGGCCGCGCCGAAGGCGAGGAACACGGAAGAGACCAGCAGCCAGGCGAGCCACCGCCACAGGATTTCGCCCCCACCCCAGACCGCGCCGAAGCGCGGCGGCTCGCCCTCGGCCGACAGCCGCCGCAGCACCGGCAGGTCGCCGCTGCGGTCCGACGGCAGCACCCGTTCGAGCCGGCTCGGCAGGCTGGCGCCCCGGCGCAGCCCGTCGAGCTGCGCCATCAGGCGCCGATTGTATTCCTTCATCCCCTCGTCGTAGCTGCGCCCCGCGAACGGGTCGTCCTCGGCCGGCTTCGCGGCCGCGGCGAGGTCGAGCACGCATTGCCACTCGCTGAGCCCGATGCCGCGTTGCGAGGAGGAGCCGTAGCGTTGGCTGAGGCATGAGACCTGCGACACCGTCGGCACGCCCTCGGCAGTGCCGGCACCGAACCACGCCCGCGTGTCGTCGATCAGGCCCGCTTCGTCCTTCAGCACCAGTTGGGCGGCAGGAAAGGCGAGGCAGACGAGGCCGACCGGCAGGAGCAGCACTGCAAGGATCCGCCGCAAGGAGCCGCGCACGATCATGCCTGTTCCCTCTCCTTGCGCGCCGGCATCGGTTCGGAACCTTTGCCGGCGAAGGCTTTCGCGGCCTCGACCACCATGCGCCGCAGCCAGACATGGCGTGGGTCGTCCTGATGGCGGGCATGCCAGACGAGGCTCATCGTGCAGCGCCCGAGATCGAAGGGCGGCGGCAGGGCCACGAAGCGCCGCATGCCCGCCGCGGTCTGCGCCAGGGTCGAGGGAAGGGTCATGACGAGGTCGGTCTGGGCGGCGATCTCCACCGCGGCGAGGAAGCTCGGCACACGCGCCCTGACCCGCCGTTGCCGCCCCATGCCGGCGAGCAGGGCGTCGGCCGGTGCCGGGCCGACCCCGGTGATGCTGACCACGATATGGCCGAGCCGCAGGTAGCGCGCGAGGGTCAGCTTCGTGCCGGCCATGGGATGGTCGGCACGCATCAGGGTGACGAAGCGATCCTCGTAGAGCGCGCGCCGGCGGATGCCGGCGGGGGCCTCGCCGATCACGCCGACGATCGCATCCACCGCATCGCTTTCCAGCGCCTCGAACAACGCATTTCCCGGCGGCAGGATCTCGAGGTCGAGGGCGGGCGCCTCGGCGGCGAGGCGGGCCAGCAGAGCGGGCACCAGCGCGGCGGCTTCGAGATCGGCCATCAGGAGACGTATCCGGCCCGTGGCGGTGGCGGGATCGAAGGGGCGGGCCTCCAGCATGTCGCCGATACCGGCCAGCATCCGCCGCAGCGCCGGCCGGATCTCGTTCGCCCGGGCACTCAGGATGTAGCCGTTCCGGCCCTCGACCAGCAGCGCGTCGGCGAAGAGCTTGCGCGAGCGGGAGAGCGCGCGGCTCGCCGCCGGCTGGCTCATGCCGAGGCGCAGCGCGGCGCGGGTCACGCTCTGCTCGCCGAGGAGCGCATCGAGCGCCACGAGCAGGTTCAGGTCGACGCGGCGTAAATCCACTTCACGCATGCGGAGTATATATCGCATGCATTGGACGCATGTAAGGCCCGCGCCTATCCATTCCGCGTCGGAGATCGTTCAAGGATGGAGAGCGGGTCATGCATGCGGTGTTCGGAGCGAATGGTCGCGCGGGCGGTGAAACGGCGCGCGCCCTCATTGGGATGGGCGAGCCGGTGCGGGTCGTCCTGCGCCGTGCGGAGCAGGGCGAGGTGTGGAGAGGGTCCGGCGCGGAGGTCGCCGTCGCCAGCCTCGACGATGTCGATGCCGTCTCGGCCGCGCTCGATGGAGCGACGGCGGCGTTCCTCCTCAACCCACCGCCGCTCTCCGGAGATCCCTATGCACAGGCGGCGGCCATCGCCGCGGTGCTGGCCGCGTCGATGCGGCGGTCAAACCTGCCCAAGGCGGTGATCCTGTCGTCGATCGGCGCGCAGCACGCCTCGGGCACCGGCGTCATCGGCACGCTGAACCAGATCGAGGCCGCGCTGGCGGATGCGGCGCCTTCGGTCGCCTTCCTGCGCCCCGGCTATTTCGCCGAGACCTGGGAGGAGGTGGCCGGGCCGGCGATCACCGCGGGCGTGCTGCCGAGCTTCCTGGAACCGGAGCAGAAGATCCCGATGGTGAGCACGATGGATGTCGGCCAAGCGGCCGCCCGGCTGCTGCGCCAGGACTGGACGGGCAGGCGGATCGTGGAACTGTCCGGGCCGGAGGACTGGAGCGCCGCCGAGGTGGCGGCGAGTTTCTCTGTCGTTCTGGGTCGCCCGGTCCAGCCGTTGTTCGTGCCGCCGGCGGAGCGGGCGGGGGCCCTGGCCGAGGCCGGCATCCCCGGCGAGGTGGCCGAGGCCCTGCTCGGCATGTACGCGGCGATCGGCACCGGCCGGGTCGCCCGCGAGGACGGCAACGAGCATTGGCGGGGGACGGTCCCGCTGGCGACGGCGATCGAGCGCATCGTCGCCAGGAGCAGGATCGCCGCCCCGGTCTAGGTCAGAGGTGCCGGGCCGGCGGTTTGCCGGCCCGGCACTCGACGAAGGTGACCGTTCCGTGCGCTAATCGGCGCCTGACGACGCGCCGATCGCTTTCGCGCCGACAATGCGAAGGGCGGCCAAGGGACGGGAACGAAGATGATCGAGGAAACGCTGGACATCGCCACCAGGGACGGTGGCATGGAGACCTTCATCTGCCGGCCGGAGCGCGGCGGCCCCTATCCGGCGGTCTTCCTGCTGATGGATGCGCCCGGCATCCGCGAGGAGCTGCGCGACATGGCGCGGCGGCTCGCCACCGTCGGCTATCATGTGCTGCTGCCGAACCTGTACTACCGCGCCGGGCGCGACACGACCTATGGGCCGGAGGTGCTGGAGCATGGCAGCGCCGAGCACACGCGGATGCGCGCGGTGCGCACCAAGATGACGATCCCGCCGGTGATGGACGACGTGGGCGCGATGCTGGCCTTCATCGACGCGCGGCCCGAGGTGAAGAAGGGGCCGGTCGGCGCGCATGGCTATTGCATGAGCGGTCCCTATGCGCTGGCCGCCGCCGCGCGCTATCCCGACCGGGTCGCCGCCGCGGCGTCGTTCTACGGCACCTGGCTGGTGAGCGATGCGGTGGAGAGCCCGCATCTGACG
>JALHMN010000107.1 GCA_022844005.1 bacterium | reverse complement strand
GCGCACCTGATCCAGGTGGTAGGCGCCGAAGCCCGCGGTGTGGGTCTCCATCCACTTCAGGGCCCAGGGGTCCTCGGCCGTGGCGTGCTTCTTCACCTCGGTGCTGTCGTAGATGCCGGGCACATACAGCGTCAGCGCCGAGAGCAGGATCAGGCTGGGGGCGGAGAGGGTGAATTCGACCTCGTATCGCGAGGTCGCCTTCACGGCGGTGACGTTGGCGACATTGGCGATGAAATTGCCGGTGCGGCGCTGGGCGAAGGACTTGGCCCAGCTCCACTCCACATCCGCCGCCGTCAGCTCATTGCCGTAGAAGCTTTTCACGCCCTGCCGCAGCTTGAAGACCCAGCTCTTGCCATCCGCGGAGCTGGTCCAGCTTTCGGCCAGGTGGCCCTCGATGACGTCCGGGTTGAGGTAGGGGCGGCCGTCGCGTTCGGTGCGGCCGTAGCGGGTCAGGCCCTCATAGATCTGCACCACGGTTTCCTGCGTGCCGGGGCGCAGCGCGTCGCCATCGAAGCCTTCCGGCGCGCCGGGGGCGGCCAGCAGCAGGGTGCGGCCGCCGCGCTGCGCCAGCACGGCCGGGGCGCCGAGCGAGGTTCCGGCGGCCAGTGCCGCGGTGCCCAGCAGAAGGTCGCGCCGTTCGATCGTCATCAATTCAGTTCCCTGTTCGCCCCGCGCGCATTGACACCGCTTCCGGCAAATATATCAAGACTGGGATGCAAGCGCCGCCTCAGGGCGCAACAGGCAGAGGGGCTATCCCATGCACGATCTGGTCATCCGCGGCGGCACCATTGTGGACGGCACCGGCCAGCCGGCCTTCACCGGCGATGTGGCGATCGATGGCGACCGCATCACCCAGGTCGGCGGCAAGGCCGGGCCGGCGAAGCGGGATGTGCCGGCGGAGGGGCGGCTGGTGACGCCGGGCTGGGTCGATGTGCACACGCATTACGACGGCCAGGCCACCTGGGACCCTGTGCTGGCCCCCTCCGTCTGGCATGGCGCCACCACCGTGCTGTTCGGCAATTGCGGCGTCGGCTTCGCGCCCGTCCGCAAGCGGGACCACAAGGCGCTGATCGACCTGATGGAGGGGGTGGAGGATATTCCCGGCATCACCCTGACCGAGGGGCTGAAGTGGAACTGGGAGAGCTTTCCGGAATACCTGGACGTGCTCGGTTCCATGCCGCGCACCATCGATATCGGCGCGCAGATCGCCCACCACCCGCTGCGCGTTTATGTGATGGGCGAGCGCGGGCTGAACCGCCAGGCGGCCACGGCCGATGACATGGAGGAAATGGCGACGCTGACGGAGCATGCGCTGCGCGCCGGCGCCTTCGGCTTCACCACATCCCGCACCGACCAGCACAAGACGCCGACCGGCGACCTGGTGCCCGGCCGTTACGCCGAGGAGAAGGAACTGCTGGCGATCGGCCGCGCCATGGGCCGCGCCGGCCGCGGCACCTTCGGCATGCTGTCCGACTTCGAGGATGAGGCGGCGGACTTTCGGTGGATGCGGGAGCTTTCGACAATTTCCGGCCGCCCCGTCTGGTTCCTGCTGACGGATCGCAACTACGACCCGCAGCGCTGGCGCCGGTTGATGGCGAATGTGGATTCGGCGCGCGCCGATGGCCTGCCGCTGTCCGCGCAAGTGGCCTGCCGGCCGGTCGGGCTGATCCTCGGCCTGACGACCTCCCTGAACCCCTTCGCCCTGCGCGAAGCCTTTCACGAATTGGCCGCGCTGCCACCCAAGGAACAGCTGGCGAAGCTGCGCGAGCCGGCGATCCGGGCCAAGATTCTGGCGGAGGAAGCCTCCGAGCGGCTGCTGCATGTGGTGCCGCCGCTGTCGCGGCAGATCGCGACGCGCTGGGACAACATGTTCGCCCTGGGCGACCCGCCGGATTACGAGCCGCCGCCGGAGCGCTCCATCGCAGCACTCGCCGCCAAGGCCGGGCAGGACCCCGCGGCCTATTGCTACGACCACCTGACCGCAGAAGATGGCGGGCGGATGCTGTATTTCCCGGTGGTGAACTATGTTGGCGGCGATCTGTCGGTCGTGCATGACATGATGCTGCACAAGCATACCGTGAACGGCTTGTCGGATGGCGGGGCGCATTGCGGCGTGATCTGCGATGCCTCCATGCCCAGCTTCATGCTGACGCATTGGGTGCGCGACCGGGCGCGGGGCGATCGGGTGCCGTTGGAATTCGCGGTGAAGCGGCAGACCAGCGAGACGGCGGATTTCTTCGGCATGACCGATCGCGGCCGGTTGCAGGTCGGCAAGAAGGCGGATGTGAACGTCATCGACTTCGACGCGCTGCGCCTGCACCACCCGGAGATGATCTACGACCTGCCCGCCGGCGGCCGTCGTCTGGTGCAGCGGGTGGAGGGCTACGACATGACCATCGTGTCGGGCCAGCCGATCATGGAGCGTGGGCAGGAAACCGGCGCGCGGCCGGGCAAGCTGGTGCGCGCGGCGGGGTAGCAGGCGCAAAGGCCCTCTCCACCCGAAGGGGGGAGTGAGGGGGGCGCGGAGATCGTGAGCTCGGTCAGGAGCTTGCACGTCCCCCCCACCCAACCCTCCCCCCCAAGCGGGGGAGAGGGCTTCCAGCATCAGCCTTCGGACGCGTCCGGCTCGGCGGCCGTGCAGATCATGGCCTCCGTCGTCATCAGCAGGCCCGCGACGGATGCCGCGTGCTGCAAGGCGGCGCGCACCACCTTGGTCGGGTCGATGATGCCGGCCGCGACCAGGTCCTTGTGCTCGCCGGACTGGGCGTCGTAGCCCCAGCTCGGATCCGGGTTGCGCAGCACGTCGCCGGCCACCACGGCACCATCCTCGCCGGCATTGGTCGCGATCTGCCGCAGCGGCGCGGACAGCGCGCGGCGGACGATCTCGATGCCGAACTTCTGGTCGGCATCCTCGGCATTCAGGCTGGCCAGGATCAGGCTGGCGCGCAGCAGCGCCACGCCGCCGCCGGGGACGATGCCTTCCTCCACCGCGGCGCGGGTCGCATGCAGCGCGTCCTCGACGCGGTCCTTGCGTTCCTTCACCTCGACCTCGGTATTGCCACCGACCTTGATGACGGCGACGCCGCCGGCCAGCTTCGCCAGCCGTTCCTGCAGCTTTTCCTTGTCGTAGTCCGAGGTGGTGTCCTCGATCTGCGCCTTGATCTGGGCGATGCGCGCCTGGATCGCGTCCTTCTCACCGGCGCCATCGACGATGGTGGTGGTTTCCTTCTCGATCCGCACGCGCTTGGCGGTGCCGAGCATCTCGAGCGTCACGTTCTCGAGCTTCATGCCGAGATCCTCGGAGATCACCTGCGCGCCGGTCAGCGCGGCGATGTCTTCCAGCATCGCCTTGCGACGATCGCCGAAGCCAGGCGCCTTCACGGCGGCGACCTTCAGCCCGCCACGCAGCTTGTTCACAACCAGCGTCGCGAGCGTCTCGCCCTCGATATCTTCGGCGATGATCAGCAGCGGGCGGCCGGATTGCGCGACGGCTTCCAGCAGCGGCAGGAAGGTCTGCAAGGCGGACAGTTTCTTCTCGCAGATCAGGATGTAGGGGGCTTCCAGCTCCACCGCCATCTTCTCCGCATTGGTGATGAAGTAGGGCGAGAGGTAGCCGCGGTCGAATTGCGTGCCATCGACGATCTCCAGCTCGGTGGCGGCGATCTTGCCTTCCTCGATGGAAATCACGCCTTCCTTGCCGACCTTGGTCATCGCTTCCGCGATCATCCGGCCGATCTCGGCTTCGCCATTGGCGGAGACGGTGCCGACCTGGGCGATCTCGGCCTCGCTGGAAATCGGGCGGCTGCGTGCGGCGAGCTCCGCCACCAGCGCGACCACGGCGGCGTCGACGCCGCGCTTCAGGCCCATCGGGCTCATGCCGGCGGCGACCGCCTGCATGCCTTCGCGGGCGATGGCCTGGGCCAGCACGATGGCGGTGGTGGTGCCGTCACCGGCGATGTCCTTGGTCTTGGACGCCACTTCCCGCACCAGCTGCGCGCCCATGTTTTCCATGCGGTCGGGCAGCTCGATCTCCATGGCGACGGAAACGCCGTCCTTGGTGATGCGCGGCGCGCCCCAGCTTTTCGCCAGCAGCACGTTGCGGCCCTTGGGGCCGAGCGTGACCTTCACGGCCTGGGCGAGGGTGTCCACGCCGCGCAGCATCCGCTTGCGGGCATCGGCGCCGAAGCGCACGTCTTTGGCTGGCATTTTTTCTGATCCTTGATGGGCGGAAGCGGCGGCACGGCGTGGCGGCCTGTAAGTGGCCGTTTGAGAACACCGGACGGGTCGGCTCCGCGGGCCTTTTCCGCCCCTGGCGCGTTGCCGGGCTTGCCGATGCAACCAGCATCGGCGGCGTCCGGCGCCTTCCAGGGACGAAAAATGCCCTGCGGATCCTCAACCGCCGGCATTCTCAAACGGTCACTAAGCCGCCGAAATCAGGCGGCCAGAACGCCCAGCAGGTCGGATTCCTTGAGGATCAACAGGTCTTCCCCGTCGATCTTGACCTCGGTGCCGGACCATTTGCCGAACAGCACGCGGTCGCCGGCCTTCACATCCAGCGCGACCAGATGGCCATTGGCGTGGATCGCGCCCGGGCCGGCGGCGACGATCTCGCCTTCCTGCGGCTTCTCCTGGGCGGTGTCGGGAATGATGATCCCGCCGGTGGTCTTTTCCTCAGCCGCGATGCGGCGCAGCAGGACGCGGTCCTGCAGGGGGCGAAAGCTCATGATGGGGGCTCTTTCGAGGGATGTCGCGCCCCGGACAGGGGGCAGCCGCGCGGGCTGGCACTCGGCCCCTCGGAGTGCCAGAGATATCGGCCTGCGCGGCGGTCAGTGCAAGTCCAAACCGTCCCGCCGCAGATTTCAGCTGATGGCCTGGGCCAGTATCGGCGCCAGGCGCTGTGCCCAGGCCTCGATGTCGGGCGGATCGGCCAGGAGATCCTGTCGTACCTCGATCAGCGAGGCCGGGATGCCGCGCGCATCGCCATGCACCGGCACGGTGTAGTCCTCCGCCAGTTCGATCCGGTAGGGCTCGTTGTCGCCCACAGTCAGCGCGGGGTCCTGCCGCAGGCCCGCGATGAGCGCGGCGCCGAAGCCGGTGGCCTCGCCATACAGCACGCCAGCCTGCCAGGGGCGCGGCACGTCGTGGAAGACGGGCGTGAAGCTGTGCACGCCGAGCAGGAAGCGCGTCGGGCGCGCATCCAGGAACCGGGCGATGCGATGCTGGAACGGCCAGAAGAAGTCGTCCTGCCGCTGCGCTACCTCCGCCGGCGTCAGCCCCTGGTTGCCGGGGATGTCCGTGGCTTCGCTGCGTAGGGGGATGCTGCTCGGCACGCCGGGCGGGCGGTTGCAGTCGATCAGCAGGCGGGAATAGCCGGACAGGAACAGCGGCGCATCGAGCAGCGCCGCCAGCCGCCGGGCCAGCGCCGCCGCGCCGATATCCCAGGCGATGTGGCGCTGCAGCTCCGCCGGCGGCAGGCCCAGCGCGTTGAAGCGCGCCGGGATGTGGTTGCTGGCATGTTCGCAGACCAGAACCAGCGGAGACCTGCCGAACTCGTTCACCAGCGTGACGGCGGGCGGGTCATTCAAGCCGGAACCTCATCCGTGAAGACCTGAAAGTCGGTCATGGTGCATTGGCCGAAGGTGGTGGTGATGGCGACATCCGTCGCATCCCGCCCGCGTGCCATCAGGATGCGGCCGATGCGCGGGGTGTTGTTGCGCGCATCGAAGGTGTGCCAGGCGCCGTCCAGATACACCTCGAACCAGGCGGCGAAATCCATCGGGCCGTAGGGCGGCGGCATGCCGATGTCACCCAGATAGCCGGTGCAGTAGCGCGCCGGGATGTTGACGCAGCGGCACAGCGTGACCGCCAGATGCGCGAAGTCCCGGCAGACGCCGACCTGTTCGCGATGCGCGTCATGCGCGCTGCGGGTGGCGCTGGCCTTCATGTAGTCGAACTTGATGTGGTTGTGCGCGTAGTCGCAGATGGCCTGCACCCGCGCCCAGCCCTCCGGCCCCTGGCCGAACTGCGCCCAGGCGAAATCGCCCAGCTTGTCCGTGTCGCAGTAGCGGCTGCCCAGCAGGTAGACCAGCGCGTCATCCGGCAGATCCTCCACCTTGTGCTGGCGGGCATAGGGCAGCAGCGGATCGGGGCGGCCGGTATCCTGCACCAGCAGCCTGGTCGAGATCACCAGCCGCCCGGTGGGGGCGACGATGCGGGTGCAGGTGTTGCCGAAGCCGTCCCGGTAGTGCCGCGCCGGAATGGCCGGCTCGAAATTGACCTGGTGCGGGCCGATCAGATCCGGGGTGCGGGACGGATGCGGGCTGATCATCAGCAGCATCGGGGTCGGCTGCGGGCAATCGTAGGTAATCTGGCAGCCGGCGCTGATGCGCATGGCGAACTCCTTGTTTGAAGGCGGCGATTCGCAGCCATGGGCTGAGCCGCGACGACGTGAACGAAATGAAATCGCGCGGGTTCCCCGCATTGGGCTGAGGCGGGGGGGCCCGCTTGAAGCCGATGCGGGGGCCCCCGCTTGAAGCCGATGCGGGGGCCCCCGCTTAAAGCCGAGGCGGGAGCCCCCGCGTAGAGCCGAGGCGGTTCCCCGGCTTCCCAACCGCTGCCGCCGATGGACAGGGACAGGGTAGGGCGCCACCATGACCTGTCCAGATGACAAGCACGCCAGCAAGCCGCTTCCCCGCTTCCGGACCCCCCGACCCTCGCGGGCCGGTGGCACGCGAGGGGCTGGGGTTGAAGCCTGGCGCGGCGCCGCTACGGATCGGCTTCGTCCTGATACCCGGCTTTCCGATGCTGACCTATGCCTGTTCGGTGGAGCCCTTCCGCGCGGCCAATGACCTGGCCGGTGTCGTGCTCTATAGCTGGGTGCATATCTCGCCGGATGGCCAGCCGGTGCGCGCCTCCAACGGCGTGTCCATCGTGGCGGAACAGGGCACGGACCAGCCCGGCCAGCTGGATGCGCTGTTCGTCTGCGCCGGCGGCAACCCCTCCGGCTTCGAAGATGCCGCGACGCTGGCCTGGCTGCGGGCGGAGGCCGCGCGCGGCATCCGCATCGGCGGCGTTTCCGGCGGCCCTCATATCCTGGCGCGCGCCGGATTGCTGACCGGGTATCGCTGCACCGCGCATTGGGAATACATTCCAGCCATGGCGGAGCGCTTCCCCAGCCTGACCCTGACCGGGTCGCTGTATGAGGTGGACCGGGATCGCTGCACCGCCTCCGGCGGCACCGCCGCGTTGGATATGATGATGGCGCTGATCGAGGCCGCTCATGGCCGCGCCCTGGCCAGGGCCGTCGCCGAGTGGTTCCTGCACACCAGGCCACGCGCGGGGGATGAGCCGCAGCGGATGAGCCTGCGCGAACGCTACGACACCGGCCACCCGAGCCTGCTGGCGGTGCTGGACCAGATGGAGCGCGCCATCGAGGACCCGCTGCCGCGCGACGCGCTGGCCGAATCGGCCGGGCTTTCGGTGCGGCAGCTGGAGCGGCTGTTCCGCAGCCATCTCGGCCGCACCATCGGCGCGCATTACCTGGGCCTGCGTCTGGACCATGCCAGGCGGCTGCTGCAGCAGACCGCGCTGTCCGTGCTGGAGGTGGCGATCGCCAGTGGCTTCGTCAGCGCGGCGCATTTCTCCCGCGCCTACGCCGCGCGCTTCGGCCGCCCGCCGCGGCTGGACCGTGGCGGGCCTGCGCAGGCGGGCCGGATGGCGAAGCGGCCCTGACGGGCTCACCGGGTCGAGAGCGGTTTCAGCCCGCGCTCGATCTCCGCGCGGCGCGGCTCCAGGAAGGGCGGCAGGGCCAGGGCTTCGCCCAGGGTCTCCATCGGCTCATCGGTCGCGAAGCCGGGGCCGTCGGTGGCGATCTCGTACAGGATCCCGTTCGGTTCCCGCGTGTACAGGCTGCGGAAGTAGAAGCGATCGACCGGGCCGGAGGAGGGGATGCGCAGGCGCTGCAGGCGGTCCACCCAGCCTTCATACTCGTCGTCCCGCACCCGGAAGGCGACATGGTGCACGCCGCCGGCGCCGGGGTGGGCCTGGGGCAGGTGGGGTTCGACCCGCACATGCAGCTCCGCCGCCGGGCCGCCCTCACCCATTTCGAAGACATGGATGCGGCTGCGGGCATCATCCGGGGCGGGGTGGTCGCCGGCCGGGCGCATCGCCATCACCTGCGTCAGGAACAGGGCGGTGGGGGCGAGGTCCGGCACGCTGATCGTGATGGGGCCGAGGCCGCGGATCTGGTGCTGCGACGGCACGGTGCTGCGGTCCCAGGGGTGGAAGGGGCCGGTGCCGCCATCATCCAGCAGGGAAAGGCGCTGGCCCTCGGGATCCTCGAACGCCATCTGCTGGCGCCCGGCCACAAGCTGCACCGGGCCGTGCGCCACGCCATGTTCCGTGAAGCGGGAGGCCCAATAGGCGAAGGCCTCGGGACCCGCCACGCGCAGCGCGGTGCCGGTGATGGCCTGGGTGCCGCGCCGTTCCGGCCCCACCGGCCAGTCGAAGAAGGTGAGGTCGGTGCCCGGGCTGGCCGCGCCATCCGCGTAGAACAGGTGGTAGGCGCTGACATCGTCCTGGTTGACGGTCTTCTTCACCAGCCGCATGCCGAGGATGCGGGTGTAGAAGTCGTGATTGCCCGGCGCATCGGCCGAGACCGCGGTCAGATGGTGAATTCCGTGCAGCTGCATCATCGCTTTCCTTCTCTGTCTGCCACCCAGGACGCAGCGGGCAGGGGTGAGGTTGCGCCTCTAGCGCTGTCCATCCCAGGCGCTGATCGCATCCTGCGTCAGCCCGCCGACCCGCGCATGCGGGCGGCCGCCGGTGGTCATGGCCAAAGCGAACAGGATCTCATCGGCGCGCGGCGCATCCGGCACCGTGGCGGTGATGCCGTCGAAATGGCTGCGGACATAGGCGGCGTTGCGGTGGTGGATCGGCAGGTCCAGCACGGCGCCCATCGGCCCAACCTTGGTCATGGACGGCACGATGGACAGCGCCTGGCCCAGCAGCCCGCGCATCGCATAGCCGCCGGCGACATGCCACAGCGCGCCATGTTCCAGCTCCCCGGCCGCGCCGACCAGGCCGCCCTTGCCATAGGCCTCGATCCGCGCCGGGTCGCCGCCGAGGCCGGCGAGCAGCTTCTCCGCAACCATCAGGCCGACCGGCTTCATCGCCTCCATCATCCACATCAGCTCCGGCTCATGCCGCCCGGCGAAGGGATTCCTGAGCACGACGGCGCACCAGCCCTTCAGGATGGGGGCGGCGAGGCGCGGGCCACCATCGTGGCGCACCTCCTCCACGCACAGGACGGTTTTGCGGATGTCGAGCGTCTGGGTCATGGGCTTGGTGCCTTCAGGAGAAGGGAGGATGCACCGGCCAGGCGGACCTGCCCGCCGAGGCGCAGCGCGGCGGCGCGGATCAGGCCGTCCCGGCAGCAGCTTGCGGCGAAGGTGGCACCGGCATCCAGGGCGGTGTCGATCTCGGTCGCGGTCAGCGCGCCGATTTCCACCGTCACCATCCGCTCGCCGAGGTCGCTGTCGGGGTCCAGTGCCGAGGCGGGGCGGCGCGTGATGGCGGGGCTCGGCACATCGACCGCATTGGCGATCAGCGTCGCCGCCACATCCGCCGCGGCGGCGCTGCGCGCAAGCACCGTGACGGCATCGGCGATGCCGAGGGACAAGGAACGGCCATGCCGGCCGGAGGTGGCGATGCCGCCGATGCCGTCGGTGGCGCGCAGATGCAGCGCGCCATCGAAGCCGCCGCGCGGGTCCACCGCCAGGCCGATATCCAGGCCATCGCCGGCCATCATGGCGATGTCTCCGCCATCATTGACGAAGGCCCGCGTGATGCCGGGTGCGGCGTTTCGTATCGCGAACAGCAGCGCATCCGCCACGGCGCCGGCGACGGCCGCCATCGGCGTGACGAAGATGCCGCGCGTCGTGTAGGGCAGGCAGGCGGCGTGCATCGCCCGCGCGATGGCGCCGCCTGGTGGCGCGGCCGGATCGGCGGCACGGCGCAGCAGCGGCAATTCGGCGACCAGCTCATCCAGCACCGTCTGGAACCGCTGGGTCGCCGCCGCTTCCGCCGCGGCCACGGCCCCCGGCGGCCCCCAGGCGCGCAGCACCACATCGATCGGGCCGTGCTGCAGATGCAGCCGGTCGCCGGCCAGGCGCTGCATGCTGGGCATGTCAGCCCGGGAAGGGCCAGGGATTGCCCGCCTGCCAATCCTCGACGCGCAGCGCGGGGCCGAGATCGCGCAGCAGGTCCTGCACCGGCACGATCTCGGACATATGCCCGCCGAGGTGTTCATACAGCGCGCGCGGCAGGGTGAATTCGATGGGAGCGACCAGCGCCGGCGTCGGCACGTATCCGAAGGCGTTCTTCGGCAGGCGCAGCACATCCGCCATCACCGTGATGCCGCCGCCGGGCCAGAGATAGACCGGCGCGCCGCCCATGGTGACGCGCGTCTCGCCCGAGGCCACGCTGCGCGTCAGCAGCACGGGATTGTCGGTGACACCCGCCCGCAGCGACCCGCCGGCACCGGCCATGAAGATGACGGTGCAGAGGGAGGGTTCGCAATTCTCGCCGATGCGCTCCACCACTTTTCCGACATTGGCCGGCATCTCGGCGGGTACAGGGCGCAGCGCCGCGTCCAGCACGCACCACAGCGCATCCTCGCCGGTGGTGGAGGTCAGCAGCAGGCGCAGGCCGGGCCAGGCGATCTTCGGGTCGATCGCCTCGATGATGGACAGCGGGTCGCTGATATCCGTGCCGCCCCAGCCGAGGCCGGGATTGGCCACCTGGAAATACCGCCCGGGCGTGGAGCGCCGCCCGCGCAGCCGGATGCCGGTGGGCTTCATGCCCAGCACCTTGCCCGCCTGGTGTTCCGACAGCAGCCCGGTGATGTGGTCATCCACCACGATCACCTCATCCACCTGTCCCAGCCATTGCTGCGCGAAGATGCCGATGGTGGCGCTGCCGCAGCCGACGCGCATCCGCACTTCCGGCTTGCCATCCACCACCGGCGCCTGCCCGGCCTGTACGCGCACCGCATGGCCGCCATCGATGGTGAGCTCCACCGCATCGCCGGCGCAGAGCTTCAGCAGCGTGTCGCAGGTGGTGGTGCCTTCCTTCTTGCTGCCGCCCGTCAGGTGCCGCACGCCGCCGAGGGAGAGCATCTGGCTGCCATATTCGGCGGTGGTGACATGGCCGACCTGCTCGCCATTCGCGCGCACCGCGGCGGCCTCCGCGCCCAGATGGCGATCCGTGTCGATCTTCACCTTCACGCCGCAATAGCTGAAGATTCCCTCCGTCACGATGGTGACGGTATCCACCCCCGCATGCTGCGCGCCGACGATGAAGGGGGCGGGCTTGTAGTCCGGATAGGTGGTGCCGGCGCCGATGCCGGTGACGAAGGCGCGGGAGGGATCGAGCAACTGCCCATCCCAGCCGCCTTCCGCGAAAGCCACGACAGGCCCACCCGATTCCACCGCGCGCGCGAGCGTCAGCGCCGGGTCGGTCCGCACCAGTTGGCCATTGTCGTTGGCATAGCGCGAACAGGCGCCGCTGCGGCCGGGGCGGATGCGGCACAGCACGGGGCAGGCATCGCAGCGCACGATGCCCTGGTCGCCCTCCGCCGCGCCGAATTTCTGGGACCGTGCGGCGCGGCTGCCATGGTCGCTCATCGCCGCAATGCCCGTTGGGCCTCCCACAGCCGATGCGGCAGCACGGGCACCTGGCGCATGGTGACGCCGGTGGCGTGGCGGATGGCGGAGAGAATAGCCGGTGCCGTCGGCACCAGCGCCGGCTCGCCGACGCCCTTGGCGCCGTAGGGGCCCTCGGGTTCCGGATCCTCGATCAGATGCACATCGATCTCCGGCACGTCGCCCACAGTCGGGATCAGGTAGTCGTGCAGGTTCTCGGTGCGGCCCGGGATGAACTCCTCCATCAAGGCGAGACCGAGGCCCTGCGCGATACCGCCATGGATCTGCCCGAGCACCAGCGTGGGATTCACCGCGCGGCCGACATCCTGCGCGGCCACGATGCGCCGCACCTTCGTCACGCCCAAGGCGGTATCCACTGAAACCAGCGCGATCTGCGCGGCGAAGCCGTAGGTGGCGTAGGGCGTGCCCTGGCCGTCCGCGTCGAGCGCGGTGGTCGGCGGGTCGTAGCGGCCTTCCGCTTCCAGGTCTTCCGGCAGCGCCGCGAGGTCGATGACGCGCGCCTCGCCGACACGAAGCTGCGTGCCGTCGAGCGCCAGCACCGCATCCTCCCCCGCATTGGCCAGCGCGAGAATCCGCCGGCGCAGCGCCAGCCCCGTCTCCATCGCCGCACGGCCACTCACGAATGTCTGGCGGGAGGCGCTGGTCTTGCCGGCATCGTAGGTGCGGGCGGTGTCACCGAGCACGAAGCGGAACTGCGCCAGCGGCAGCCCGAGTGCATCCGCGCAGATCTGCGCCATCACGGTTGTGCTGCCCTGGCCGATATCCACCGCACCGTTGAACAAGGTCAGTGTGCCATCGCGCGCCAGCGTCAGCTTCATGCGCGAGGGGTTGGACATGCTGGTATTGCCGCAGCCATACCACATGCAGGCAATCCCGGCGCCGAGCCTGACGCGCGGTGCGGTCGCATTATGCGCGGCGACCTGCGCCAGCATGGCATTCCAGTCCGGCTTCAGCGCATCCAGGCATTCCGGCAGGCCGGCGGAAGCGTGCAGCACCTGGCCACTATGCGTCGTGTCGCCGCGTCCGATGGCATTGCGGCGCCGGATTTCCCAGCGATCCAGGCCGAGTTGCTCAGCCAGGTCATCCACCAGCGATTCCGTCGCGATCGCCGCCTGCGGCACGCCGAAGCCGCGAAAGGCGCCGGCGGGCGTGTCGTTGGTGTAGATGGCGCGCGCGCGGTTGCGAAGGTTGGTGATGCGATAGGGGCCGCCCGCATGGACAGGCACGCGGTTCGCGACGGTCGCGCCCCAGCTCGCATAGGCGCCGGTGTTGAAATCGGCGTCGAACTCGTAGCTCGTGAAGCGGCCCTCGGCATCGGCGGCCATCCGCGCGGTGATGCTGGCAGGGTGCCGCTTTGTAGTGCTGGCCATGCTTTCGGCGCGCGAATAGATGATACGCACCGGCCTGCCCGCCTTGCGCGCGGCCACCGCCAGCAAGGGCTGCACGGAGACATCCAGCTTGCCGCCGAAGCCGCCGCCACAGGCGCTGGGGCGGATGCGCACCGCATCCTCCGCCACGCCAAGCACCCGCGCGGTTTCCTCTCGGTCCATATAGGGCGCCTGGGTGCAGGCGAAGACCTCCATGCCGATGCCATCGGGCGCGGGCTGCGCATAGCCGGCCTCGGGTTCGATATAGGCGTGCTCGACGAAGCCAGTCGTGAAGTGGCCTTCGGCATTGGCGACGTCACGCGCCGGCGTATTGCGGTTGAGGCGCCCCTCGATCAGCAGGTTACCCGGCGCATGCGCGTGCAGTTGCGGCGCATCCGCCGCGCTGGCGGCTGCCGCGCCATGCAGCGCGGGCAGCGGGTGCCAGGTGATCGGCAGCGCCGCATCGCGCACCGCCGCCACCGCCTCGCGGGTGCCCACCAGGCCAAGTAACGCCTCCCCCCGGAAGCGCACCAGGCCATCGGCCAGCACCGGCTGGTCCTTCAGGTTCGGCATGATGCCGAAGGCGTTCAGTCCGGGCACATCGGCGGCGGTGATGATGGCTTCCAGCCCCAGCGCGCCTCGCGCCGCCTCCAGATCGCCCAGAGAAAAACGCGCGCTGGCATGCGGCGAGCGCACGACGCGCAGCCATAGCGCATCGGCCGGCGCCTCATCCGCGCCGAAGCGGTCCGTGCCGTCCAGCTTCGCGGCGCCATCCAGCCTTGCGATGCTGGCACCGACCGCCTCGCCCGCCAGTGGCGAGTGCGTGGCCTGCGGCGACGCATCCAGCACGGCGTCCAGGATCTTCGCATAGCCGGTGCAGCGGCACAGGACGCCGCCCAACGCATCCCGCACCGCCGCCCGATCCGGCGCTGCATCGCGCAGCAGCAGATCCGCCGCCGCCATCAGCATCCCAGGCGAGCAGATGCCGCATTGCGCCGCGCCATGCGCCAGGAAGGCCGCGCGCAGCCGCGCCAGCACAGCACCCACCGCGCCGTCCGTCGCCTCCACGGTTTCCACCTGCGCGCTCTGCACCTGCGCGGAGGGGATCAGGCAGGCGCAGGCTTGCGCGCCATCCACCAGCACCGTGCAGGCGCCGCAATCGCCAGCGTTGCAGCCCTCCTTCGTGCCGGTCAGGCCGAGCCTTTCGCGCAGCGTATCGGACAGCGGTGCGAAGGGTGGCGCGGTGACGGTGCAAGGCGCGCCGTTCAGGGTGAAGGCGATGTCGATCATGCGCGCGCCTCCAGCAGGTCCCGCAGCAGCACCAAGGCAGCGTCGCGGCGATAGGCGGCGGTGGCGCGGATGTCGTCGATGGGCGTGATGGCTTCCAGATGATGCGGTTGGACCACGCGTGCTGCCTGCGCGTGATCCACGCCGGTCAGCACGGCTTCGAGCGCCGGCAGACGCTGCGCCGTCGTGGAACAGGCGCCGAGCGCGATCCGCGCCGCCGTGATGCGCCCTGCCGTATTGGTGGCGATGACGCCGGCCGCCATGGCGATGGAGATTACCAGGTAATGCCGCGCGCCCAGCTTTCGGAAGCCGCCCTGCGCGTTCTCCAGCCGCGGCACCTGCAGCGCGATGACCAATTCATCGGCCGCCAGCGCCGTGGCACGATAGCCGGTGAGGAAATCCGCCACCGGCAACCGGCGTATGCCGTGCGGGCCTGCGATTTCCACCGTCGCATCCAGCGCCAGCAGGTTCGGAATGCCATCGCCGGCCGGCGAGGCGGTGACGAGGTTGCCCACCAGCGTGCCCCGGCTCTGCACCTGCATGCCGCCCACTTCCCGCGACGCGGCCTTCAGCCCGTCAAAGATCGGCGGCAGCGGCGCGCGCAGCAACCCGGACCAAGTGACCAGGCAGCCGATACGCCAGCCCTCGGCGGTTTCCTCGATGTCGCGCAGCCCGGGGATCGCGCTGATATCCAGCACATCCCTGTGCGTCGGGTCACCCCAGGCGGCGCGGGCGGTGCGGGCGGGGAAGATATCGGTGCCGCCGGCCAGCACGGCCACATCCGCGCCGGCGCGGATCGCCAACGCGTCCTGCAACGTCGTCGGTCGGTGATAGGCGGTCATCCCCATAGCGCCTTCGCCTGATCCGCCGTGTAGTAGCCGCGCCGTACATCCCGCGCGACGAGCTCCGGGTCGCGGTTACGCGGGTCGCCGTAGCCGCCGCCGCCCGGTGTCATCACCTCCACCCGGTCGCCGGCGCGCAGATGCAACCCCTGGTCCTTCGAAAGATGCAGCGGGATGGTGGTGGTGCCGTTGCGGTGCAGTCTTACGACGTTCCTTGCGCCATCTCCGCCGCCGAGCACGCCGGGCGGGCCGAAGCGGCCATGGTCCATCACGAAGCTCGCCTTCGCCTCGCCGCGCAGCAGTTCCAATTCGTAATGCACGCCGAAGCCGCCGCGCTGCGCACCGGCGCCGCCGGAGCCTTCGTGAATCGCGAAACGCGTGAACAGGACGGGGTAGTATTGTTCCATGACCTCGACCGGCGCGGTCTTGCTGATGCCGATGGTGGAGCAGCCATTGGTCAGGCCATCGGCCTCCGCATTGCCGCCATAGCCGCCGCCGGTGATCTGGTACATCACGTAGCCTGCGTTGCGCGCCGGGTCGAAACCGCCGAGCGCGAAGTTGCCGGAGGTGCCGGCGGGCGCGGCCCAGACCTCCGCCGGCAGCGCCTGCGCTATGGCGAGGAATACCGCCTCCGCGATTCGCTGCGAGACTTCGGCGGCGCAGCCGGAGACCGGACGCGGGTAGCGCGCATCGAGGAAGGTGCCCTCCGGCCGGATCACGCGCAGCGGCGCGAAGGTGCCGGCATTGATCGGCACATCGGGGAAGATGTGCTTCATCGCCAGGTAGACGGCAGAACAGGTGGTGGCCCAGACGGAGTTCATAGGCCCCTGGCAGGGCGACGACGAATTGCCGAGATCGAAGACCAGCTCATCGCCTTGCCGCGTGACGGTCAGCGCGATCCGCAGCGGCGCATCCACCACGCCATCCGAATCCACGAACGTCTCGGCGGCATAGACGCCGTCCGGAATGCGCCGGATTTCCGCGAGCATGCGCTCCGCCGCACGCGCCCGGATGCCTGCGATGGCATCTCGCAAAGTGGCGATGCCATATCGCGAAACCATCTCGTTCAGCCGCGCCTCGCCCACCAGCAGAGCCGCGGCCTGCGCCTTGATGTCGCCGATGCGCTGGTCCGCGACGCGGATATTGGACTGGATGATCGACAGTATCTCGCGGTCCAGCACGCCCTTCTTGAACAGCTTCACAGGCGGCAGGCGCAGGCCTTCCTGTTCGACTTCGGTCGCATGCGCGGAGAATCCGCCGGGCACCATGCCGCCGATATCCGGCCAATGGCCGGTGTTCTGCAGCCAGCAGAACAGCTCGCCCTCGACGAAGAAGGGCCTGGCAAAGCGCACATCCATCAGATGCGTGCCGCCCAGATACGGGTCGTTGACGATGTAGATATCGCCCGGCTCCGGCGCCGCCACCGCGCCTTCGCCGATCAGCCGCACGAGATGCGCCGCAGAATGCGCCATGGTGCCGACAAAGACCGGCAGGCCGAGTTCACCCTGCGCGATCAGCGCGCCATCTTCCGCCGCGTAGATGCCATCCGAGCGGTCATCGGCCTCCGCGATCACCGGCGAGAAGGCGGCGCGGGAGAAGGTGATGTCCATCTCGTTGCAGACCTGTTGCAGGCCGGCCTGGATCACCGCGAGGGTCAGGGCATCGATCATGGCAGCACCGTGATGCGCAGATTGCCGATGGCATCGACCACGGCTTCGGAGCGCGGCTCCAGCACTGTTGTCGCATCGGCCTGCTGGATGATGGCGGGGCCGGCGATGCGCGCACCTTCCGCCAGCT
>JALHMN010000106.1 GCA_022844005.1 bacterium | reverse complement strand
TGAAGGGAAAGCCGCAGGGCTCGATCACATCCGCCGGCACGCCGAGGCAGGCGCAGAGCCGCAGGATGCTGCCGAGATTCGGCGGGATGTCGGGCTGGTAGAGGGCGAGCCGCATGATCCGCCCTTCCTATCGCCCGCCTGAGCGTTTGTCGTTCGTTGATTCGACTGTCGCCCCCCCTCACACGATCCGGCTCGTCCTGTTGCCCCAGTAGCGGTCGCGGAGCAGGCGCTTGTAGAGCTTGCCCGTGGGCAGGCGCGGCAGTTCGTCCTCGAAATCGATCGACCGCGGCACCTTCTGGCGCGACAGGTGCTGGCCGCAGAAGGCGATCAGCTCTTCGGCCATCGCCGCGTCGGGTTCATTGCCGGGCATCAGCTGGATCACCGCCTTCACCTCTTCGCCGAGATCGGCATTGGGCACGCCGAAGACGGCGGCATCCGCCACCTTCGGATGGGTGATCAGGAGGTTCTCGCATTCCTGCGGATAGATGTTCACCCCGCCCGAGATGATCATGAATGTGGCGCGGTCGGTGAGATAGAGGAAGCCGTCCTTATCGACATAGCCGACATCGCCCACCGTGCTCATGGCGCCATCGGCCGAGCGCGCCTCCTTCGTCTTCGCCGGATCGTTGAAATATTCGAAGGGCGTCGCGGTTTCGAACCACAGCGTGCCGGGCGTGCCTACCGGCTGCGCCTTCATCTCCTCGTCCAGCACATGCAGCTTGCCCAGCAACACGCGGCCCACCGTGCCCCGATGCGCCAGCCACTCTTCCGAGTTGCAGGCGGTGAAGCCCAGCCCCTCGGTGGCGCCGTAGTATTCGTGGATGATCGGTCCCCACCAGGCGATCATCTCCGCCTTCACCTGCGCCGGGCAGGGGGCGGCGGCGTGGATGGCGATCTCGAGGCTGGAGAGGTCGTATTGCTTCCGCGTGCCTTCCGGCAGCTTAAGCATGCGCGAGAACATGGTCGGCACCAGCTGCGTATGCGTGATGCGGTGCTTCGGGACGAGCTGCAGGTAGTGTTCAGGATCGAAGCGCTCCATGACGACGGCGGTGCCGCCGTTCCGGATGGTGAGCGCCACCGCCGCCTGCGGGGCCGAGTGATAGAGCGGTGCCGGCGAGAGGTAGATCATCCCCTCGCGATAGCGCCACAGCTTGTCGAGGAAATCGAAGATCGGCAGCTGCTTTGCCGGCGGCTGTTCGGGCAGCGGCCGCAGGATGCCCTTCGGCCGGCCGGTGGTGCCGGAGGAATAGAGCATGGCGGCGCCGAGGGCTTCGTCGGCGATCGGCGTGGCGGGAAACGTCGCCGTCGCCTCGTTCAGGTTCACGATCCTGCCGCTGCCGTCGCCCGGCCCGTCGGCGATCAGGCAGAGTTCGACCTTCGGCGCCAGCGGCAGGGCGGCCAGCGCCACCGCGCGCTTCGCCTCCGACGTGATCAGCACCCGGGAATCGCTGTTCACCAGGATGTAGGCCAGTTCCTCGGCGGTCAGGAACGAGTTGACGCAGGTGTAGTAATGCCCGGCCCGCTCGCCCGCCGCGCAGGCCTCCACATAGCGGGCGTTGTTCTCCATGAAGATCGAATAGTGCTCGAGCCTTCCCAGGCCCCGGGCGCGGAGCAGGTGCGCGAGGCGATTGCTGCGCGCCTCCAGCTCGCCATAGGTGACGGTCTCCCCCGTCGCGGCCATGACCACGGCCGCGCGTTCCGGATACTTCCTCGCGCCGATCCCTGGGTACATTTCGTTGCCTCCCGACAGCTCTTTGGCCGGGAGGCTAGCCGAGGGGGGAAGGGTTGGCTACGGGGCGGGAAACCGCGCTACCGATCCTGCCCGGCGGACAGCCGCCGCGCCTTCGCTCGCACCGCCGTCTTCACCTCGGCGTGGATGCACTCGCCGATTGCATGGCCAAGGCGAATGCTGGTTCAGCGCTGGAGTTGCCCCGGTGAATTCATGGTGCGGGGCGGGCGCGAGGCGGAAGCGCATTTCCGCTCTGAACTGGCCGAGCCGGTGGCGGCGGTTTGCGCTCTATGCTATAATTCTATCGGTCGGCTTCGCGGATCGAAGGCCGGCGCGCCGCTCCTGGATATCGTGAAACGACGCAAGATATGGACAAGTATGGCCGCTTGTGCGGAAGGCCGCTTCCGCTTCCGCGGAACTGCAGTTCCGCCAGGAAGGCTGACCTAAGACGGGAAGATATTGACATACAATGGGAATTCAGAGAAATCTTGCATCACCGGATTCCGATGTTTTTTTCTGCTGAGCCCGCGGGGCAAGGCTTGCGGTTGGGCCAGTGATCCGGCCTGATCGCCGGCATCGACGGGAGGAAGAATCATGAGTGTCGTTACCGTGCGCGAGGACGGGCCGGTCAGCATCATCGCCATCAACCGGCCGGAGAAGGGCAACGCCATCAGCGCCGCCGTGGCGCTGGAACTGCAGGCGGCCTTCGCCGCCTTCGACGCCTCCGAAAGCCGCGTTGCCGTGCTGACCGCCACCGGCGACAAGGCCTTCTCCGTCGGCGCCGATGTGAACGACCTGCCGGAACTCTGGCGCTGCATCCCGACTCTCGGCATCACCACGATGAAGCCGATCATCGCCGCCACCTCGGGCTGGGTGATCGGCGGCGCGCTGGTGGCGACGATGATGGCCGATCTCTGGATCGCCGCCGACACCACCAGGGTGTCCTATCCGGAAGCCAAGCTCGGCTTCACCGGCGGCATCATCGCCGGCCTCGCCGCCCGCATCCCCCACAAGGCGGCGATGGAGATCATCATGATGTGCCGCACCATGGAGGCGGAGCGCGCCTACCAGGTGGGCCTGATCAACAAGCTGGTGCCGGCCGGCCGGCACATCGACGAGGCGGTGGCCTGGGGCAAGGAACTGGCCGGCTTCTCCCCCGTGGTGCTGAAGACGATCAAGCGCTTCGTCGTCGACACGGTGCTGGCGAAGGGCCCCTCCGAGCTGATGGCGATCGCCAACCGCGAACTCTTCGCCGTGCGCGACAGCGAAGACAGGCAGGAAGGCATGCGGGCCTTCGCGGAGAAGCGCCCGCCCAGCTTCACCGGCCGCTGAAGGGGGAAGCGCGTCAGTCCGAGGGCTTCTCGGCCTGCTGCTTCTTCAGCGCCTCGCCGGCCATCGCCGCCAGTTTCAGCGCTTCCTCGACATAGGCCCGGCTCATCCCCATGAGCCATTGCTGCTGCAAGCCCATCGCCTCCAACGGGTTCTTGCACTGGGCGAGGTCGCCGAAGGCCTGGGCGGTGCCCTGCATGCGGGCCTCGGCGAAGCGCGCCAGCTCCTCGCGGAGCGCCTCCGTGTGCCTGGCATAGGTCTCCTGCATCTGGGCGAAGGCCTTGGCCATGTCGCCGTTCAGCGGTCCGAAGGCGGCGAGCGGCTTGTTGATTTCCGTCGGGATCGTCTTCTTCGCGGGCATCTCGGGTGTTCCTCCCTCATCCATCGGTGCGGCAACGCGCACGGCGGCACAGGAAAACGACACAGGACGCGACGACGAGACCGTCAACTTTCTGGTTGAGTGCAGTGTACCTCAAAAAACCTGTTCTGTCGGCAGCGGAATCGCCTCAGCCCTTCGCCTCGGCGGCCAGCGCGGCGCGCAGCTCGGTCTTCAGCACCTTGCCGTAGTTGTTCTTCGGCAGCGCCTCGATGAAGCGATAATCCTTCGGCCGCTTGAAACGGGCGATGTTCTCGAGGCAGAGCCGGTCGAGATCGGCCGGGGTCAGCTTCGCGCCCTCGGCCGCGACGACGAAGGCCACCACTTCCTCGCCCCAGTCGCTATGCGGGCGGCCGACGATGGAGACTTCGGCGACGCGGGCATCGCGCAGCAGCACCTCCTCGATCTCGCGCGGATAGATGTTGGTGCCGCCGGAAATGATCATGTCCTTCGAGCGGTCCTTCAGCGTCAGGAAGCCGTCCTGATCGAAACTGCCCATGTCGCCGGTATGCAGCCAGCCGCCCCTCAATGTGTCGGCGCTCGCCTTCTCGTTCTGCCAGTAGCCCTGCATGACCACGGCACCCCGCGCCAGGATCTCGCCGATCTCGCCCGGCGGCAGCGCGCGGTCCTCTGGATCGGCTACCATCACCTCGACATCGCTGCGGGCCATGCCGGCGGAGCCGAGGCGGTCCTGGTAGCGCGGGTGCCCGTCATCGACATGCATCCATTTCGGCAGTCCGGTGATGGTCATCGGCGCCTCGCCCTGGCCATAGATCTGGGCGAGCTTCGGGCCGAGGACGTCGATCGCCTGGATCAGGTCGGCGACATACATCGGTCCGCCACCATAGACGATGGTCTTCAGGTTGCGGGTATCGGCATCGCCGATCTCCGGCGCATGTACCAGCCGGTGCACCATCGTCGGGGCGAAGAAGAAGGCCGCCCCCTGCCAGTGGCGGATGAGGGCGAGGGATTCCGCCGGTTCGAAGCCGCCCGATTCCGGGATCACCTGGTTTGCCGCCTTGGTCACATGCGGCAGCGCGTAGAGGCCCGAGCCGTGGCTCATCGGCGCCGCATGGATCATGCAGTCGTCGGGATGCACCTGATCGACATCGGCGAAATAGTTCATCGTCTGGGCCAGCAGATTGCGATGCGACAGCATCGCGCCCTTCGGCCGGCCGGTGGTGCCGGAGGTGTAGAACAGCCAGGCGAGGTCATCGAGCGCCCGGGGCACGATCGGCGCCGCATCGGCCTGCAGGATCTGCGCGTGGTCGGGCGTGCCGGGGACCAGGATCTCGGTGCCGGGCACCTCCAGCACTTCCGCGATATCGGGGCTGGCGATGCAGAGCTTCGCGCCGGCATCCCCGATGATCCAGGCGATCTCCTTCGCATGCAGCTTGGCGTTGATCGGCACCGCGACCAGGCCCGCATGCCAGATGCCGTAGAGGGTTTCGAGATAAGCGACGTCGTTCCAGAGCGCGATGGCGACGCGGTCTCCGGGCAAGAGGCCGAAGCGGCGCACCAGACCCGCGGCAACCCGCCCGGCCCGATCGGCGAGCGTGCGGTAGTCGTGCACGACGCGGGTGCCGAGCGATACCGCGGGGCGGTTCGGAAAGGCGCGGCCCGCGCGGATCAGATGCTCGGCCAGGTTCATTTGGTTTCCTCCGTTTTGACTCCCTCCCTCGGCGTCAGCCGGGGGAGGGTTGGGGTGGGGGTGGTGACGCACAGGAGCCGGCGCCTATCGCGTCACCACCCCCACCCGGCCTCCCCCAGCAAAGCTGAAGGAGGAGACAATCAGAATATCGCCTTCACCACGCCGCCTTCGACGCGGAGTGCCGCGCCATGCGTTCCGGAAGCGGCCGGGCTGCACACATAGCAGACCATGTTCGCCACTTCCTCGGCCGAGGTGAAGCGGCGGATCAGGGAGGTCGGGCGGCGGAGTTCGAAGAACTCGCGCTCGAAATCGGCTTCCGACTTGCCGGCGACCTTGGCGGCGAGCAGGCGCTTTTCCATCGTCTCGCCCCGGGTCGGGCCGGGCATCACGGTGTTGCAGGTGACGCCGGTGCCGACCAGCGTCTCGGCCACCCCTCTCGCGATGGCCACCTGGGCCGTCTTGGTCATGCCGTAATGCACCATGTCATGCGGGATGTGGGTCGCGGACTCGCTCGAGATGAAGACGATGCGGCCCCAGTTCGCAGCGCGCATGCCGGCGAGGTAGTGGCGCGTCATCCGCACGCCCGACATGACGTTCACGTCGAAATAACGCTGCCATTCGGCATCGGGGATTTCTTCGAATACCGCGCGGTCGAAGATGCCGAGGTTGTTGACCAGGATGTCGGCCTTGGGCAGTGCCGCGAAGATCGTCTTCGCGCCTTCCGCCGTCGAGGCGTCGGCGGCGATGCCCTTCGCTTTCGGCACCTGCGCAATCGCCGCGTCGACCCGGGCCTGCGTGCGCCCGTTCAGCCAGACGCTGGCGCCCATCTCGGCCAGCCCCTTGACGATGGCGAGGCCGATGCCGGCGGTGGAGCCGGTGACGAGGGCGGTCCTGCCCGACAGGTCGAGATTCATGTCACTCCCCAGAAGGATTCGGCGGGGAGTGTCGGCGGACGGGCGCCGCCGATCAAGCCTTGAGGCCGAGCCTTTCGCGGGCGTATTTCGGCGCGACGGCGGCGCACCAGTCGCGGTTGGCCATGTACCAGGCGACCGTGTCCTCAAGGCCCTGCTCGAAGGGGATGGAGGAGCGCCAGCCGAGCTCGGTCTCGATCTTGCCGGGATCGATGGCGTAGCGAGCGTCGTGGCCGGGCCGGTCGGTGACGAAGGTGATCAGCCGCTTATGTGGCGCGCCTTGCGGGTGCAGCCGGTCGATGATGGCGCAGAGCTTCCGCACCAGGTCGATGTTGCGGCGCTCGTTGCGCGAGCCGACGAGATAGGTCTCTCCCGGCTTGCCTCTGGCGGCGACGGCGCGGAGCGCGGAGACATGGTCGTCGACATGCAGCCAGTCGCGCACCTGCAGGCCCTGCCCATAGACCGGCAGCGGCTTGCCCTCGAGCGCGTTCAGTACCACCAGCGGGATCAGCTTCTCGGGAAACTGGTAGGGGCCGTAGTTGTTGGAGCAGTTGGTGACCAGCACCGGCAGGCCGTAGGTACGGCCCCAGGCGCGGACGATGTGGTCGGCCGAGGCCTTGCTGGCGGCATAGGGGGAGTTCGGCCTGTAGGGGCTCGCCTCGCTGAACAGGCCGGTCTCGCCGAGCTCGCCATAGACCTCGTCGGTGGAGATGTGGAGGAAGCGGAAGGCGCTCCGCTCCGCCTCGGGCAGGCTCTTCCAGTGCCGGGTGGCGGCTTCCAGCATCACGGCTGTGCCGACCACGTTGGTCTGGATGAAGGGCATCGGCCCGTCGATCGAGCGGTCGACATGGCTTTCGGCGGCGAGATGCATGACGAGGCTGGGCTTCGTCTCGGCGAAGGCCGTCTGCATGGCGGCCGCGTCGGCGATATCGGCCTGGAAGAAACGGTGCGTGTTGGAACGGTCAGCGGAGCCGAGATTGAGCCGATTGCCGGCGTAGGTCAGTGCGTCAACGTTGCAGACGGCTTCGCCTTCGGCGAGCAGCTTCCGGACCAGGGCCGAACCGATGAAACCGGCGCCGCCGGTGACCAGCGTGCTCACGAGGTGGCGCTCCAATCGAAGGTCGGCAGGTCGGCGAGGCGGGGATGCAGGCGGTCGCGATCCGACAAGGTCAGCCTGTCCTCGCCGAAGGGCCAGTCGATGCCGAGCGCCGGATCGTTCCAGAGCAGGCCGCGATCGGTGGCCGGATCGTAGTAGCGGTTGACCTTGTAGAACACGAGGCTGTCGTCCTCGATCGTGCAATAGCCATGGGCGAAGCCTTCGGGCACCAGCAGCTGTTCGCCGCCCTCGGCCGTGAGCGTCACCGCATCGTGGCGGCCGAAGGTGGCCGAATCGGGGCGCAGGTCGACGATGACGTCGAGCACGGCGCCGCGGATCACCTGGATCAGCTTGGCCTGGGCCGATGGCGGCGCCTGGAAGTGCAGGCCGCGCAGCGTGCCGGCCTTGGCCGAGAAGGCGAAGTTGTCCTGGACGAATTCGGTGGCGATGCCGGCTTCCACCGCCAGCGTGCGGGCGTTCCAGCTTTCGGAGAACCAGCCCCGGGCATCGCCGAAGCGCTTCGGGCGGAGGAGAAGAGGGCCGGGGAGGCCGGTCTGCGATACCTGCATGCCCCGGTCCTATAGCATGAACGGTGAACGATCGATTGCCGCCCGCCGACGGAAACCGCGGCGGCAGGCGGCAGGATCCGATCAGGCCACCATCTTGGCCAGGCGGCCGCGGATGATCGCTTCCGCCTCGGCCACGATGCGGCTGACCAGTTCCTGGCAGGTCGGCACGTCGTGGATCAGGCCCACCACCATGCCGGCCGACCAGATGCCGAGATCGATGTCGCCCTCCTCGTAGACCTTGCGGCCGCGCTCGCCGGAGACCAGATGCGCCAGATCCTCGATCTTGGTGTTGACGCCCTTCTCGCGCTCGATCCGCACCACTTCTTCGGCGATCTTGTTCTTGAACACGCGGGACGTGTTGCGAAGGGTGCGGAAGATCAGCGCCGTGTCACGCTCGCCGGCCTCGGCGATCTTGTTCTTCACGTTGTCATGGATGGGCGCTTCCTTGGTCGCCATGAAACGGGTGCCCATGTTGATGCCCTCGGCGCCCATGGCCAGCGCCATGGCGAGGCCGCGGCCGTCGGCGAAGCCGCCCGACGCGATGACCGGGATCTTCACCTTGTCGACGCAGGCGGGGATCAGCACCTGGTTGGTGACGTCGTCCTCGCCCGGATGTCCCGCGCATTCGTAGCCGTCGATCGAGATCACCGCGGCGCCGTGGCGCTCGGCCGTCAGCGCGTGGCGGACCGAGGTGCACTTGTGCAGCACCTTGACGCCGGCATCGGTGAACATCGGGATGAACTTGGCCGGATTGCTGCCCGCCGTCTCCACGATCTTGATGCCCGAGCCGATGATCGCCTTGGCATATTCCTCATGCGGGATCGGCCTGAGCGAAGGCAGGATGGTGAGGTTCACGCCGAAGGGCTTGTTGGTCATCTGCCGGCAGCGCTCGATCTCCTTGACCAGCGCCTCGGGCGTGGGCTGAGTGAGCCCGGTGATGATGCCGAGGCCGCCCGCGTTGGATACGGCGGAGGCGAGTTCGGCCCGTCCCACCCATTGCATGCCGCCCTGGACCACGGGATGCTGGATGCCGAGCAGTTCGGTGAAGCGAGTCTTGAGCACTTTCCCTCCAAATCGTCTTTTCTGGTTCAACCGGCGCGCATGGCGCCCGGGAACCGCCCGCCTGTCAAGCGTTGCAAAGCTCCCTCCCTCGCGCTGCGCCAGCAGCGTGGGGGAGGGCTGGGGTGGGGGTGGTGAATATCCGGCATCCGGTTTCCGGTCGTCACCACCCCCACCCAGCCTCCCCCGGCAGAGCCGAGGGAGGAGCCCGTCATGAGCGATCCGGCGGCATTCGAGGCGGCCGTCTCCGGCCGCGCGCGGCGCTACGAGACGCCCTGCGGCGACGGGCCGATGGTCTGGCGGCGCTGGGGCACCGGCGGGCGGAAGGCCGTGGTCTTCCTGCACGGGGGCTACGGGTCCTGGGCGCATTGGATCCGCAATGTCGAGGTGCTGGCCGAACGCTATGACGTCTGGGCCTGCGACCTGCCGGGCCTGGGCGAGTCCGGCAACCTGCCGAAGCCGCATTCGGTGGAGGGTCAGGCCGCACCCATCGCCGAAGGTATCCGCCTGCTGGACGATCTGCCCAAGCCGATCCACGCCATCGCTTTCTCCTTCGGGGCGATGCTGACCGGGCATGTGGCGCTGAAGCAGCCGGAACTCTTCGCCTCGCTCGCGGTCGTCGGCACGGCCGGCTTGGCGCTGCCGCGCGGCAAGGCGACGGAGCTGGAGCGGGCGACGCCAGGCATGAGCGAGGACGACTATCGCGGTTTGCAGAAGCGCAACCTCGGCGTCCTCATGTTCGAGCACAAGGACCGGATCGACGATCTCGCCGTCCATCTGCAGGTGAAGAACGTGCGCCGGGCGCGGGTGTTCAGTCCTGTCCTCTCACGCGGCGATTCGCTCGCCCGGGCGCTGCCCGACATCAAGGTGCCGCTGACCGCCGCCTGGGGCGAGTACGACGCGACGCTCTATCCGCGGATGGAGAATGCCTTCGAACTGTTCAGGCGCTCGCGGCCGGATGCCGAGATCAAGCTGTTTCCCAATGCCGGCCACTGGGTGCAGTACGAAGATGCGCCGGCCTTCAATGCCTGGGTGAGCGAGCGGATGGAGCGCGCCTGACGATGAAAGCGGTGCTGGACGGCGTGCGCGTACTGGACCTGTCGCGCTACGTCGCCGGGCCGCATTGCGGAATGATGCTGGGGGACTTCGGCGCCGACGTGGTGAAGGTGGAGCGCCCCGGCCGCGGCGACGACCTGCGCGGCAGCGAAGCGGCGACCGGCGACGATTCGCTCTATTCGCTGATCTACAACCGGAACAAGCGCTCCGTCGCGGTTGATTACCGCGCCGCCGGCGCCGCCGGCCTGTTGCTGCGCCTGGCGGAACGCGCCGACGTGCTGGTGGAAAATTTCCGTCCGGGAACGCTGGAAAAGATGGGGATCGGCCCGGAGCGGCTGCTCGCCGTCAACCCGCGCCTCGTCATTGCCCGCATTTCCGGCTTCGGCCAGGACGGACCCTGGGCCGGGCGGCCGGCCTTCGATGCCATCGCCCAGGCCGAGGGCGGCATCATGGCGATGACGGGCGATCGGGGCGGTGGCCCGGTGATGGCCGGCGTGGTCGCCATGGACTATGCCACCGGCCTGCACGCGGTGATCGGCATCCTGTTGGCGCTCAAGGCGCGCGAGAGCACCGGCAAGGGGCAGGTGGTCGAGGCGACGCTGATGGACAGCGCGCTGTCCTTCCTGATGACCGCGATCCCCGACTTCCTGCGCGACGGCGTGGTGCGCGGCCCGAACGGGAACCGGGACCGGTATTCCGCGCCGACCAACACCTTCCAGGCGAAGGACGGCCGCTTCGTCTACGTGATGGCGGTGTCGGACCCGCATTTCGCCAATCTCGCCCGCGCCATGGAGCGGGCCGATCTGCTGGACGATCCGCGCTATGGGCCGAAGGCGGCGCGATTCGAGAACGAGGCCGGGATCGAAGCGATCATCGCCGAATGGGTCGCCGGCCTGGATTCGGGCAAAGTCATGGAGGCGCTGCTCGCGCATGGGGTACCCTCGGGCATGGTCGCGCGGGCGCCCGAGATCGTCGCCAATCCGCAAGTCCGGCACCGGGGCAAGATCGTCGAGGTCGCGCATGCGAAGCATGGCCGCGTGCCGATGCAGGGAAACCCGGTGACCCTGTCCGAGCAGCCGGCCAGCATCCGGCGGGGGGTGCCGACGGTGGGCGAGCAGACCGACGAGGTGTTGGCGGAATGGCTCGGCCTCGATGCCGGCGCGATCCTCGCGCTCCGCTCCGCGGGGGTGATCGGCAGCCCTTCCTACCGGCCGGCGTGAGGGCCTTGCGCATGCTGTTCATGGTGATCGAGAACTTCCGCAATCAGGACGCCAAAGCCGTCTATCGACGCTTCCGCGACCAGGGGCGATTGACTCCGGAAGGGTTGACCTTCGTCGACAGCTGGGTTTCCGCCGATCTAGGGCGCTGCTTCCAACTGATGGAATGTGCCGATGTGGCTCTTCTGCAGCAGTGGATCGCCGCCTGGTCGGACCTGGTCGAATTCGAGGTGATTCCCGTGGTGCCGGGCAAGGTTACAGCGGCGAGCCTGTCGCCCCAGCTTTGATGTCTGCCGGCGGCTTGACAGAATTACTCTAAACACTAATATATGAACAGATATTCATATGTTGGTGTTATGTCATCCCCATCCGATCACACCGACGACCGTGTCGCCGCCCTGGCCGATCTGTTTCGCCTTCTCGGCGATCCCAGCCGACTGCGCATTGTGCTGGCCTGCGAAGCGGGGCCGGTTGCGGTTACGGCCATTGCCGAGCGCCTCGGCCTCAGCGGCTCGCTGGTGAGCCATCACCTGCGCCTGTTGCGCGCGGCGCGACTGGTGCGGGCGGAACGCCGCGGCAAGCAGGTTTTCTACGCGCTGGCGGACGAGCATGTCCTACGGATGATCGCCGACATGGTGGAACACGCGGCGGAACCGGTGGAGGAAGACTGATGTCCGGGCAGGCTCACCTTTCGCATGACCATGTGGCCGGCGGTTGTGGCCACGACCACGCCGCACCCGGGCACGACCACAGCCATGGCATCGCCGACAATCCCCGCTATCGCTGGATCCTGTGGATCGCGCTCCTGGCCAATGCGGCGATGTTCGCCATCGAGATCGTCGCGGGCCTCGCCGCCCATTCGGTATCGCTGCAGGCCGATGCGCTCGACTTCCTGGGCGACGCCGCGAACTATGCGGTCAGCCTCTTCGTCCTCGGGCTCGCATTGCGCTGGAGGGCGCGCGCCTCGCTTCTGAAGGCGCTGTCGATGGGCCTGTTCGCCGCCTGGGTGCTCGGACGTACCGGCATCAACCTGGTGCAGGGGACGCTGCCGGAAGCCACGACCATGGGGATCGTCGGTACCATGGCGCTGTTTGCGAATCTGGCAGTCGCGGCGCTCCTGTTCCGATTCCGGGAAGGCGACAGCAACATGCGCTCGGTCTGGCTCTGTACCCGCAACGACGCGCTCGGCAATATCGCCGTCCTCGCCGCCGCGGGCGGCGTCCTCGGCCTGTCGGCCGGTTGGCCGGACCTGATCGTGGCCGCCGGGATGGCGACGCTCGCGGCCGTCGCCTCGGTACAGATCGGCCGGCTGGCGCTGCGGGAGTTGCGCGTCCCGGCATGAACCGTCGCCACATGGTCATCCCGAAGCGGTAGGTTGAGCGGCATGTTCGGCCGGTCCACGATCTTCAAGGCGGCACTCGCGCTCGCCCTTCTGCTCGCGGCTGCATCCGCTTTCGTCGCGTGGCGCAGTGCCCGAGAGGGGCGATCCTTCGACGTGATCGTGCTGACCGTCGAAAGTGCGCGGGCAGAAGCATTCGGGCCGGAGACGACGCCCAACATCTGGCGTCTCGCGGCGCGGGGCACGCGCTTCGCGCAGCACCGCGGCAGCTCCGCCTGGACGGCCGCCGGAGCGGTCTCGATCCTGACCGGATTGAGCGCCTTCGAGCACGGCATCCACTCGCGCGACCAGTCGGTGCCCGAGCGCTGGCCGTTGCCGCTGAAGGATCTGGCGGCGCGCGGCTGGAGGGCCGGCGGACTTCAGTCCTTCATGCAGATTCCGAACTTCGCGCATCTCGGCCTCGGGCTGGAGGCGGGCGTGGAGCCCCGGGATTGGATCGAGGCACGCCTGCGGGCGAACGAGCCCTATTTCCTCTGGTACCACTATCTGCCGACCCATCTGCCCTACAACCCGGCGCCCGCCTTCCGGCCGGATTGGCAGGCGTTGCTGCCGCAAGGTGACGAGCCCGCGGCGGCGCGGCTGCGGACGGTCATGAGCGCCCCGGTCATCCCCGCCGGATCGGTGTCGTTCGAAGCCTCCGACAGGCCCGCGATCCGCGCCCTCTATCTGGCAGGGTTCCGGCAGTTCGATGCCTGGTTCGCCGATTTCTGGAAGTTTCTCGAAGCGCGTGGCCGGCTGGAGCGCACGATCATCGTCCTGACCACGGACCATGGCGAGGAACTGCTGGAGCGTGGCCAGGTGGGCCACGCCTCTACCACCCGGGCGGGACACCTGCATGAGGAATTGGTGCGCCTGCCGCTGGTCATCTGGGCGCCGCCGGGACGGGGTTTCGATGCCCGTGTGGTGGAGGCGCCGAGTACCCATGCCGACATCATGCCGACGCTGATGAGCCTGCTCGGTGTCCGTCCGGTTCGCGCCCTTTCCGGTTGGGACCTGGGCAAGGTACCGCCGGAAGAGAGGCCCTGGAACGGCGTTACCAGCGAGGCGGGATTCGCCGAGGCCGAGCCCGAGCATATCCGCCGATTCGGTTTCGCCAGGGTGGAGGGGCGCTGGAAGCTGCATCTGGTTCAGGAGGATGGAGCGATCGTCGATCGGCGCCTCTATGATCTCGATGCGGATCCGGGCGAGACCCGCAATCGGCTCGCCGAGGAACCCGATGTCGCCGGCCGGCTGGAGGCGGCGCTTACCACGGTGATCGCCGGCATGCGGCACCATCGCCCGGAAGACGGCGCGAAGAACGCTCTCGCGGCTCCGGCCTGGCGCCGGCCGGCCGGCAGCGCGACGCTTTCCTACGATGATCTCGGCGGCCGGTTTCGGCTGGAATGGGCGGGAGAGCCCGATGCCGCCTATCGCCTGCAATACAAGGCGGGCGAAGGCCTGCTGTCCGTGGCCGGCGAGATGGAGGTAGTCGGGACCGCGAAGGACTTCGGCACCATCGACCGCGACTACTGGAACACCTGGCTGGTGCCCTATGGGACGTTCAGGCTGCGCGTGGGCGTCGCCGGCCGCGACGATCTATGGACGGACTGGTTGACCCTGCGGGCGGTGCCGTAGCTCAGTCGCCCAGCGCCACGCCTTCCCGACGGGGATCGGCGCCACCGCGGAGGCGGCCCGGCTCGCGTAGGATGGCGTGGATGCCGCTCGGGAAAGCGACCGGCTGTACCTCGTGACCGAGTGCTTCGAGGGCCGACCTGAGCGCTTCCAGCGCGGTCGCCGCCTCGATGTCGGTCGGCCCGTTCCGGCTGCCCCGGTTGGGAAGCTGGATCGCCGCTTGCGGGTCGAGCTTCCAGTCGAGAACGGCGACGATGGTCTTCGCCACGTCGCCGATGATGCGCGCGCCGCCGGCCGACCCGACGACCAGCCGAATTTGTCCGTTCGGCGCGAAGACCAGGGTTGGCGCCATCGAACTGCGCGGCCGTTTGCCCGGACCCGGCGCATTGGCCGCCGGCTCTCCCTCCGTGAGCGGCAAGGCGGCGAAATCCGTCAGTTCGTTGTTCAGGAGAAAGCCCGCGGCCATGAGCTGGCTGCCGAAGGCCTGCTCGATCGACAGCGTCATCGCGACCGCCTGCCCGCTCTCGTCGACGACCGAAATATGGGTGGTGCCGGTGTCGCGGACGGCGGGATCGGATGGCGCGACCCGGCCTTCGCGCTGCGAAGGTTCGCCCGGGGACGCAACGCCCATGGACGCGTCGAGGCGGATGAGTTCCGATCGACGGCTCAGATATCCCGCCTCCAGCAGGCCGCGGACCGGGACGTTGGTCTTGTCCGGATCGGCCAGATAGCGCGCCCGGTCGGCGAAGGCGAGGCGGCCTGCCTCGGCCAACAGGTGGACCCCCATGGCGCTGTTGGGCTCGACCGTCGCCATGTCCTGCGACTCCAGCATCGCCAGCATCTGCAGAACGGCGATGCCACCCGACGATGGCGGGCCCATCCCGCAGACGCGATACTGCCGATAGGGGCCGCAGAGCGCGCTGCGCTCCACCACCTCGTAGCCGGCCAGATCTTCGGCTGTCATGTCGCCCGGATCCGGCGCGTTGCGGACGGCGGCGACGATGTCGCGGGCGATGGCGCCGCTGTAGAAGGGCGCCCGGCGTTCGCTGGCGAAAAGGCGCAGCGTCTTCGCCAGGGCGGGCTGTACGACCTTTTCGCCGACACGCTTCGGCGTTCCGTCCGGCCCGTAGAAGACGGCGCGCAGGGCCGGCGAGGGGTTGGCTTCCCTGGCGAGGAGGGCATGCAGGCGCGGCGAGACCTCGAATCCCTTCTCGGCGAGGCGAATCGCGGGTTCAACCAGGGTCGACCAGGGCCGCCGGCCGAAGCGGGCATTGGCTTCGGTCAGCAATGCGGGGATGCCGGGCACGCCGACCGATCTGCCGCTGCGGACGGCGGTCCGGAAGGGAAGCGGCTTGCCCTGGGCGTCGAGAAAACGGTCGGGTCTGGTCGCCGCGGGCGCGGTTTCCCGGCCGTCCAGGGTGGTGATGCGCTGGCGGCCCGGGTCAAAGGCGACGAGAAAGCCACCGCCGCCGAGGCCGGAGGCCTGGGGTTCGACCACGGCCAGCACCAGGGCGGCGGCAATGGCGGCATCGACGGCGCTGCCACCCGCCCGCAGCACCGCGCGGCCGGCCTCGGCGGCGTGCGGATTGGCGGCGGAAATCATGTGGCGGCTGGCGGCGGCGGTCGGGCGGTCGGGACCACGGCCGGTATAGGCCTCCTGGGCCAAGGCCGGAAAGGCGAGCAGGAACAGCAGGATAGGCGACAGGCGCCTCACCGGGGCCACCGCATGGCGCCGATGTCCCAGAACAGGCCCGCCATCATGCCGAGGCCCTCGCGCAGCACCGGCAGGAGCGCATGCTCGTTCGGCGCGTGCTGCGAGCAGGCGGCATAGGAATGCGGCACCCAAACCGTTGGCAGGCCTAGGGTTTCGGCGAAAACGTCGTTCGGCAGCGAGCCGCCGAGATTGGGCAGGATGGCGGGCTTCTTCGAGGTCGTCCGGGCGATGGAATCGGCGGCGAAGCGCACCCAGGGGTGGTCGGGATCGAGCCGGGTCGCCCGGAAGGTTTCACCGCGCGCTGGCTGGACCTTCACCATGACCAGGCCCTGCGCGTCGAGGTGCCGGCGGAGCGCCGGCAGGAAGGTCTCGGGGTCGCAGCCGGCGACGAAACGGATCTGGCAATGCGCGGAGGCCCGGGGCGGAATCGCGTTCACCGGCCGCTCGGGATTGCCGGTCTTGAAGGCCAGCACCTCGAAGCTGTTCCAGCCGTAGACGCGCTCGGAGGGGGTGAGGCCGGGCTCGCCCCAATCCGCGTCGATCGCGGGTCCGTCCTCGCCGCCCTCGACCACGATGTCGGCGAGCGCGGCGCGGACGGAGTTCGAGATCGGCGCCGGGCGCCATTCGGGGATGCGGATCTCGCCCCGCGGGCCGGCGATGCCGGCCAGCACATGCGCCAGGATGACGCCGGGATTGGCGAGCAGGCCGCCCCAGTTGCCGGAATGGTGCCCGCCTTCGCGCAAGTCGATGCTGATGTCGAAATTGAAGGCCCCGCGCGAGCCGAGGAACAGCGTCGGGCGCTGGGGCGAGACGCGCGGCCCGTCGGAAGCGATCAGCACGTCGGCGGCGAGTGCCGCCTTCTCGGCCTTGCAGATGTCGTTCAGGCCGGGCGAGCCGGTCTCCTCGCCGGTTTCGATCAGGTATTTCAGGTTGAAGCCGAGCTTGCCCCGTTCGGCCAGCACGGCTTCGAGGGCGGCGAGGTTGACCGAATGCTGGCCCTTGTTGTCGGCGGTGCCGCGGCCGTAGAGGCGGTCGCCCTCGGCGGTGACGGTCCAGGGCGACAGGCCCTCGCGCCATTCGGTTTCCTGGCCGCGGATGACGTCGCCATGGCCGTAGGTGAGGACGGTGGGGCGGGCCGGATCCTCGATCCGCTCGGCGATCAGGAAGGGGCCGAAGCCTTCCTTCGGGTTGGGCAGCACGCGGACGGAGAAGCCCAATTTCTCGAGCGTGTCCCGCATCTCGCCCTCGAGATACTGGGACAGCACCGGGGCGCGGTCCGGGTCCTGGCTTTCGGTCGGGATGGCGACGCGGCGGGCGAGATCGGCGACGAAGCGG
>JALHMN010000105.1 GCA_022844005.1 bacterium | reverse complement strand
CGGCGCGCGCGGCGCTGGCCCGGGCCGGGGAGGCGGCGCGATCGGCCGGCATCGCCGCGCTGACGGCGGAGGTGGAGGGGACGCTTCGCATTCTCGACGCCCCCGCGGCGCGGCTGATCCTGCGCGGGGAAGCGCGCCTTCTCACGCTCGACGCGGTGGAGGGACTGCTCGCCTCGGATACGCTGGTCGTCGATGCCTGTCGCAACATGATCAGGCGGGCGGGCAGCACGGTGCCGCTCGGTTCGCGGCCCGTGCTGTTCGCGCTGGCCCGGGCGCTGGCGGAAAGCTGGCCGGCGGACGTTTCGCGGGCGGCGCTGCTGGCGCGCGCCTTCCGGGCGAAGCATGTGGATGAATCGCACCGGGCGCGGCTGCGGGTCGAGATTGGCCGCCTGCGCGCGGCGTTGCGCGGCATCGCCGATATCAGCGCCACCAGGCAGGGTTTCGTTCTGGCGCTGCGCGCGGATGCCAATGTCGTCGTGCTGACGCCGCCGGTGGAGGACGAGCATGCAGCGGTGCTGGCCTGTCTCGCCGACGGGGAATCCTGGTCGAGTTCGGCGCTGGCGCTGGCGCTCGGCAGCAGCCAGCGGACGGTGCAGCGCAGCCTCGACGCGCTGGCGGTTGCCGGCAAGGCGCAACCGGTGGGGCAGGGGCGGGCGCGCCGGTGGATGACGCCACCGGTGCCGGGTTTCCCGACAGGCTTGTTACTCCCAGTGCTTCTTCCCGGCGGTTAGAACCGGGTCAGCAGAAGCAGCAACAGTCGAGAGCGACATGAAAACCTCGAATGCCGAAGTCATCCGCGAATACGGTCCCTTTCCGGGCGTCGAGCAGGTGGCGGGCGTCAGCTACGACGGTGCCCGCGTCTGGTTCGCCGCCGGCGACAGCATGATCGCCTTCGATCCCGACAGCGGCGAGACGGTGGCGACCCTGGACGTCGCCGGCCATGCCGGCACGGCCTTCGACGGGCGGCACCTATTCCAACTGGCCGAGGACCGTATCCAGAAGGTGGACCCCGCGACGGGCAAGGTGCTGGCGACGATCCCCGCGCCGGGCGGCGGCGCCGATTCCGGCATGGCCTGGGCCGAAGGCGCGCTGTGGGTCGGACAGTATCGCGACCGGAAGATCCACCAGATCGATCCGGAGACGGGAAGCATCCTGCGCACCATCGAATGCACGCGCGTGGTTACCGGAGTCACCTGGGTGGATGGCGACCTGTGGCACGGCACCTGGGAGGACGAGAAGAGCGACCTCTGCCGGATCGATCCGGTCACCGGCGCTGTGCTGGAACGCCTCGAGATGCCGGCCGGCGCCGGCGTATCGGGCCTGGAAGCCGGAGGCGGCGACCGCTTCTTCTGCGGCGGCGGCAAGAGCGGGAAGGTGCGAGCCGTGCGCCGCCCCGCCAGGAAAGGCTAGATCGGCATCATCGCTCCCCGGGAACCGGCCGAGGCGATCGCCGTTGCGGGAGGAGTCGGCAGCAACGGAGGCCTGAGCGATGTCGAGCAATCTGGAGGTCGCGCGGGCGGAGCATGATCTGAAAAACGCCCGCGCCCTTCTGGACCGGCAGCATGCGGTCATCACGCGCCTCGCAGCATCGGGCGCCGACCAAACCCTCGCGCGGCGGCAGCTGGAGGAAGCGGAGACCACAATGCGCCGCTGTGAAGCGGTCTGCGCAGCACTCGGCGCCGGGGAAAAGTAGTCGCCAGGAGAATGGTTCTCCTCGCGGGACCGGGGCGGAAGCTGGATGAGTTCGGCTCCAGCTTCCGCGGTAGGGTCTTAGTTCTTGGCGAGCTTCTGCATCAGCTCCTGCTTGCGGGCGGCGAGTTTCGCGCCGAGCTCCTTCAGATCCGCGTCGCTGTCGCGGCTCTCGGGGAACATCTCCGATTCCTCCTCCTCGACGTGATGGTTTACGTATTCGCCGAGCACGATGACCTTCGCATCGAAGAGCCGGTCGCCGGGCTTCATGCGCTGGATCTCGGCGATCAGTTGCTTGGCGGTGGCGTGCTCGACTTCCGCCTCGTCCATCAGATCGTCGTCATCGATCTCGCCCCGGATCGCGGGATAGAAGATTTCTTCCTCGATCTGCGCATGCACGGTCAGCGCAAGACAGATCTTCTTCGCCATTTCGAGCTTCTCGGCTTCGTCGTCGAGCTTCTCGAATTCCTTGAACCAGCCTTTGACCTCGCGGTGATCGGCTTTCAGGAGGCGAATGGCATCCGCTGGCTTGATGGACGCTTTGCTCGCCTGCCGTCCCGCCTTCGAACGGGGCTTCTCAGTGGACGTGGATTTGCTGGGCATATGGTCCTCCATTCGGTGAACCCAGGTAAAACCGCGTCGAGCACTCCCTGTTCCGCCCCGGTGAAATCGACCTGCGTTCCGACTGCCGGAACGTTCCCGAGGGTAGCCGATTGATCAGCCACGGAGTTGCGGAGAGAGGGCGATGCGCAAAATTCCAGGACTGGCCGTCCAGGCGGTCCGCGACGAACCGGCGCATCTGATCAGGAACGGCCGATGCTATCCCAGACGATGCGAAGAGAGTGAATCACTGTCGATGAAGCCTTGAGCGCCATCCGGTCCGCCGCCAGGCACAGGATCGAGGATGCCCGCACGGCGACCCTTGAAAGCGACGGCCTGCTCAGCGTTTCGTTGCGGAAAGGCGCCTGCGGTTCGAACCGGGGGGAACGTGCCGAGAGCTGTCCGGCGCTTGGCACCTGAGCATGCCGGTCAAGCACGACGCCGGGTCGAGTCAGCGCGACCAGGGTTTCTAGATCAGCATCATCGCCTTGAAGCTCGCGTGCTTGCCGCGGCCGACGATGACGTGGTCGTGCAGCGCTATGCCGAGTGGCTTTGCCGCGTCGCGCACCTGCTTCGTCATCTCGATATCGCCGCGTGAGGGGCGCACGTCTCCCGATGGGTGATTGTGGACCATGATGATGGCGGAGGCATGCAGTTCGAGCGCCCGCTTCACCACCTCGCGGGGATAGACCGGCGTCTGGTCGACGGTGCCCTGCTGCTGCACCTCATCGGCAATCAGCGTGTTCTTGCGGTCGAGGAACAGGATGCGGAACTGCTCGATCGCGTTCTCGCCCATGGCGACCTGGAGATAGTCGAGGAGGGCCTGCCAGCCCGACAGGACCGGCCGGTCGGCCACCTCGGCCCGGACGAGGCGGGTGGCGGCTTCCTTCACCAGCTTGATCGCGGCGATGGCCGCCTCGCCGGCATGGGGGCTGGCCTGCAGCCGTGCCCTGTCGGCATTGATCAGCTTGGCAAAGCTGCCGAATTCGGCGAGCAGCTGCTTTGCCTGCGCCTTGGTATCGCCGCGCGGGTTGGCGGCGAAGAGCATCATCTCCAGGATCTCGTAGTCGGGGAGGGCGCCCGGCGCCTCCATGAAACGGGTGCGCAGCCGGGACCGGTGCCCGGCATGCGCATGCTTCGGTTGCTTTTTCCCCGCCTCGCTCACGCCGGTCTTACTAGCAGATCGGGGCGGGGGTCGGCGACGGCGATTCGTGCTGCCCGGGGCAAGACAACTATCCGGAACGCCCCTCGACCCTTCTATGAAAGATCATGCCGCCGTGGTGCAGCGTGTTGTCGTCGACGAATGTCCCGTCGGCGGTGAAGCCGGTATCGTCCCAATAGTCGATGTGGTTGCCGCGAACCTCGTAGCGGCCCCGGTAGGCGCTCTCTCGCGAGCCCCGCGCCTCGTCGTAGCGACCGTTGGCGAGAAGCTGATGCCTTATATGGCCATCGGGAGTCACCCACATGCCGACATAGGGATGGCTTTGTGCCGGCGGCGGGCGTGAGGGTGACTGTACGAGCATCTGAGCACTGACCTTGTCGATGGGATGGACGAAGGAACTGGAGGCGTGCGCGAGCAGGAGGAGCGCGAACCGGTTCATGATGGCCTCCTATCGTTTGCCGGTGGCGGCGCGCCGCTCGGCGAAGAGTTCCGACATTGCCTGCGAGGCCGCGATGGCGCGCGAGATGCCGGCCGGCACCGTGACGAGGTAGACGATCTCCTTCAGCTCTTCCTCGGAGACGCCGATGTTGAGGGCGTAGCCGGCATGGATCTTCGCGAAGGGCATCTGGCCCGTGGCGGCGAAGGCCGCGACGGCGGCGAGCTGCCGCGTCCGGCTGTCGAGGCCGGGCCGCGACCAGACATCACCGAGCGCATAGGCCTCGGCCGCATCGGCGAGGAAGGGAAACTCCTGGCGCATACGCTCGAGCGTCTGCTGCGGGACGCCGTTGTTCAGGCTCCTGATGACGGCGTCGCCACGCTGGCGCCGCTCCTCGATCGTGTCCGCGACGGCTGACGCCGGCGCCGCGGCAAGCAGGAGGGCGGTGGCGAGGGCTCGCAACGGGGCTTGCAGGAACATGGTCATGGTTCTTCTCCTCATTTGGGTGCGGTGGGATGGGCGACGATCTCGCCGGAGAGCGCATCGATCCGTCCTTTCGGGGCACCTCCGATCTGCTTGCCTGAAGGATAGGTCTGCGCGATTGTCGCGATAAGACGACGATTGATTAACAGTATGAGAAGTTAAACTAACCAATGGAGCCCGATCTCAACGCGCTCGCCGTATTCGCCCTCGTCGCCGAGGAGCGGAGCTTTCGCGCGACGGCCGATCGGCTGGGCGTGACCCGATCGGCCGTGAGCCAGACGATCCGGCGGCTGGAGGAGGGCCTCGGCATCGCCCTGGTGCAGCGCACGACGCGCAGCGTGAGCCTGACCGAGGCCGGGGAGAGGCTGCATGCGGAGATCGCTCCCGCGGTTGCCGACATGCGCGCGGCCGTCGAGAGGACCACGTTTCTGACGGGGCGGCCGCGCGGGCGACTGCGCCTCGCGGTATCGTCGATCGCCGAACGCTTCCTCTCGGGTCCGTTCCTCGCGTCCTTCTGCGAGGACAATCCCGATGTCGGCCTCGACGTCACCGTCACCGACGAGGAGTTCGACATCGTGGCCGAGGGCTATGACGCAGGCGTGCGGCTCGGCGAGGTCATCGAACAGGACATGATCGCGGTGTCGGTCGCGGGTGACGAGCGGCAGCTGGCCGTCTGCGCGCCGTCCTATTGCCACCGCCGGGGTGTGCCGTCGCATCCGGCCGAACTCGCATCGCATGCCTGTATCGGTTGGCGACCGGCGCCGAAGGCGGCGCCATATCGCTGGGAATTCGCCGAGGGCGGCAAGGAGTTCAGCGTCGCCGTGGCCCCGAAATTCACGACGAACGACATGGCGCTGATGATCAAACTCGCCCGCGCCGGCGCGGGCATCACCTTCGGGATGGAGGAAAGCTTCCGGCCCTTCATCGAAAGGGGAGAGCTGGTGCCGATCCTGGAGGACTATTGCCCGTTCTTCGCCGGCTTCTACCTCTACTATCCGAGCCGCAGGAACCTTGCGCCGAAGCTGCGCGTCCTCGTCGAGCACCTGCAACGCCAGAAGGGGACGAAACCTCCGGCACGGCCCGCGAAGCCACGAAACCGCCGCCGCACCGGCGACCAGACACCCGCGTGAACCGCGATATCGGCCGTGCCGTCCATGTCATGCGCCATCGGGATTGTGCAGCCGGGATACGCTTGCGCCATACTGGGTTCGCAGCCTCGCGCGGACTGAAATGCGCGGGCATTCGAGGGCGGAGACGATGAAGGCAGTGAGTTTCGACGAGGTGGTGCTGGGGCGCCGCAGCATCCGCGGCTACAAACCCGATCCGGTGCCGAAGGCGGTGATCCGGGAAGTGATCGAGATGGCGATGCGCGCACCGTCCTCGCTCAATACCCAGCCATGGAACTTCTATGTCGTGTCCGGGGCGCCGCTGGACCGCATCCGCGCCGGCAACACCGAGCGCAACCTGGCGGGCGTGCCGCATTCGCGCGAATTCCGCATGCACGGCGAATACGGCGGCGCGCATCGCGAGCGGCAGATCGATATCGCCAAGCAGCTGTTCGCCGCCATGGGCATCGAGCGGCACGACCAGGAGAAGCGCAAAGACTGGGTGCTGCGCGGCTTCCGCCAGTTCGACGCGCCGGTGTCGATCGTCGTCACCTATGACCGGTCGATCCACGGCGGCGACATCGGCCCGTTCGACTGCGGCGCGGTTGCCAACGCGCTGGTGAACGCGGCCTGGTCGCGGGGGCTGGGGTGCGTCATCAACAGCCAGGGGATCATGCAGTCGCCCGTGGTGCGCGAACATGCGGGCATCGCGGAAGACCAGGTCATCATGATCTGCGTCGCCATGGGCTATCCCGACGACAGCTTCCCCGCCAACGCGGTGGTGTCGCGGCGGAAGTCCGTCGACGAGGCAACCGTTTTCGTCGGCTTCGAGGAATAGGCGGACCCAGCGACGACCAGGGTGGTAATTGAACGGCGGCGAACCGCCTTCGAGACTGCGCCACGAACAATGAGCGGCGCCCGGCCGAGGCCAGGCCGTGCTACAGGGCGAGGAAACAGGCTTGTCACAACACTGGTCGTCGCGGTTGCCGTTCTACTACGGCTGGCTGATCATCGCCGTCGCTTTCGTCACCATGGGGATCGCGGTGACGGCGCGGACGGCCTTCTCTTTGCTATTGCCGCCCCTGGTGGCCGAGTTCGGCTGGGATACCGGCGTCGCCGCCGGGGCTTTCTCCTTCGGCTTCCTCGTATCGGCCCTGCTGGGCCCGATCGCCGGCCGGGTGATGGACAGGCACGGACCGCGCGTCGTGATCGAGGCCGGCGTGGTTCTGCTCTGCCTCGGCCTTTTCACCGCGCCCTTCATCCAGAGCACCTGGCAGCTCTATGCCACGCTCGGCGTGCTGGTGGGCGGCGGCGCCAATCTGATGACCTATACGGTGCATTCGCAGTTCCTGCCGAACTGGTTCGTGAGGCGGCGGGCCTTCGCCATCGCCATCGCCTTCTCCGGCGTGGGCGTCGGCGCCATCGTGCTCTTGCCCTGGCTGCAGGCGATCATCGGTGCCGAGGGCTGGCGTACCTCGTGCTGGACCATGGGGCTGCTGGTGCTCTGCATCCTCGGGCCGCTCAACCTCCTGGTCCGGCGCGGGCCGGCGGAACTCGGGCTGAACGTCGACGGCGACAGCGGGGCGGCCGCGGCGGCGGCGAAGCGGGCGGCCTCCAACGTCGTGGACGCGGCCTGGGCCGGGACCGAATGGACGCTCGGCCGGGCCATGCGCACGGGGCGGTACTGGTGGCTGGTGCTGGGCTTTCTCTGCGCGCTGGCCGCCTGGTACGCGGTGCAGGTGCACCAGACGAAGTTCCTGATCGATGTCGGCTTCAGCCCCTCGGTCGCCGCCTGGGCGCTCGGCATCGTCAGCGCGGTGGGCATACCCGGGCAGATCGCGCTCGGCGCCCTGTCCGACCGGATCGGGCGGGAATGGGTGTGGTCGTTCGGCTGCGCCGGTTTCGCGATCTGCTATGCCGCGCTGGTGGCGCTGGAGAGCGGGCCGTCGACGCCGCTTCTCTGGGTCATGGTCGTGTCGCAGGGTTTCCTCGGCTATGCGATGACCTCGGTGATGGGGCCGATCGTGGCGGAGATCTTCGAGGGGCCGCATTTCGGTTCGATCTTCGGCAGCATGACGGTGGCGCTGATCGGCGGCGGCGCGGCGGGGCCCTGGGTCGCCGGCCTGATCCACGATGCGACGGGGAGCTATCGGCCGGCCTTCCTGCTGATGATCGGCGCCTGCGCGCTGTCGGCCGTGGCCATCTGGATGGCGGGACCGCGCAAGGTCCGGTTGGTGCCGGGGCGCCTCGCCCGGGCCTGACCCCTCAGGCGGCCCGGCGCACCATATCGGCCGCCTTCTCGGCGATCATGATGGTGGGCGCGTTGGTGTTGCCGGAGATCACCGCCGGCATCACCGAGGCATCGACCACCCGCAGGCCTTCGAGGCCCCGGACCTTCAGCGCCGGGTCGACCACCGCCATCGCATCAATGCCCATCTTGCAGGTGCCGACGGGGTGATAGATCGTCTCGGCATGGCTCCGCACGAAGGCCTCGATCTCGGCATCGCTGCGGGGGTTGTTGCCGGGGATGTATTCCGGGCCGACGAAGGTCTTCAGCGGATCGCGGCCGAAGATCTCGCGGTTCATCTTGAAGCCCTCGACCAGCGGCTTCAGGTCTGCCGGATCGGACAGGTAGCGCGGATCGATCAGCGGCGCGGCACCCGGATCGGCTGAGGCCAACCTGATCTCCCCGGTCGAGCGCGGCCGCAGCAGGCAGGCGTCGATGGTGAGGCCGTGGCCTTCGATCTTTGTCCGCGCATGGTCGATCACATAGGCCGGGATGAAATGGAACTGGATGTCCGGCGTCTCCGCCCCCGCGTCCGATTTCCAGAAGCCGCCGGCCTCGGCCACGTTCGAGGTGCCGGGACCCTTCTTGAACAGGAGGTACTGCAGCCCGACCTTGATCGAGGGCAGCGGCTTGTCGAGCCCGTCATAGGTCACCGGCCGGGTGCAGCGGGTGATCAGGTTGATGTTGAGGTGGTCCTGCAGGTTCTTGCCGACACCGGGCAGGTCGTGCACCGGGGTGACGCCGGCCGCTTTCACTTCGGCGGCCGGGCCGATGCCCGACAGCAGCAGGATCTGCGGCGAATGGACGGCGCCGCCGCTGAGGATCACCTCGCGCGCGGCTTCGGCGCGGATGGTCTCGTTCCCCTTGCGGTATTCCACGCCGCGGGCGCGGCCCTTTTCCACCACGAGGCGGGTGACATAGGCATCGGTCACCACGGTGAGATTGGGTCGGCCGGCGGCGGACTTCAGATAGGCGGAAGCCGCGCTCCAGCGCTTTCCGCCGCGCTGGGTCACCTGGTAGAGGCCGAAGCCCTCCTGGTCGGCGCCGTTGAAGTCGCGGTTGTCCGGGAGGCCGGTGGCGGCCTTGGCCGCCTCGACGAAGTGCCGGCTGAGCGGGCTCACGCTGATCAGGTCGGAGACGCTGAGCGGGCCGCCGCCGCCATGCAGGCCGTCGGCGCCGCGCTGGTTGGCTTCGGCCTTCTTGAAGTAGGGCAGCACGTCGTCGAAGGCCCAGCCGTCGTTGCCGAGCTGGCGCCAGTGATCGTAGTCCCGCGGCACGCCGCGGATGTAGATCATGGCGTTGATGGAACTGGACCCGCCCAGCGTCTTGCCCCGGGGCCAGTACAGGCGGCGGTTGTTCAGGGCCGGCTGCGGTTCGGTTTCGAACTGCCAGGTGACGCCGATCTCACGCAGCTTGGTGATGCCGGCCGGCATGTGGATGAAGGGGGACTTGTCGGGAGGGCCGGCCTCGATCAGCAGCACATTGGCGGCCCGGTCCTCGGACAGGCGCGCGGCCATGACACAGCCGGCCGAACCGGCGCCGATGATGACGTAGTCGTATTCCGACATTGTTGTTTGCCCCCCCCGTTTTCATGCGCCCCTTGGACGCGTGGCCTCTCTTCAGGTGAAGGCCTTGAAGGTGATCATGGTGAAAGTGTCCTTGACGCCCGGGATGGTCTGCAGCTTGCTGACCACGAAATGCCCGATATCCTGATCGTCGTTCAGGTAGCACTTCATCAGGAGATCGTACTGGCCGGAGACCGAGTGCACCTCGGACACCTGTTCCATGTGCTCGACCGATTCGGCGGCCACGTCATAGGCCTTGCCGAGTTCGCATTTCACCATCACGAAGATCGTCTGCATCGCCTTCCCCAGGGGAGATTTTGCGGCGGAGGATGCGGGGTTTCGCGCCCATACGCAAACACGAGGGCCTATGATCCGCGGATGATGTCGAGTCCCGCCGCCGATCCGGTCTTCTGGCTCGCCGCCGGGGCCGTCGGCCTCGCCGGCCTCGTGCGCGGCTTCGCCGGTTTCGGCTCGGCCATGATCATGATTCCGGCGCTGGGCGCCATCCACGGCCCGGCGGCCGCCGTCGCCATCGGTCTGGGACTCGAGATCCTGCTGTCGGTGCCGTTCGTCGGCGCCGTGGCGAAAGCGGTGGACTGGCCGCGCATGGGAATCCTGTCGGCGACGGGCCTCATCACCGTCCCGCTCGGCGTCTGGGCGCTGCTGGCGGTGCCGGCGGAAACCATGCGCTTCGCCATGTCAGGCGTGGTGCTCGCCTTCGTCGCGGTGCTCGGCTTCGGCTGGCGCTACACCGGCCGTCCCACGGTGCCGGCGACCGCTGCGGCAGGGGCGGCCTCGGGATTCCTGAACGGCGCGGTCGGGATGGCGGGACCGCCGGTGGTGTTCTTCCTGTTGTCGGGTCCGCATGCGGCGGCCGAGGTGCGTGCCAGTTGCGTCGTCTATTTCGCCATCATCGATCTCGCGGCCCTGGCCGTGCTCGGCGCTTCCGGCGCACTTACCTCGGCGATGGCGGTGCAGGCGCTGTGGCTGACCCCGGTCTATCTGCTGACCGCCTGGATCGGAGCGAAGGGGTTCGGGCGGGCGAGCGATACGGTCTATCGCAAGGCGGCGCTCGGTATCCTTGCCGCCGTCGCGCTCGGCAGCCTCCTCGGCTAGCCTCGCGGCCGCAGGCCCGGTCGGGCGGAAACTATTCCGCGCCCTTCGCCTCGAATTCCAGCAGTACGGCGCCGTCGGCCCCTGTCAGGGTCAATCGATCGCCCGAAAGCCGCCAGCCGCGCACGGCCGCCAGCGCATCGAAATAGGGCTGTTCCTGGGCCCCACCCTCCATGCAGGCCATCCTGGTGGCGATCAAAGGTCCGAAGCGCAGGGCCGCGCCAGACAGCTCGTAGGCGCCGCCGAAGCGGTTGCAGCCGCCGAATCCGCCTGCGCGCCTTTCCGTCAGCCGGAGATTGGGTGGCCGCGCGCTCCCGGTGGGGGTCGCCGCGACTGTCCCCAGGCGAAGCAGTACCCAGTTGGTCCCCTCCAGCGCGGTCTCCCTGGGGCCGGACGGCGGGGGAGCGCCCGCCGCGCAGCCGGAGAGAACTAGAAGGAGCAGAAGCGCTGCCATGTGTCGCCACATCGATGAACTCTTTCCCAGACGGCGGCGCATTCCGCCCTGCTTGTTGCCGAATGGCGCGGACCGCCCAATCTCGTCACAATAGCCGTCTTCCCGCAGAGCCCGTGAGTCGCCGCGATGATCCCCTTTTCCGTCCTCGACCTTTCACCGATCACCCAGGGGGCAGCCCCGGCGGACGCCTTCCGCAATTCGCGCGACTTGGCCCAGCATGTCGAGCGTTGGGGCTATCACCGCTACTGGCTGGCGGAGCATCACAACATGCCGGGCATCGCCAGCGCGGCCACCTCGGTCGTCATCGGCCATGTCGCCGCCGGCACCAAGAGCATCCGCGTCGGGTCGGGCGGCATCATGCTGCCGAACCACTCTCCCCTGGTCATCGCGGAGCAGTTCGGCACGCTCGAATCGCTGTTCCCCGGCCGTATCGATCTCGGCCTCGGACGTGCTCCGGGCACCGATATGCTGACCGCGCGGGCGTTGCGCCGGAACATGGAAGAGAGCGCCGATCGGTTTCCCCAGGACGTGATGGAGCTGAAGCGCTATTTCGAGCCCCCGCAGCCGGGGCAGCGAATCCGTGCCGTCCCCGGTGCCGGCCTGAAAGTGCCGATATGGCTGCTCGGCTCCAGCCTGTTCAGCGCCGAGTTCGCCGCCATGATCGGCGCGCCTTTCGCCTTCGCCTCGCATTTCGCGCCGGAGATGCTGATGGACGCGCTGCAGATCTACCGCAGCCGCTTCGAGCCTTCGGAAGTGCTGGAAAAGCCCTATGCCATGGTGGGGATGAGCCTGTTCGCCGCCGATACCGAGGAGGCCGGCCGGCGCATCTTCACCTCGGCACAGCAGCAGTTCGTCAACCTGCGGCGCGGCACGCCCGGCCCGCTGCCGCCACCGGTCGACAACATCGCCGACCATGCCTCGCCGATGGAACTGGCCAATGTGCAGCGGGCACTCGCCTGCGCCTTCGTCGGCACGGCGGAGACTATCGCGCCGCGGCTGCGCGCCTTCATCGAGCAGACAAAGGCCGACGAGGTCATGATCTCGGGGCAGATCTTCGATCACGCCGCGCGCCTGCGCTCCTTCGAGATCGGGGCGCAGGTTCGCGACCGCCTGGCCGCGGAGGCGAAGGCCGCCTGAACACAATCTTCCGAGGCCAATCCTCCTATAGATCTATAAATAATATAATATTAAACTAAAAGTATGTTATTCTGCCTCGCCGAATGGAGGGCGGGATATGGCACTCACCACATCGTCCGTACAGATTTTTGGCCTCAAGCAGTCGGAAGTCCGGGCGCTCGATCAGGCTGCGGACTCTGTTCGCGGGGCACTTCTGCCGGATCCGATTGCCGCCACCGCGATGACAGTCAGCGCCTTCGCTGTTCAGCCCGACCTTCCGTCGAACGTGGTGGGGGTGGGGATCGGGTCGAAGATCAATACGTCCGGTGCGCAGGTGCCGAGCATTCACGTGTTGGTCCGGCACAAAGTCGGACCCGATGCATTGTCTTCGGGGCGGCTCATTCCTGAAACGATAAGCGGCTTCCCGACGTCAGTAGTGGAAACGGGCGAGATCGCGGCCCTCTTCAACAAACATTTCAGCCCTGTGCCGGCTGGCGTTTCGATCGGAAATTGCACGCTCTCGATGGCAGGAACACTCGGGTGCTTCGTTACCGAGGACCAGTCTCCCGGGCAGCCCCTGATCCTCAGCAACAACCATGTTCTGGCCTTGGTCAACAGCAGCTTGCCGGGCACCACGATCCCCCAGCCGGGTCTGCTGGATGGGGGGGCCTGTCCGGCAGCGGTAATCGCATCGCTGAAGCGGTTCCATCCGATCAATTTCGGCAGCATCAATCTCATCGATGCAGCCATCGCCGACGTTAGTCGCAGTGCCGCCACGGACCAGCGTGTGCTGCGCAACAGTGCGGGCACCCTGTTCGACAAGCTTGTCGGTCCGCATGTCGCCCCCGCGCTCGGCATGCTGGTGCAGAAGAGTGGCCGGACAACCGGCCACACCACCGGCGTGATTACGCTGGTCGGTACCAGCGTCAACGTGAACATGGGCTCTCCGACTGCGCCGAGCATCGCGCGTTTCGACCAGCAGTTCCAGGTGGTCGGCAGTGGGACTGTTTTCAGCCGCCCCGGAGACTCGGGTTCCTTGGTTACCACGCTTGCCAAGAACCAGCCTTCGGGCCTGCTTTTCGCAGGAGGAGGCGGCAACACCTTCTGCAACGATATTGGCAACGTGTTGACGATTATGGGCTTGTCCATCCTCTACTGAGGGGACATGTGGCCGCCGAGGCCCTTGTGCTAGACTTCGCATGGCCGGTGCTCCATCTCGGGTGCTGAATATGCATGCTGAAGACGCTCTCGAACTGAACCGCGACAGGCTTATGTCCATTCGTGGCGTTGCTGGCGTTGGCCTCGGACTGGACAGCGGGCAGAAGGTCATCGTGGTGATGTGCGAAGGTCCGGCAGAGAAGATGTCTGCCCGGTTGCCGCGGGAGCTCGAAGGCAATCGCGTGGTCGTCAGGGAAACCGGACCGGTTCGTGCCTTTTGATCCCAGCGCGGCATCACCGGCGGCAATAGTCTCGTATGTCATCCCTCAGACGCGCGGGCCGGTACTTCCATGGCGCGACGGCCGCCGACATAGCGCCCGGTGGTCGCGTCAGCTACGCTGACGAACAAAGGCTCAAAGAATGAGCCAATGGAAAGTACAGGAGGAAATAGCTTTGGCACGGCACTTCAGTGTTGATCCGGTCGACGCGACTTTCGGAGCGGTCATCCGCGGCATCCGGCTGCGTGGCCTGGACGATGCCACTTGGCGCGATCTCCATGCCGTCTGGCTCGACTACGCGCTGCTGGTCTTTCCCGACCAGCACCTGACCCGTGACGAGCAGATCGCTTTCGCCAAGCGCTTCGGCCCGCTCGAATTCGACATGATCGCCATCAGCAACGTGAAGTCGGACGGCTCCCTCCGCGAGGAGGAGAAGAACGACGACGTGATGAAGATCCTCAAGGGCAACATGGGCTGGCATGCCGACAGCACCTATATGCCGGTCCAGGCCAAGGGGGCCGTCTTCTGCGCCGAGGTGGTGCCGAGTGTCGGCGGCCATACCGGCTGGGCCGATATGCGGGCCGCTTACGATGCGTTGGACGACGACCGCCGTGCGAAGGTGGAGGCGCTGTCGGCCTTCCACTCGCTGCACTACAGCCAATCAAAGCTGGGGCACCAGACCAAGCAGCAGGACGGGGAATACAACGGCTATGGCCTGCACGAAGGACCGGTGCCGCGCCGTCCGCTGGTCAAGGTGCACCCCGAAACCGGCCGGAAGTCGCTTCTAATCGGCCGCCACGCCCACAATATCCCGGGCATGGACAGGGATGAGTCGGAGCGCTTCCTGGAGGATCTGGTCACCTTCGCCTGCCAGCCGCCGCGGATCTATCACCACGACTGGGCACCGGGCGACGCCGTCATCTGGGACAACCGCTGCCTGCTGCATCGCGCCACGCCCTGGGACATGAAGCAGCCCCGGGTGATGTGGCACAGCCGGATCGCCGGCGATTCGGTGAGCGAAGCGGCGCTGGCCTGAGCGGCTACCGGCGCGCCGCCCGCTTTGCCGGCTTGGCCGGAGCGGGCTGGGCGCCGGCGCGAAGATAGGACTTGAGATAGCGGCCCGTGTGACTTGCTTCCACGCGGGCGACCTCCTCGGGCGGGCCTTCGGCCACGATGTACCCGCCGCCGTCTCCGCCTTCGGGCCCGAGGTCGACCAGCCAATCGGCGGTCTTGATCACTTCCAGATTGTGTTCGATCACCACCACGGTGTTCCCCTGGTCCACCAGCCGGTGCAGCACTTCCAGCAGCTTCCGCACGTCCTCGAAATGCAGGCCCGTGGTGGGCTCGTCCAGGATGTAGAGCGTGCGCCCGGTGGCGCGGCGCGACAGTTCCTTGGCGAGCTTGACCCGCTGCGCCTCGCCGCCCGAGAGAGTGGTCGCCGGCTGTCCCACCTTGATGTAGCCGAGACCCACTTCCTGCAGCATCTCGAGCTTTTCGCGTACGCTCGGCACCGCCTTGAAGAAGACGGCGCCGTCGTCGACGGTCATGTCGAGCACCTGGGCGATCGACTTGTCCTTGAAGTGGATCTCGAGCGTTTCGCGGTTGTAACGCTGGCCTTTGCAGACGTCGCACTGCACATAGACGTCGGGCAGGAAGTGCATCTCGATCTTGATCAGCCCGTCGCCCTGGCAGGCCTCGCACCGCCCGCCCTTGACGTTGAAGGAGAAGCGGCCCGGCTTGTAGCCGCGCGCCTGCGCCTCGGGCAGGCCCGCGAACCAGTCGCGGATCGGACCGAAGGCGCCGGTATAGGTGGCGGGATTGGAACGCGGTGTCCGGCCGATCGGCGACTGGTCGATGTCGACGATCTTGTCGAGCCATTCCAGGCCGTCGATCCGCTCGTGCGGCGCGGCCTGCTCACGCGCGCCGTTCAGCCGCCGGGCCAATGCCTTGTAGAGGGTCTCGATGATGAGGGTGGACTTGCCGCCGCCGGAAACACCGGTGATGCAGGTGAGGGTGCCGAGCGGGATCCGGGTGCTGACGTTCTTGAGGTTGTTTCCCTTGGCGCCGACGACGCCGAGCCAGCGCTTGTCCTTCGCCGTGCGGCGCCGCTCGGGCACCGGGATCTGGCGCATGCCGGTCAGGTACTGGCCGGTCAGCGAGGCCGGGTTCGCCATCACCTGTGCCGGCGTTCCCTCGGCCACGACGTGGCCGCCACCCACACCGGCCGCCGGACCCATGTCGAACACGTAATCGGCGGCGCGGATGGCCTCTTCGTCGTGCTCGACGACGATCACGGTATTGCCGATGTCGCGCAGATGGACCAGGGCTTCCAGCAGCCGGGCATTGTCGCGCTGATGCAGTCCGATCGAGGGTTCGTCCAGCACGTAGAGCACGCCGGTCAGGCCGGAACCGATCTGCGAGGCGAGGCGAATGCGCTGGCTTTCCCCGCCCGACAGCGTGCCGGAGTTGCGCGACAGCGTCAGATATTCCAGGCCGACATTCTCGAGAAACCCCAGCCGCTCGTTGATCTCCTTGAGGATGCGGGTCGCGATCTCGTTCTGCTTGTCGGTCAGATGGCCGGGAAGGGCGCGGAACCAGGCGGCGGCCTGCTTGATCGACATCTGGGAGGCCTGACCTATATGACTGGCATCGATCTTCACCGCCAGCGCTTCCGGCTTCAGGCGATAGCCGCCGCAGGCCTCGCAGGGAGAAGAGGCCTGGAATCGCTCCATCTCCTCCCGCACCCAGGAGGATTCGGTTTCCTTCCAGCGCCGCTCCATGTTGGGAATGACGCCTTCGAACGGCTTCTGCGTCGTATAGGCGCGCAGGCCGTCGTCATAGGTCATGGTGATGGGCGTGGCGCCGGAACCGAACAGGACTGTGTCGCGGACCGGTTGCGGGAGGTCGGCCCAGGTCGTGCTGGTCGACACCTTGAAATGCCGCGCGATGCTTTCCAGCGTCTGCATGTAATAGGGCGAGGTCGATCGCGCCCAGGGCGCCACGGCGCCGTTGCGGAGGGAAAGCTTTTCGTCCGGAATGACCAGATCGGCGTCGAAGACCATCTTCACGCCCAGGCCGTCGCAGGTGGGGCAGGCGCCGAAGGGGTTGTTGAAGGAGAACAGCCGCGGCTCGATCTCGTCGATGGTGAAGCCCGAAACCGGACAGGCGAACTTGGCCGAGAATACGATGCGCGCCTCGGTATCGGCGTCGTCGGCATAGACGATGCCGTCGGCGAGGCCGAGCGCGGTCTCGAGCGAATCGGCGAGGCGCGTCTGCAGATCCGGACGGACGACCACGCGGTCGACCACAACCTCGATGTCGTGCTTCTTCTTCTTGTCGAGGGCCGGTACGGCCTCGATCTCGTGCAGGGTTCCGTCGACACGCACGCGCTGGAAGCCGCGCTTCCTCAGATCCTGCAGTTCCTTCCGGTACTCGCCCTTCCGGCCCCGGATCATCGGCGCCAACAGGTAGAGCCTTGTGCCTTCCGGCAGGGCCATGATCCGGTCGACCATCTGGGAAACCGTCTGGCTTTCGATCGGCAGGCCGGTGGCGGGTGAGTAGGGGACGCCCACCCGCGCCCAGAGCAGCCGCATGTAGTCGTAGATCTCGGTCACCGTCCCGACGGTCGAGCGCGGATTCTTCGAGGTGGTCTTCTGTTCGATGGAAATGGCTGGCGACAGGCCGTCGATATGGTCGACATCGGGCTTCTGCATCAGTTCCAGGAACTGGCGCGCATAGGCCGAGAGCGATTCGACATACCGCCGCTGACCCTCGGCATAGATGGTGTCGAAGGCGAGGGAGGACTTGCCCGAGCCCGACAGGCCGGTGATGACCACCAGCTTGTCGCGCGGGATATCGACGTCGATGCTCTTGAGGTTGTGCTCGCGCGCCCCGCGGACGCAAATGAACTTCGACATGGGACGCTTCAGACTCGCGAGGGAAGGCGGAGCGCGACTATAGTGCGTGCCAACGGTCTCTCAAGGTACATTTCGGGAACACGAACATGGCGGGCAGCGTCAACAAGGTCATCCTGGTCGGCAATCTCGGGCGCGACCCGGAGATCCGGGCCATGCAGAACGGCGACCGGGTCGCCAACCTGCGCATCGCCACGTCGGAAACCTGGCGCGACCAGGCTTCGGGCGAACGCAAGGAGAAGACCGAATGGCATTCGGTCGTCATCTGGAACCAGAATCTGGTGAAGCTGGCCGAGCAGTACCTGCGCAAGGGCTCGAAGATCTATCTCGAAGGCTCGTTGCAGACCCGCAAGTGGTCGGACCAGAGCGGGGTCGAGAAATACTCGACCGAGGTCGTGCTGACCCGCTTCAAAGGCGAGCTCACCAT
>JALHMN010000104.1 GCA_022844005.1 bacterium | reverse complement strand
CGATCTCGACGTCATCGACGCCTCGCTCTACGAGAACGGTTCCGGGGCGCTGGCGCGCGGGCGGCTGCGCGCGCTGAGGCGCGCCGCCGACGTTTTCGGCTTCCACCTCGCCTCGCTCGACGTCAGGCAGAATTCCGACGTGCATGCGCGGGTGGTGGGCGAGCTGACCGAGGCGGCCGGGCTCGGCGGCGGCTACGCGGCCCTCGGGGAGGACGCCCGCGTGGCGCTGCTGGTGGGCGAGCTCGGCAATCCCCGCCCGCTCTCCGCGCCGCACCTCGCCTATGGCGAGGAGACGATGGGGGAACTGGCGACGCTCCGCGTGGTGGCGGACGCGCATCGGCGGCTGGGGGCCGCGGCGCTGCCGCATTACGTGATCTCCAAGGCCGACGGGGTGTCGGACATCCTGGAAGTGGCGGTGCTGCTGAAGGAGGTCGGGCTGCTGCGGCCGCGCGAGGGCCGCCTCGAGGTCGACATCGTGCCGCTGTTCGAGACCATCGCCGACCTGCAGAGAAGCGGCCCGGTGATGGACGCGCTGTTCGCGCTGCCGGCCTATCGGCGCCTGCTCGCCTCGCGGGACGGGGTGCAGGAGGTGATGCTGGGCTATTCCGACAGCAACAAGGACGGCGGCTATCTCACCTCGACCTGGGAACTCTACAAGGCCGAGGTGGCGCTGATCGAGGTCTTCGCCCGGCACAAGGTGGGGTTGCGGCTGTTCCACGGCCGCGGCGGTTCGGTCGGGCGCGGCGGCGGCCCGTCCTACCAGGCGATCCTGGCGCAGCCGCCCGGCGCACTGCAGGGCGCCATCCGCATCACCGAACAGGGCGAGGTGATCGGGGCCAAATATTCCAACGCCGATGTCGGCCGCCGCAACCTGGAGACGCTGGCGGCCGCCACGCTGGAGGCGAGCCTGCTGGAGGCAGACGGCGAGGCGGTGCCGGCCGAGCACATGGCGGCGATGGAGACGCTGTCGGCGCATGCCTTCCGGGCCTATCGGGCACTGGTCTACGAGACCGAGGGGTTCGAGCGGTATTTCCGGGAGTCGACGGTGCTGGGCGAGATCGCCAGCCTGAACATCGGCTCGCGCCCGGCCTCGCGTTCGAAGCAGAGCCGGATCGAGGACCTGCGGGCCATTCCCTGGGTGTTCAGCTGGGCGCAGTGCCGGCTGATGCTGCCGGGGTGGTATGGTTTCGGGGCGGCGGTGGCGGCTTTCCTGGCGGAGCGGCCGGCGGACGGCATGGCCTGCCTGCAGGCCATGCACCGCGACTGGCCCTTCTTCCGCACCATGCTGTCGAACATGGATATGGTGCTGGCGAAATCGGATATCGCCATCGCCTCGCGCTACGCCGAACTGGTCACCGACGAGGCGCTGCGGACGGTGATCTTCGCCCGCCTGCGGCAGGAATGGCAGGCGAGCGTGGAGGCCGTGCTCGCCATCAGCGGGCAGAAGACGCTGCTCGAGACCAATCCGCTGCTGGCGCGGTCGATCCGCAACCGGTTTCCCTATATCGATCCCTTGAACCACGTGCAGATCGAGCTGCTGCGCCGGCACCGGGCCGGCGATCCGGACCCGGGCGTGGTGCAGGGTATCCATCTCAGCATCAACGGCATCGCCGCCGGCTTGCGCAACAGCGGATGATCGCCATGCCGCGCAGCCTGGGGATCGCCGCCCTCCTCCTCTGCGGCTTCGTGCCAGTGGCGCTGGCGGCCGATCCGCCGAAGCCACCCGCGGCGCCGGAAAGCCCGCTGTCGCGCGCCTTCAAGCCGCGCACGCTGCTGGTCGGGCCGGGGCATGCGCTGAAGCAGCCGAGCGCCGCGGCGGCGATCGCGCGCGACGACGACACGGTGGAGATCGAGGCCGGGACCTATGTCGACTGCGCGGTCTGGAAGGGCCGGCGGCTGACGATCCGGGCCAAAGGCGGCGAGGTCCATGTCAGGGACAAGACCTGCGAGGGCAAGGCGATCTGGGTGATCGGCGGCGACGAGGTGGTGGTCGAGGGCATCCGCTTCTCCGGGGCCGCCGTGGCCGACAAGAACGGCGCCGGCATCCGGGTGCAGGGCGCCGGGCTCACCGTGCGCAACTCCGCCTTCCAGAACAACGAGAACGGCATCCTGGCGGCGCCGGCGCCGACCAAGAAGATGCTGATCGAGAACAGCACCTTCATAGGCAACGGCAAATGTGATCCGGTCTGCGCGCACGGGATCTACATCAACAAATACGCGCTGCTCGAAGTGCGGGATTCGACCTTCCTCAACCAGCGGGTCGGGCACCACATCAAGTCGCGCTCGGCGAAGACGGTGATCACCGGCAACCGTATCGAGGATGGCCCCGAGGGGACCGCGAGCTACCTGATCGATGTTCCCAACGGCGGAGAGGTGCTGATCGCCCGCAACAGGCTGCAGAAGGGGCCGCTCAGCCAGAACCAGGGCACCGCCATCGCGATTGCCGCGGAGGGCGAGAAGAACCCGAGCCCTTCGATTCGGATCGAAGAGAACGAGTTCCGTTCCGATCTCGCGATGCCGCCTGCCTTCGTGCGCAACTACACGCAGACGCCAGCGATACTGAAGGGCAACCGGCTGTGCGGGGCGGTGACGCCGCTGGAGGGGGCCGGCACGGTGCTGGACGCCAGGGCCTGCAGGGGGCAGTGAAGCCGGCTTGACCGGCCAAGGGCCCGTGTTACGGTCCGGCCCCTTTTCGAAGCGAATTTTCGTCATGCACGAGCTTCTCGGTCCCCTCACCCGCATCGCCGAAGCGCTGGAGCGCCTGGCCCCGGCGCCGGCGAAGATTCCCGACCTCAACGCCGCCGACGCCTTCATCTGGCATCCCGATCCCGATGTGCTCGACCCGGTGCATCAGGTGAACCGCGTCGACCTCGACCTGCTGAAGGGGGTGGAGCGGGTGCGCGACATCCTGGTCGACAACACGCGCCGCTTCGCCCAGGGGCAGGCCGCCAACAACGCGCTCCTCTGGGGCGCACGCGGCATGGGCAAGAGCTCGCTGGTGAAGGCGGTGCATGCGTCCGTTTCGGCGGAGACCAGGGGCGGCCTCGCGCTGGTGGAGATCCACCGCGAGGACATTCCCTCCCTGCCCCGGCTCCTGAAACTGCTGCGGGGCAGCGCCCGGCGCTTCATCCTGTTCTGCGACGACCTCTCCTTCGATGCCGACGATGCCAGCTACAAGTCGCTGAAGGCGGTGCTGGAGGGGGGCATCGAGGGCCGGCCGCAGAACGTCGTCTTCTACGCCACCTCGAACCGCCGGCATCTCCTGCCGCGGGACATGATGGAGAACGAGCGCTCCACCGCGATCAACCCGCACGAGGCGGTCGAGGAGAAGGTGTCGCTGTCGGACCGTTTCGGCCTGTGGCTCGGCTTCCACAACTGCAGCCAGGACGACTACTTCGCCATGCTGGACGGTTATGTGGCGCGCTATGGCCTGAAGATCGGCCCCGAGCAGCTGCGGGCGGAAGCGGTGGAATGGTCGATGACCCGCGGCGCGCGTTCCGGCCGCGTCGCCTGGCAGTTCATCCAGGACCTGTCCGGACGGCTCGGCCAGCCGCTCCACTGACCGCATCGGGAGGCCCGAGGTAGCGCATCGGGTCGACCGCCTCGCGGCCGCGCCTGATCTCGAAATGCACCTGCGGGCTGGGAACGCCGCCGGTCGATCCCGCCCGGGCGATCACCTGGCCGCGCGAGACCCGGGCGCCCCGTCGGACCAGCAGCTCTTCGTTATGCGCGTAGGCGGTGACCCATCCGCCGGCATGGCGGATCAGCAACAGGTTGCCGTAGCCCTTGAGCTCGTTGCCCGCATAGATCACCGTGCCGCCCTCGGCCGCGCGCACCGGCGTGCCCTGCGCCACCTCGATGTTGATGCCGTCGTTGTGCTGCCCGCCCGGTTTGGTGCCGAAGCCGGAGAGCAACCTGCCCTGGGCCGGCCAGAGAAACTGGCCCGTGCCGGCGCGGCCGGGCGGCAGGGACACGGTCTGCGGCGGATCCGCCTGCACCGGCGGAGGCGGCGGCGCGGCCGGTACCGGCGTCGGAGGCGGGTCGGGTGCCGCCGCCGCGGCGGGCGGGAGTGCCGGTGAAGGCGGCGGCGCCGGGATCTCCTGCACGGTGATGCCCCCACCGGCAGGTGAAGATGGCGGCGGCGCGACAGGCGCCGGTGTCGGCGGAGCGGCACTCGCCGGCGCAAGCGCTATGGCCTGGCCCGGCAGGCGCAGGATCTGGCCTTCATAGATGCCATAGGGCGGCCCCAGGTCGTTCAGCCGGGCGAGGGCCGAAAGGTCGGTGCGGTACCGCCGCGACAGGCTGTAGAGCGTGTCGCCGCGGGCCACCGTGTGGAACTGCGGCGCCGGCAGGATCAGAACCCGCCCCGGCTCGAGCGCATAGGGAGGCTCGAGGCGATTGGCCTCGATCAGGGCGCGGTTGGGCACCTGATAGCGCTGGGCGATGGAATGGACCGTGTCGCCCGGCAGGATCACGACACTGCGCGGGTCGGTGGTGCCCTCGCCCGGCGGTTTCACCAGCGGGACCGGCGGCTGGTAGGTGACCGCCCCGCCGGCCGGCGGCTGCTGGGCCGGTGGAATCCCCGACATCGGCGGGCGTATCACCACCCGGTCGCCGCAGGCGCCAAGCGCCAGCGCCAGGATGAGAATTCGGAAGAAGACGCCCCGCATGGCGTTATCCTACAGCGAGTCTGCCAGAGGAAGGACCGGGGATGACGTGGTCCATCATTATGCGGGATGCCGAAAGCGGGACCTTCGGCCTCGCCGTCGCGACGCGGTTCTTCGCGGTCGGCGCGCTCTGCCTGCATGCGGAGAGCGGTATCGGCGCCATCGCCACCCAGGCGCTGGTGAACCCCATGTACGGTCCGGCGGGACTGGACCTGCTGCGCCAGGGCCTGCCGGCCCAGCAGGTCGTGGACCGACTGACCGCGGAGGACGCGGGGCGCGCGCATCGGCAGGTGCATGTGGCCGGCGCCCGCGGCGGCCAAGGAGCCTGGACCGGGGATGCCTGCGTCGACTGGTGCGGGCACCGGATCGACGCAGGGTTCTCGGTCGCCGGGAACATGCTGGCGGGACCGGCGGTGATCGCCGAAACAGCCCGGGCCTTCGTCGCACTGGCCGAGCTTCCCCTGCCCCGCCGCCTCATCGCGGCATTGCAGGCGGGCGAAGCGGCGGGCGGGGACAAGCGCGGCAGGCAGTCGGCCGCGCTCAAGATCGTTTCGCGCGAGAGCTATCCCGATCTCGACCTCAGGGTCGACGACCATGCCGACCCGCTCGGGGAGCTCGAGCGGCTGGAGGCGGTCAGCCGCGAGAGGTTCGTCCATTTCCGTCCGTTCCTGCCGTCGCGCGACAAGCCGGCGGGCGTCTTCGACCGTGCGGTGATCGAGGCCGGAATCGCCGCCGGGCTTCAATCGGACGCGCACTTGCGGCATGAAACTTGATAGCTTCGGGACACCATTCAAGGAGGGGCAGCGAGATGGACGGATTTCCGATGCTGAAGGCGGCGGCGCTGGCGGCGCTGCTGGGTGTGGGGGTGGCGGCCGGTCCCACCGCCGCCACGGCGCAGACCACGCTGCGCATCGGCCTGGCGGAAGATCCCGACGTGCTGGATCCGACCCTGGCGCGGACCTTCGTCGGCCGGATCGTCTTCGCCTCGCTCTGCGACAAGCTGTTCGACATCGACGCCAATCTGAAGATCATCCCCCAGCTGGCCACCGGCTACGAGATATCCGACGACAACAAGACCATCACGCTGAAGCTGCGCCCCGGTGTGATCTTCCACGACGGCGAGAAAATGGACGCCGAGGCGGTGAAATACAGCCTGAACCGTCATCTGACGCTGAAAGGCTCGTTCCGCCGCTCGGAGATCAACGTCATCAGCGCGATCGATGTGGTCGACCCCCTGACCGTGAAGCTCAGCCTGTCGGTGCCCTTCGCGCCGCTGATCGCCCAGTTCACCGATCGCGCCGGCATGATCGTGTCGCCCAAGGCGGCCGAAGCCGCCGGCGACAAGTTCGGCACCAACCCCGTCTGTGCCGGACCCTTCAGGCTGGTGGAGCGCGTCGCCCAGGACAAGATCGTGGTCGAGCGCTTCGCCAATTACTGGAACAAGGAGGCGATCAAAATCGATCGCATCGTCTACCAGCCGATCCCCGACAGCACGGTCCGACTGGCCAATATCCAGGCCGGCAGCCTCGACCTGATCGAACGCGTCTCGGCGACGGATCTCGACACCATTCGCAAGAACAACAGGCTGAAGCTCTCCATCCAGGACGAGATCGGCTACCAGGGCATGACGATCAACCTGGCCAACGGCGAGCGTGCCAAGGGCGTGCTTGGCCAGAACCCCAAGGTGCGCGAGGCCCTGGAGGCGGCGATCGACCGCAACGTCATCAACCAGGTCGCCTTCAACGGCGAGTTCCTTCCGGGCAACCAGTGGGTCTCGCCGGTCCATCCCTTCTATCAGCAGAAGTTCCCGGTACCGCCGAGGGACGTGAAGAAGGCGCAGGCCCTGCTGAAGGAAGCGGGGGTGACACTGCCCGTCAGTTTCACCCTGATGTTCCCCAACAATCCCGACCAGCGTCAGGTGGCAGAGATCATCCAGTCGATGGCGGCCGAGGCCGGTTTCGACATCAAGCTGGAAGCGGCCGAATTCGCCTCCTCGCTGCAGCGGTCGAACAAGGGTGACTTCGAGGCCTATCTGATCGGCTGGAGCGGCCGGACGGATCCGGACGGCAACATCTATTCCTTTGAGTCCTGCAAGGGCGGGCAGAACGACGGGCGGCACTGCAACCCCGCGCTCGACAAGGCGCTGGACGCCGCCCGCGCCGCCTCGACCTTCGAGGAACGCAAGAAGCTCTACGAGGAAGCCACCGGCCTGGTGCTGGCGGCGCGCTCGCACGTCTACCTGTACCATCGCAAATGGTTCGTGGCCTATACCAACCGGCTGCAGGGTTTCACCCAGGTGCCGGACGGCCTCATCCGGGTGCAGGGACTGACGCTGAACTGAACACCGACGGCGGAGAGGATAAGGGTCTTGTCGCGGTATCTTCTCCGCCGCCTGCTGCAGATCGTGCCCACGCTGTTCGTGGTCTCGATCCTGATCTTCGGCCTGCAGCAGTTGCTGCCGGGCGACCCCGCGCTGATCATGGCCGGCGAAGAACGAGATCCCATCGCCATCCAGGAGATTCGTGAGCAGTACCGGCTGGATCAGCCACTGCCCGTCCAATACGTCTATTGGCTGGCGGGCGTGGTCCAGGGCGATCTCGGCCAGTCGATGCGGATAAAGCGGCCGGTTGGAGAGCTGGTCCTGGAGAAGCTGCCCGTCACGCTCGAACTCGCCTGCCTCGCTATCCTGATCGCGCTGGTGATCGGGATTCCGGCCGGAATCATCTCCGCCGTGTTTCGAGGCTCGATCTGGGACTATGGCGCCAACCTGCTGGCGCTCTGGGGCATCTCCGTGCCGAATTTCTGGCTCGGAATCCTGATGATCTTTCTGTTCTCGGTTCATCTGGGCTGGCTGCCGGCCTCGGGCTATGTCAGTCCCGGGGAGAGCCTGATCGGCAACCTCGCCAGTCTCGTGATGCCGGCCTTCGTGCTGGGCACGGGGGTTTCGGCGGTGATGATGCGCCACACCCGCGCCGCCATGCTGCAGACCCTCGGGGCGGACTACGTGCGCACGGCGCGGGCCAAGGGTGTAGGCGAACCCGGCGTCATCATCCGGCATGCGCTGCGCAACGCCCTGACCCCGGTGATCACGCTCGGCGCGCTCGAATTCGGCACGCTTCTTTCCGGGGCGGTGCTCACCGAGCAGGTGTTTTCCATCCCGGGCTTCGGCAAGCTTGTGGTCGATGCGGTTTTCAACCGCGACTACGCCGTGGTGCAAGGCGTCGTGCTGGTGACGGCCAGCGCGTACATCCTCCTCAACCTCTTGGCCGATCTCGCCTATGCGCTTGCCAATCCGCGGCTGCGCAGCGGCACGACATGACCCTCGCCCTGGAGATCCAAGCGATGGCACCGCCGGCCGGCCCCTGGCGGCGGGCGGTGCAACGCCTGTTGGCCCGCAAGGGCGCGGTGTTCGGCATGGTCGTGGTCTTCTTCTTCGTCGCCGTCGCCCTGCTGGCGCCGCTGATCAGTCCCTATGATCCGGTCGCCACCAATTGGGCGACCGTGCGCAAGGCGCCATCCGCCGCGCATTGGTTCGGCACCGACGAGGTCGGCCGTGACGTCCTGGCACGGGTGATCTGGGGCGCGCGGGCTTCATTGACCGCCGGCGTTATATCGGTGGCGATCGCCCTCGCCTTCGGGATACCGCTCGGCATGCTGGCGGGCTATCGAGGCGGATGGATCGATGCGGTCATCGGCCGGGTGGTCGATGCCATGCTGGCTTGTCCGTTCCTCATCCTGGCCATCGCGCTGGCGGCCTTCCTGGGCCCCAGTCTGGGCAATGCGATGATCGCCATCGGCGTCACCGCGACGCCCATCTTCATCCGGCTGACCCGTGGCCAGGTGCTGACGGTCAAGACCGAGGATTTCGTCGAGGCCGCGCGCGCGGTAGGCAACAAGGAGATGCGGATCGCCTTCCGTCACGTACTGCCGAACGTGATGCCACCGCTATTGGTTCAGGCCAGCCTCGCCATCGCCACGGCGATCATCGCGGAAGCCAGCCTTTCGTTCCTCGGCCTCGGGCAGCAACCGCCGGCACCCAGCTGGGGCAGCATGCTGAATACCGCCCAGCGTTTCCTGACCCAGGCACCGTGGATGGCGATCTGGCCGGGATTTGCCATCTTCCTGGTGGTGATGGGCTTCAACATGCTGGGCGACGGCCTGCGCGACGCCTTCGACCCGCGTCAAACCTGACGTTCTTCGGCGACGCCCGGCAGCAAGGGAACAAAGCGGACGGGGATGAGCCGTTCCCGGGCGATACCTTCGGGTGTGCGTCGCAGGCGAACCATCACCTGTTCGCCGGGCTTCTCTTCGAGCGGCGCTACGAGCACCCCACCCTCCGCCAGCTGCTCGACCAGCGCCGCAGGCACCTCGCGTCCCGCCGCGGTGACGATGATGCGGTCGAAGGGCGCCTGCTCCGGCCAGCCTTTCATGCCGTCACCGGTCCGCGTGGTGATGTTGTGCAGGTCCAGGGCCTGGAACCGCCGCTGCGCCTCCTGGACCAGCGAACGGTAGCGATCGACCGTATAGACACGGCGGCAAAGGCGGGCGAGGACGGCCGCCTGATAGCCCGAGCCGGTTCCGATCTCCAGCACCTTGGCTCGCGGACCGACCTCCAGAAGCTGCGTCATATAGGCAACGATGTAAGGCTGGCTGATGGTCTGTCCCTGGGCGATCGGCAGGGGGATGTTCTCATAGGCCCGGTCGGCGAAGGCCTCCGGGACGAATTGCTCGCGCGGCGTCATCTCGATCGCGGAGAGAACGCGTGTGTCGGTGATGCCCTGGCCGCGCAGTTCCATCAGGAGCTGGATGATGCGCGGCGCATCAATCACCCGAAGACGCCCTTCAGTTTCTTGAGACTGGCCTGATGCGTGAGATCGAGGTGCAGCGGCGTCACCGAGATGTAACCCGCATGTATCGCGCCGAGGTCCGAGTTCTGCGGCGGCTCGCCGGTCTCGCGCTTGAAGCCGATCCAGTAGTAGGGAACGTTGCGGGCGTCGATGCGCTGCAGGATGTTCAGGTCGAACAGGTTGCGCCGGCCCTGCGGCACGATCTGAACACCCTCGACCGATTCATGCACCCGATCGGGAAAATTCACGTTCATCAGCACATCTTTTGGCCAGTTCGCATCGAGCAGCTTCTTGACCACGCCTGGACCGTGGTGTTCAGCCGTCGACCATTTCACCGGATGGTCCGGAGTGAAGACCTGACTCATCGCGATCGAGGGAATGCGCAGCAGCGTGCCTTCCATCGCCGCTGCAATGGTGCCGGAATAGGTGGTGTCCTCGCCCAGGTTGCCGCCGCGGTTGACACCGGAAAGGATCAGGTCGGGCTTCTTGCCCTTGATCAGCATGGTCACGCCCATCATCACGCAATCGGTAGGCGTGCCACGGACGGCGAACTTGCGGGGGTTCACCTGCCGGACCCTGACCGGCATGGAGAGCGTCAGCGAGTGCGAGGCGCCCGACTGTTCGGAATCGGGCGCGACGGTCCAGACGTCCTTGCTGAGCGACTTCGCGATCGTCTCCAGGGTCTTCAGCCCCGGCGCATGAATGCCGTCGTCATTGGTGACCAGAATGCGCACGGTTCGAATCCTTATGAGGAGAGTCGCGTCAAGCCGCCCATGTAGGGCTGGAGCACCTGAGGGACGGCGATCGAGCCATCGGGCTGCTGATAGTTTTCGAGGATGGCGACCAGCGTGCGGCCGACGGCCAGCGCCGAGCCGTTCAGGGTATGCACGAACTGCGTCCCCTTGCCCTCTTTCGGGCGGAAGCGTGCCTTCATGCGCCGGGCCTGGAAGTCGCCGCAATTGGAGCAGCTCGAGATCTCGCGATAGGCCTTCTGGGCGGGTAGCCAGACCTCGATGTCGTAGGTCTTGCGGCTGGCAAAGCCCATGTCGCCGGTGGACAGGGCCATTACCCGATAGGGCAGATCGAGGCGCTTCAACACTTCCTCGGCGCAGGCGGTCATGCGCTCGTGTTCGGCCTCGGACTGATCGGGCGTGGTGATGCCGACCAATTCCACCTTGGGGAATTGATGCTGGCGGATCATGCCTCGGGTGTCGCGGCCGGCCGATCCCGCCTCGGAGCGGAAGCAGGGCGTGTAGGCGGTAAAGCGAAGAGGTAGTTCGCCCTCCTCCAGGATCTGCTCGCGCACCAGGTTGGTGAGCGCGATCTCCGACGTCGAGATCAGCCAGTACCCATTGGTGGTGCGGAACATGTCCTCAGCGAATTTCGGCAACTGACCCACGCCGTAGACCGCCTCATCACGAACCAAGTAGGGGGGCGCGGTCTCGCTATAGCCATGCTCCCCGGTATGCAGATCCAGCATGAAATTGGCGATCGCCCGTTCCAGCCGGGCGAGATCGCGGCGCAGCACCACGAAGCGCGCGCCCGACATGCGGGCGGCGGCGTCGAAATCCATCAGGCCGAGCGCCACCCCCAGGTCGACATGGTCCTTCGGATCATGCTCGAAATTTCGCGGCGCACCGATGCGGCGGAGTTCGACATTGGCGCTTTCATCGGGACCGCGTGGAACTTCGGCGGTGGGGATGTTCGGAATGCCCGCCAGCAGTTCGTCCAGCGCCTCGCCGGCCGCGCGTTCCGCCTCTTCCGCGGCCTGGATGCGCCCCTTCAGCTCGGCCACCTCGGCCATCAGCGCCGCGGCGTCCTCGCCCTTGCCTTTCGCCTTGCCGATCGCCTTGGAGGCCTCGTTGCGGCGGTTCTGCAGTTCCTGGAACTCGGTCTGATGGCGGCGCCGGCGCTGATCGATGTCGATCAACTGTTCGGCGCAGGGCGCCATGCGGCGCGCTTCCAGCGCGGCGTCCAGCGCCGCTGCGTTCTCACGAATCCATCTGATGTCGAGCATGATCGGCCAAAACCGGCAGGGAGCGTCGCCTTATAGGCAAGAGCGCCCGAGCGGTAAAGCTCAGGCCGCGCCGCCCTCCGCCGCTTCCGCGGCTTCCTGTGCCGCGCGCTTCTTCTCGACGATGCGCGCGCTCCAGATCGACAGCTCGTAGAGCAGCACCAGCGGGATCGCGAGCGAGATCTGGCTGATCGGATCCGGTGGAGTGAGGATGGCGGCGGCGACGAAGACGCCGACGATCGCGTAGCGCCGTTTCGAGGCGAGACCCGCGCTGGAGGTGATGCCGACGCGGGCGAGCAGCGTCAGCAGGACGGGAAGCTGGAACGCCACACCGAAGGCGAGCATCAGGGTCATGATCAGCGAGAGGTATTCGCTCACCCGCGTCTCCGCGACGATGGGTAGCGTGCCGTCGCCACCGGCCGTCTGGAAGGAGAGGAAGAACTCGAGCGCCAGCGGCATCACCAGGAAATAAACCAGCGCCGCCCCGATCGTGAACAGGATCGGCGTCGCCGCGAGGAAAGGCAGGAAGGCGCGTCTTTCGTTGCGGTACAGACCCGGGGCGACGAACATCCAGATCTGCGCGGCGATCATGGGAAATGCGAGGACGAATGCCCCCCAGAAAGCCACCTTGATATAGGTGAAGAACGCTTCCTGCGGCGCCGTCATGATCATCCGGCAATCGTTGCACACGATATAGAGCGGCCAATGCAGGATGTCATAGATCTGCTTTGAAAATGCATAGCAGAGAACGAAGCACACAAAAAACGCGATCATCGAATACATGAGCCGATTGCGCAGCTCGACCAGGTGTTCGAGTAGCGGCATACGGCTCTGTTCGACGTCGTCTTCTGGCGATTCCGTGCTCACGTCTTGGTTCCGATCGCGGGCGTGGGCTCGGTCGGGTTCGCGGGCGGCGGTTCGATCGCCGGCGCCGGCGTGGACGGTGACGACGGTTCCGGCATCTGCGCCGCCGCGGCGGCTTCCTCTACCGTCCGCCGCATTTCGCCGCCCGGATCGACGGTATTGGCGATCTCGCTCTTCACGTCGAAGCTCGTGAGCTTTTCGGCCTGCTTCTTCAACTCATCCAGTTCGGACTGCCGCGCGATATCGTCCAGGTGCCCCTGGAACTCGCGCGCGAGCGCACGCGCCTTGCCGGTCCACTGGCCGACCACGCGCAGCAGCTTCGGCAGGTCTTTCGGCCCCAATACCACTAGGGCAACCGCCGCGATGACCGCCATCTCGGACCAGCCAATGTCGAACATGCGACTGCCTCCCGGCGGCCTCCGGGGCCGTCGGCTCGCTCAGCCCGAAACCTTGTCGGCCACCGGCTTCTGCTCGGCGCCGGCGGAATTGGCGGTGTTGATCTGGCCGGCCGGCACCGACGGGGCCGCAGGCGTCTCGTCCTCGGGCTTCGGATCCGACATGCCCTTCTTGAAATTCTTGATCCCCTGGGCGACATCGGTCGCGACCTTCGGCAGTTTTCCTGCACCGAAGACGAGCAGAACCACCACCAGAACGATCAGCCAATGCCATACGCTGAAGCTGCCCATCATACTCTCCCGCGTGGGCGCAGAGCCCATACCTCGAATTCGGAATTATGCCGGAAAGGCGCTATCGAGGCAACGAAGCCTCGGTTGCCGCGAAGACATGCACATGCGCATGGTCTAAGGCAACCGCGACCGCCTCGCCGGGCGACACATCGACGCGGGCCGGCACACGGGCCAGCCAGGGTTCCTGCATCCCCTCGATGCGCAGCCGGATCAGCCGGGTACCGCCGAGCGGCCGCACGGTGGAGACGACCGCGGTCACCCCCTTGCCCACCGGCCCAATCGACAATGCTTCCGGGCGAACGAGAATATCCACCGCGGTGCCCTCGGCGATGGCGGCCGAGACCGGGAGCGGTCCCCACGGGGTGGGCGCGGCGCCGGCGCCGGCGCGCGAGCGAAGCGAATTGGTCTCGCTGAAGAACCGCGCGACCGAGGCATCGGCCGGGCTGTCGTAGAGAGTGGCAGGCGAGCCGACCTGAACGATCCGGCCATTCCGCATCACGGCGATCCGGTCGGCGATGCGCATCGCCTCCTCGGGATCGTGGGTGACCAGAAGCGTCGCGGTGCCGGTGGCGGCCAGCAACGCCGCCGTGTCTTCCCGCACCTGGTCGCGAAGCCGGACATCGAGACCGGAAAAGGGTTCGTCCATCAACATCAGCCGCGGCGCCGGCGCCAGGGCCCGCACCAGCGCCACGCGCTGCTGTTCCCCACCCGACAGGTGGTGGGGATAGTGACCGGCGCGATCGGCGAGCCCCACACGTTCCAGCAACTCGATTGCCCGCCTGCGCGCAACATCGCGCGCCTGACGCAGGCCGAAGGCGACATTCTCGGCGACGGTCAGGTGCGGAAACAGGGCGAAGTCCTGGAAGACCAAGCCGACGCCGCGTCGCTCGGGTTCGACATGCACGCCGCGGCCGGCGACCAGTTCGCCGTCCAGGCGGATATCGCCCCGCTGTACGATCTCGAGCCCCGCGACCAGCCTGAGCGTGGTGGTCTTCCCGCATCCGGAGGGACCGAGCAGACTGACGATCTCCCCCGGCGCGACATCGAGCGAAAGATCGCACACGACCGGATGATCGCCGAACGAATGGCTGAGGCCGACAACGGACAATCCAGCGGTCATGGGGCGCGTCTATGCGTCAGCGCTTCGCGGCCGTCAATGCGGCGCGCAGGCGATGCGGCAGGACCGGCACCCGATCGATCCGCAGGCCGCAGGCGTGCCGGATCGCTCCCAGGATCGCCGGCGCGGTCGGCACCAGCCCCGGTTCGCCCACGCCCTTGGCGCCGAAGGGGCCGAGCGGTTCCGGGTCTTCGATCAGGATCACCTCGATCGGCGGGATGTCGCCCACGGTCGGAATCAGGTAGTCGTGCAGGTTCTCGGTGCGGCCGGGGATGTATTCCTCCATCAGCGCCAGACCCAGGCCCTGGGCGATGCCGCCATGGATCTGCCCCTCGACCTGCTGGGGGTTGATCGCGCGGCCGACGTCGTGGGCGGCGACGATCCGCAGTGGCCGGACGGTGCCGAGCTCGATATCCACCTCGATTTCCGCCATCTGTGCCGCGAAACCGTATGTGGCATAGGGCGCGCCCTGGCCGTCGGCATCGAGCGCCGTGGTCGGCGGATCGAAGCGCCCCTCGCCCAGCAGCACGTCGCCGCCCGGCAGCACCGGCAGGCGGCTGAGGTCCAACGTCCGCACCACGCCGCCGTCGTCGATCGCCAGCTGGCTTCCGAGCCAGTCGATCCGCGCCGCCGGCCCGGCATTGGCAAGACGCAGAATCCGCGCGCGCAGATCGGCGGCCGCCAGTTCTGTCGCCTTGCCGGAGACGAAGGTCTGCCGCGAGGCCGAGGTCTTGCCGGCATCGGCAGTGAGATCGGTATCGCCCGCCACCAGCCGCAGCCGGACCATCGGCAGGCCCAGCACATCGGCGGCGATCTGGCTGAGGATGGTGTTCGATCCCTGACCGATATCGACGGCGCCGTTGTAGAGGGTGATCTCGCCGCCCGCGTCGATGCCGATCCGCATGGTCGAGGGGTTGGAGAGCGACGTATTGCCGATGCCGTACCACATGCAGCCGATGCCGACGCCGTAGCGGAGCGGGTTGTCCGGGGAGTTTTGGCCGGCCGCGGCATCGAGCGCGCGGCGCCAATGCGCCTCCAGCGCGTCGAGACAGGCCGGCAGGCCGGCGCTGGCCTCCAACCTCTGGCCGGTGGCGGTTCGGTCGCCCGCCCGCAGCGCGTTGCGCCGACGGATCTCGAGCCGATCGAGGCCGAGCGTCTCGGCGAGATCGTCGAGCAGCGCCTCATGCGCGATCGCGACCTGCGGCACCCCGAAGCCGCGGAAGGCCCCTGATGGGGGGGCATTGGTGAACAGCGCCCGGCTCTTCGCCGTGACATGCGGCACCCGATAGGGCCCGGAGGCGTGCACCGGCACCCGGTTCGCCACCGTGGGGCCCCAGCTGGCATAGGCGCCGGTATCGAAGGCGGCATCAATCTCGGCGGCGACCAGGCGACCGTCCGCGTCGGCGGCGAAGCGGGCTATCACATCGGCGGGGTGGCGCTTGGTCGAGGAGGCCATGCTTTCCGGCCGCGTGTAGACGCAGGCAACCGGGCGGTTCAGCAGCCAGGCGGCGAGCCCGATCAGGGGCTGGACCGAGAGGTCGAGCTTGCCGCCGAAGCCGCCGCCGCAGGCGGTCGGCACGATGCGCACCTGCTCCTTGTCGAGCCGAAGGACGATGGCGACCTCTTCCCGGTCCATGCCGGGCGCCTGGGTCGTGGCATGGATCTCGATCCGCTCGCCCACCCGCCGGGCCCAGCCGGCCTCGGGCTCGATATACGCATGCTCGACGAAGCCGGTGCCGAAGCGCCCGGTGGCGACCGCCGCCGCGCCTTCGAAGGCGCCCGCGGCATCGCCCCGGCGCACCAGCCCCTCGATCAGGAGATTGCCGGGCTTGCCGGCCTGCACCAGCGGCGCGTCTTCGGCCTCCGCCGCATCGATACCGGTGACGGCGGGTTCGGGCTGATAGGTGATGGGCAATTCGTCGTCGCGGATCCGCTCCACCACGGCGCGCGGTCCGACCAGGGCAAGCACCGCCTCGCCGCGATAGCGTATGACCCCGTCCGCCAGGACCGGTTGGTCCTTGATGTCGGGGTAGATGCCGAAGCCGTTCGAGGGAACGTCCGCCGCCGTCAGGATCAGCGTCAGTTCCGGATGAGCGGCGCGGACGGCCTCCAGCGGGCCGATGCCGAAGTGCGCGCGGGCATGCGGCGAACGGACGACCCGCAGCCAGAGCGCATCGGCCGGGATGCCATCGGCGCCATAGGATTCGATCCCCACCACCTTGTCGCGACCGTCCACCTTGACGCTGGAGGCCCCTACCGCAGCCCCGGCCTCGGGGAGGATGGGCATGGCGATCTCGCCGCAGGCGGCCTTGATGGCTTCGACAATCTTTCGGTAGCCGGTGCAGCGGCACAGCACGCCGCCGATCGCGTCCATGATCTCGGCTTCGCTGGGTTCGGACCGGGCGCCGAGCAGGTCGGTCGCGGCCAGCAGCATCCCCGGCGTGCAGATCCCGCATTGCGCCGCCCCATGCTGCAGAAAGGCACGCTGGATGCGGCTGAGCGTGCCATGACCGATGAGTCCTTCGACGCTGACCACCACCTTGCCGGCGGCTTGCGCAACCGGGGTGAGGCAGGCGCAGACCTGGCGGCCGTCCAGCAGGACGGTGCAGGCGCCGCAGTCGCCGGCATTGCAGCCGATCTTGACGCCCTTGAAGCCGAAATCGTCGCGCAGGACGTCGGCGAGCCTCGAAAAGCCTGGAGCATGGCTCTCGACCAGCTTGCCGTTCAGCATGAAGCGCCAGCCGCTCATAGGGCGAGATCCGTGAGCCCACGCCGGACCAGGGTCGCCACCGTGTCCAGGCGATAGCCGGCGCTGCCGCGGATGTCGTCGATCGGTGCGAGGGTGTCGAACTGCTCTGCCCGCACGAGTCCGGCGGCATCGGCGGGCCTCTGGCCGATCAGCGCCGCCTCGAGGCCGGTGATTCGCCGGGCCGTCGGCGCGCAGGCACCGATTGCAACCCTGGCCAGGGTGATGCGGTCATCCTCGACGTCTAGGCGGAGCCCGGCCGCGACGATGGAAATGACGAGATAGCGCCGCGCGCCGAGTTTCAGGAACCGGGTGCGGCTCTCACCGGCGGGCTTCGGGATGTCCACCGCCGCCAGGATCTCGCCCGGCTGCAGCGAGGTCTTTCGATTGCCGAGAACGATGTCGCCTATGGGCATGCGGCGAATCCCGCCCGTGGAAGCGATCTCCCCTACCGCGTCGAGCGAGAGAAGCACGGGAATGCCGTCGGCCGCCGGAGACGCGTTGCAGACATTGCCGATGAGGGTGGCGGCGTTCTGGATCTGCGTTCCGCCTACCTCCTTCGCCGCCTGCCTCAGGCCCTGGAACAGCGGCGGCAGCTCGGCTTCCAGGATGTCGGTCCAGGTCGTGGCGGCACCGATCCGCCAGTGATCACCCCGATCCTCGACGGCACGCAGGCCGGGGATCGCGGTGATGTCCATCACCGCTTCCGCTTCCAACGATTTGCCGACGCGGGCGGGATAGAAATCCGTGCCACCGGCCAGAATGGTGAGAGGCCGTTCGGCAAGTGCCGTCAGCGCCTCGTCAAGGCTGGTGGGCCGCAGGTAGAGGCCCAATTCCGTCGTCTCAGAAGGGAATGTCGTCGTCCAGGTCGCGCGCCGTGGACCGGCCGCCGCCCCCGC
>JALHMN010000103.1 GCA_022844005.1 bacterium | reverse complement strand
GACGCAGCGCCTTCAGGAGCGGGCGTTCCTCCAGGAAGCGTTCGGAAAAGAAGATGTCGTCGACGGCGTCGAGCTTGACCAGCGCTTCTTCCAGCGTGCCGGCCTGGCGCATCTCCTCGCCCAGCTTGTCCTTCAGGATCTGGGTGTAGAGGAGCTGCTTGCCGTATTTCCACTCATACAGCGCCTTGCCCTCGTCCAGCCCCTCGTAACACTGCATGCGGATGAGCGGCAGGTCGAGATAGCTGGCGACCGCTTTCGCGAGTTCGGTCTTTCCCACGCCCGCCGGCCCCTCGACCAGGATCGGCTTGGTCAGGTGATCGGACAGGAACACGGCGGTGGAAATCTGCCGGTTCGGGATATAGCCGACGGAAGTAAGGCCTTTGGCAACGGCATCGACGGAGGGAAGCTTTTGCTGACGCGGGGCATTCATGACGGGGTTCCGGAAGAAGACAGAAGCGAGCGGCCGAGCTTGGCCTTGCGTATCTGCCGGGCCATGCGAGCAATATCCAGGGATTTTTCGACGTCACGCAGTATGCGCGCGGCATGCGGGTCGCGATCGGCGCCGAGATCGCGCAAAAGCTTCGCCTCGCGCCGCGCCAGATCGCGCACAGCGACAAGCTGGGCGCCTGTCGTGTCGCTCTCGGTCTGCCAGCGCCCGAGCGCCTGCAGGATGGCGCCGCCCAGGAGTTGCAGCGCCGCCTCGATCCCGGCGATTTCGCCCAGCGTCAGCGCCGCCTCGTCCTCGACCGGGCCGAGCTTGACGCCGAGGCCGCTGCGGACGTGCCGCAGCACGGCGATCAGGCCGCCGATGCCGGCGCCGTCCTCGAGGTTGCGGAAGGGTAGCGCCACATCCTCGAAGGCATGCCCCGGCCGGCCGATCAGCGCACTGTCGGGGACGATGCAGTTCTCGATCTTCAGGCCGCAATGCTGGGCGGGGCGTAGGAAATCGAATTGCGGATGCTCGACCAGCGTCATGCCGGGCGTCCCCATCGGCACCAGGAAGAAGGAGAACTCCTTGCGACCATCGAGCACGCCGGTGATCGCGAGCACGGCGACATGGGTCGCGATCGGACCGTTGGTGAGATAGGCCTTATCGCCGTCGAGGCGCCAGCCGCCTTCCACCCTGCTCGCCGCCGTCGCGATGTGCTTGGGATGCGCGCCGGCCTTGGGTTCGGAGATGGCGAGCGCGATCACCGCCTCGCCCGCCTTCGACTTCGCCAGCAGCGCGTCGGGCAGGCCCGCCTTCTGCGACAGCATCAGCGGCACCATGGCCTGGCCGGCCCAGGCGGAGGCGAAGCCGAGCGAGCCGGTGGCCTCGGCGATGGCTGCCGATCCTTGCGCGATGGTGGCGATGCCCGCGGCGCCTTCGTCGAGGCCCAGACCGAGCAGTCCCTCGGCGGCCAGCGCCTGCCAAAGCGGTAGCGGGAAGGCTTCAGGATGCCACAAGCCGGCATGGCCCGCGATTCGGTCGCGGGCGAATTTCTCGAGTTTCTCTATCAACGACGTTCCTCCGGCACGCATCCTGCAGCATCGCCTGCGCCGATGCCATGCCGTATCATCATGCCGGTTCCGCGCGAGGGGTTGATGAGCGCCGAGGTCGATTCACCGTCCGACGAAGCAGTCCGCTGCGACGCCTGTCCGGTCCTGTGCCGTATCCGTCCCGGCAAGACGGGTGCCTGCGATCGCTATGCCAATGTCGAGGGTGTCCTCACCCGCTGCGACCCGCTGCTGATCGCCGAGCATGCCGATCGCATGGTGCCCTTTGCCGGAAGCGGCGACTGGGAAGGGAGCCTGTTCGTCACCGGCATCGGCTCCGGCACCACCTATCCCGACTACAAGCCGGCCCCCTTCATCGTGTCGAGCCGGCACGATGGCATCGACATGGTGACGGTCGTGTCGGAAGGGATCTTCAGTTATTGCGGCGTGAAGGTGAAGATCGACACCGACCGCTTCCTCGGCCCGGAAACCGCCGCCGTGCGGATGAGGGGCGAGCAGGTGGGCCACGTCACCACCGCCGAATACGGCTCGCAGATGCTGTCGCTGGGCGGCGTGCATCATCTGACCGGGGGATCGAAGAAGGAAGGCGTCGCCACCTGCGACGCGCTGCTGGCACTCTGCAACAAGGAGGCGGTCGAGCTCAGCGTCGACGGCGGCGCCCGCGTGGTGGTGCAGGCGGGCCGGCCGCCGGTGGTCGACGACAAGCGGGAAGAGCGCATGCGGGTCGGCTGCGGGTCGGCCACCATCGGCATCTTCGCCCCGCAATGGCAGGGCCATGCCGACGAGGTGATCGTGGTCGACGACCACATCACCGGCGTCCTCACCGAGCACCAGGCCGGCCGTTTCCTCGACATGCGGCCCGCCGGCATCCGGGTACGCGGGCGGAAGTCGACGCCGGGGCGCTATTTCCAGGTGGCGGAACCGGGCCTGGGCTGGGGCGGCACCGATATCGAGGACCCGCTTTCCATCATCGACCGGATCGACCCCAAGGCGGCCTGGCCGGGCCTGCGGCTTCTGATGGTGTCGACCACCGGCGAGCATGCCGCCTGGTTCGTCCTCGACCAGGACCTGAAGCCGAAGCCGGCCGAGATGCCGGTGCCGATCACCAAGGTGGTGGACCGCATCGCCGAGAATTGCGAACCCGCGCTCTGCACCGTCCTGTTCATGGCCGGGGCCGGTGGCTCGCTCCGCGCCGGTGTGACCGAGAACCCGGTGCGGCTGACCCGATCGGTGAAGGAGACGCTGACCCGCGTCACCTGCGGCGGGGCGCCGGTCTTCATCTGGCCCGGCGGCGGCATCACGCTGATGGTGGACGTGACGCGGATGCCGGACCGGTCCTTCGGCTATGTCCCCACGCCCGCCCTGGTGGCGCCGATCGAGTTCACGCTCGCGCTTTCGGATTACGTGGCACTCGGCGGGTTTGTCGATCGCGCGGTGACGCTCGAGAGTGTCATGTCAGGAGGCCGCCTGACCCGCGAAGCCTGGCGCAGCGACAATCCCTGGCCGATGTCGGGACGGAAATGACTCCCTCCCTCGCGCGTAGCGTGGGGGAGGCTCGCTCCGAGGGAGGGCTTGCTGCGGTGCTGCCCGATGGGCGGCTGCATCTGCAGCATGGGCCGATCGATATCATCGCCCAGGCTTTCGCACCGACCGCAGAAGTCTCTGCCGGCTATGCCCAGGCGGCCCGGCGATTCAGCACGATCCTGTCCGAACTGGTAGACGAGCTTGCGCTGTTGCGTTCGCCCATCGGCGAGGCTCCGCCTGAACTCAAAGGCGCTATCGCGCGGCGCATGGCAGCCGCCGTGTGGCCTTACCGGCGCGTCTACATCACGCCGATGGCGGCCGTCGCCGGCGCGGTGGCGGAAGAAGTGCTGGAGGCCATGACAGCGGGCCGGCGGATCGCGCGCGCCTATGTGAACAACGGCGGCGACATCGCACTGCACCTAGCGCCGGGCGAAGGCCTCGCCCTCGGAATCGTCGCCGACCAGGACCGGCCCGCGATCGACGCCCGGGCGAGGATTCACGCCGCCGATCCCGTGCGCGGCATCGCCACTTCGGGATGGCGCGGGCGCTCGCAGTCGCTCGGCATCGCCGACGCGGTCACTGTCTTCGCCGCTACCGCCGCAACGGCCGATGCCGCCGCCACGATGATCGCCAATGCCGTGGACGTCGATCATCCGGCGATCGTGAAGCGCCCCGCCCGGTTGCTGCGCGACGACAGCGACCTCGGCGACCTGCCCGTCACCGTCGATGTCGGCCCGCTGGATGCGGCGAGCGTCGATGCGGCGCTGGTGCGTGGAATTCGCAAGGCCGCGACGTTGCGGCGGCGCGGATTGATCCACGCTGCCTGGATTTCGTTGCAGGACCGGTCGCGAGCGCTGTTGACCCCGGCTTCCCCGGGCGGATAGCGTGCTGCATTGCATCACGCCGGGAGCTCGAGGGGACCAACCGACCATGAAGAGCATCACCAAGGCCATCATGCTGGCGCTGGCGGGAGCGGTCTTTGCCGCGCCTGTCGCCGCCCAGATCAAGGTGGGCGAACTCAACTCCTACAAGAACTTCCCGGCCTTCCTGGAGCCCTACAAGAAGGGCTGGGAACTGGCCTTGGAGGAGGCCAATGCGGCCGGCGGCGTGCTGGGCCAGAAGATCGAAGTCGTCTCCCGCGACGACGGCGGCAATCCGGGCGACGCGGTACGCGTGGCCGAGGAACTGCTGACGCGCGAGAAGGTCTCGCTGCTGATGGGCACCTTCCCCTCGCATGTGGGCCTCGCGGTCAGCAACCTCGCCAACCAAAGGAAAGTGCTATTCGTCGCCGCCGAGCCCCTCACCGACAAGATCGTCTGGGACAACGGCAACAAGTACACGTTCAGGCTCCGTGCCTCGACCTACATGCAAACCGCGATGCTGATCGACGGTGCGGTGAAGTCGGGCAAGAAGCGCTGGGCCATCGTCTATCCGAACTACGAGTACGGCCAGGCCGCCACCGCCGCCTTCAAGAAACTGCTGGCGGCCCGGGTGCCGGGTGTGGAATTCGTGGTCGAGCAGGCGCCGCCGCTCGGCAAGATCGAGGCCGGCGCAGTGGCGGATGCGATCGCCCAGGCGAAGCCCGATGCGATCTTCTCCTCGCTGTTCGGACCCGACCTCGCCAAGTTCGTGCGCGAGGGCAATACGCGCGGCCTGTTCAAGGGCATGACCGTGCTGAACCTGCTGGCCGGCGAGCCCGAGTATCTCGACCCGCTGAAGGACGAGACGCCCGAGGGCTGGATCGTCACCGGCTATCCCTGGGCCGAGATCCAGACGGCGGAGCACAAGGCCTTCCTCGCCGCCTACCAGAAAAAGTACAACGACTATCCGCGGCTGGGCTCCATCGTCGGCTATGCCACCGTGCAGACCGTGGTCGCGGCGCTGAAGAAGGCTGGCTCGACCGACACCGAAAAGCTGGTCGCGGCCATGAAGGGCCTCGAGCACATGACGCCCTTCGGCAAGATCACCTACCGGGCGATCGACCATCAGTCGACCATGGGCGCCTATGTCGGCAAGCTGGCACTGAAGGACGGCAAGGGCGTGATGGTCGACTGGACCTTCGCCGACGGCAAGGACTACCTGCCGCCCGACTCCGAGGTCATGAAGCTCCGCCCGAAGGAGTGATTTACGCGAAACCTCCCTCCCCCGCGGCGCGCAGCGGCGTGGGGGAGGGTTGGGGTGGGGGTGGTCGCCGTAGAATTCAGATGGCGCGCCACCCATCACCGCCCCCACCCAGCCTCCCCCAGCAAAGCTGAGGGAGGGGCCCTGTAGTGCTTCACGTACCCCGCCCGTGACCCTCGCCGACATCACCATCCAGCTGCTGAACGGCCTCGCCGGCGCCTCGTCGCTGTTCCTGGTGGCAGCCGGCCTGTCGCTGATCTTCGGCGTCACCCGCATCGTGAACTTCGCCCATGGCTCGCTGTTCATGCTGGGCGTCTACATCGCCTACAGCCTGACCGACCAGTTCGGCCGCGGTTCCCCGCTGGCCTTCTGGTCCTGCGTGCTGGCGGCGGGCGTCGCGGTGGGCGTGATCGGCTTCGTGGTCGAGATCCTGCTGCTGCGGCGCATCTATCAGGCACCCGAGCTTTTCCAGCTGCTGGCCACCTTCGGCCTGGTCCTCGTGATCAAGGATGTCGTGCTGAAACTTTGGGGGCCGGAGGACCTGCTCGGTCCCCGCGCGCCCGGGCTGCGCGGCGCCGTCCAGGTGATGGGCAAGTCCTTCCCGGAATACGACCTGGTGCTGATCGCCGTCGGGCCGATCATGCTGGGCCTGATCTGGCTCGTTCTGAACCGCACCCGCTGGGGCGTGCTGGTGCGGGCGGCGACGCAGGACCGCGACATGGTGGGCGCGCTCGGCGTCAACCAGGCTTGGCTGTTCACCGGCGTCTTCGCGCTGGGCAGTTTCCTCGCCGGCCTCGGCGGCGCGCTGCAGGTGCCGCGCGAACCGGCCCAGCTGTTCCTCGACATCACCGTGATCTCGGATGCCTTCGTCGTCGTCGTCGTGGGCGGCCTCGGCAGCATTCCCGGCGCGTTCCTCGCCGCGCTCCTGATCGGCGTGATCAAGGCCTTTTGCATCGGCATCGGCGACGTGCAGGCCTTCGGCACCACCTTCTCCTTCTCCAAGTTCACCCTGGTGGTCGAATTCGTGGTGATGGCGATCGTGCTGGTGATCAGGCCCTGGGGCCTGCTCGGCAAGCCCGCCGGCGAGCCGCGCCACACCGCCGCGACCGAGGCGCCGCTGAAGCCGCTGCCCGGCTGGCTGGTGCTCGGCTTCGCCGGCCTGGGCGCAGCACTTCTGGTTCTGCCGGTTTTCACCCAGAGCTATCTCCTGATTCTCCTGATCGACGTCTTCGTCTTCGCCCTGTTCGCCGCCAGCCTGCACTTCCTGATGGGCCCGGCCGGGATGGTGTCCTTCGGGCATGCCGCCTATCTCGGCATCGGCGCCTATGCCGCCGCGCTGATGGTGTTGCGGGCCGGTATCCCGATGGAGGCGACCCTGGCCCTCGGGCCACTGGCGGCCGCGCTCGGGGCGCTGCTCTTCGGCTGGTTCGTGGTGCGGTTGTCGGGCGTCTATCTCGCCATGCTGACCCTCGCCTTCGCCCAGATCGTCTGGTCGATCGCCTTCCAGTGGGACGGCTTCACGGGCGGCAGCAACGGGCTGATCGGCATCTGGCCGCCGGCATGGGCGGCGGAGAAGGAGGCCTTCTATCACCTCTCGCTCGTCCTCTGCGCCGCCGGGCTGCTGGCGCTGCGTCACATCATCTTCGCCCCCTTCGGCGCGATCCTCCGCGCGGGCCGCGATTCGCCGCTCAGGGCCGATGCCATCGGCATCGACCTGCGCCGGCACCAGTGGTTCGCCTTCACCCTGGTCGGCGCCTTCGCCGGGCTCGCCGGGGTGCTTCACGTCTTCTCGAAGGGATCGATCTCGCCCGAGACGCTCGGCATCGCCCGCTCGGTCGACGGCCTCGTCATGGTGCTGCTCGGCGGGGTGCAGACCTTGACCGGCCCGGTGGTGGGGGCCGGCGTCTTCATCTTCCTTCAGGACGAGATCGCCCGGCGGGTGGAGTTCTGGCGCGCCATCCTGGGTCTCGTCATCATCGTCCTCGTTCTCGCCTTCCCGCAGGGCATCGTCGGATTCCTCCGCGGCCGGTTCATGCGGGCGGCGGCATGAGCGTGCTGGCCGTCCGCGATCTCGCCAAGGCCTTCGGCGGCGTCCAGGCGGTGCGCGACATCAGCTTCGCCGTCGACAGCGGCGAACTGCTGGCGCTGATCGGACCCAACGGCGCCGGCAAGACCACCTGCTTCAACATGCTGAACGGGCAGCTTCGGCCCGACCATGGCAGCGTGACGCTGGACGGCCGCGAGATCACGGGCCTGAAGCCCCGCGCCGTCTGGCGCCTCGGCGTCGGCCGCACCTTCCAGATCACCGCCACCTTCGGCTCGATGACGGTGCGCGAGAACGTGCAGATCGCGCTCATCTCCCACCACCGCCGCGCCTTCAGCTTCTGGCCCCGCGCCCGCGACCTGTACGGAGCCGAAGCGGATGCGCTACTCGCCCGCGTCGGCATGGCCGAACAGGCCGACCGCCCCGCCGCCGTGCTCGCCTATGGCGACCTGAAGCGACTCGAGCTCGCGGTGGCGCTCGCCAATGCGCCGCGCCTTCTGCTGATGGACGAACCCACCGCCGGCATGGCGCCGAAGGAACGCGTCGAACTGATGGCGCTGGTCGCCGGGATCGTCCGGGCCGAGGGAATCGCCGTGCTCTTCACCGAACACGACATGGACGTCGTCTTCGCCCATGCCGACCGCATCATCGTGCTGAACCGGGGCGAATTGATCGCCGACGGGAAGCCCGACGCCGTCCGCGCCGACCCGCGCGTGCAGCAGGTGTATCTGGGCGGCGGCAGCACTTTCGGGCATGCCGGCTGATGCTGCGGGTCGATGGCCTCAACGCCCATTACGGCCGGGCCCATATCCTGGCCGATGTGGCGCTGACCGCGGCCAAGGGCGAGGTGGTGGTGCTGATCGGCCGCAACGGCGCGGGCAAGTCGACCACGATGAAATGCCTGATCGGCCTGCTGCGGCCGACCTCCGGCGAGATCCGCTTCGAGGAGAAGCGGATCGATCGGTTGGCGCCGCATGCCATCGCCCGGCTGGGACTGGGCTACGTGCCCGAGGAACGGCGCATCTTCACGGACCTGACCGTGATGGAGAACCTGGAGGTGGGCAAGCGGCCGCCACGCCCGGGGCTGCAGCCCTGGACGGCGGAGCGGCTGTTCACCCTCTTTCCCAATCTGGGCGAGATGCGCAACCGCCCCGGCGGCCGCATGTCGGGCGGCGAGCAGCAGATGCTGACCATCGCCCGCACCCTGATGGGCAATCCCGCTTGCGTCCTGCTGGACGAGCCTTCGGAGGGCTTGGCGCCGGTGATCGTCGAACAGATGGTTGAAACCATTCGCAAGCTGAAGCTCGAGGGCCTCTCGGTGCTGCTCTCCGAACAGAACCTGCATTTCGCCGCCCTGGTCGCCGACCGCGCCTATGTGATCGAGAAGGGCCGCATCCGCTACGAAGGTACGATGTCCGCCCTTGCCGAGGACGAGGCGGTGCGCGCAGCCTATCTCAGCGTCTGATCAGAAGAACAACGGGAGGACGAACGATGCGTCAGGGTGCCTATGACTTCCTGGCCCAGGAACGAATCATCTGGGGCAAGCCGGCGGCGGAGGCGGTGGTGGAGGAGGCGAAGCGCCTCGGCGCCGGTCGCGTCTTCCTGGTGGCCAGCCGCAGCCTCGCCCGCAAGACCCCGGTGGTGGGCGCCGTGCGCGAAGCGCTGGGCACTAGCTTCGCCGGCCTGTTCGACGAATGCCGCGAGCACACGCCGCGCGACAGCGTGATGGCCGCGACCGAGGCGGTGCGAGCGGCCAGGCCCGACCTGATCGTGTCGCTGGGCGGCGGCACGGTGATCGACACGGTCAAGGTCATGCTGGTCTGCCTGGCGCAGGACGTGCACAGCGTGGAGGCCATGGGCGACTGGCACCTGAAGCTGGCGCCCGACGGCAGCCGGATCGTGCCGGAGATCAAGCCGCCGCCGTTCCGCCAGATCGCCGTCCCCACCACGCTGTCGGCGGCCGAGTTCAGCAACATTGGCGGCTGCACCGATCCGGTCCGCAAGGTCAAGGACGCCTTCACCGCCCGGGAGATCGGCCCGCGTGCGGTCATCCTCGATCCCGCCGCCACGCTCTACACGCCGGACGACCTGTGGTTCTCCACCGGGATCCGCGGTGTGGACCATGCGGTGGAGGGTATCTGCTCGATCACGCCTTCGGCCATCGTCGAGGGAACGGCGCTGCACGCGGTGCGCCTGTTCCGCGAGGGCCTGCCGAAGAGCAAGGCCGAACCGAAGGACCTCGACGCCCGCCTCCTCTGCCAGGAAGCGGCCTGGCTCGCCGGCCTCGGCATCGGCCGGGCCCAGTATGGCGCCAGCCACGGCATAGGGCACAGCCTGGGAGCGGTCACCGGCATGGGCCATGGGCACACGTCATGCATCATGCTGCCGGCCGTGCTGGCCTGGAACAGGGACCATACGATGGAGCAACAGCGCCGCATCGCCGAGGCCTTCGGCCGCCGCGACGGCGACGCGGCGGCGGCCGTGGCCGAACTGGTGGCGGCGCTGGGCCAGCCGACGCGGCTGCGCGACGCCGGCGTGACGCGCGAGCATTTCCCGGCCATCGCCAAAGGGGCGATGGGCAACATGTGGGTACGGACCAACCCGCGCCCCATCAAATCCGAGGACGACCTGCTGGCGATCCTCGACAAGGCCTGGTGATCACATGGCCCTGGTGGTCGGCATCGATGTGGGGGGGACCTTCACCGACCTGATCGCGGTGGGCGAAGGCGAGACCCGTCTCGCCAAGGTGCCGACCACGGTCGAGAACCAGGCCTTCGGCGTGCTGGCGGCGATCGAGGCGGCGGGCATCGCTCTGGCTGATGTGACTGCCATCGTGCATGGCACCACCGCCACCACCAATGCGCTGCTGGAACGCAAGATCGCGAAGGTCGGGCTGATCACCACCAAAGGCTTCCGCGACGTGCTGGAACTGGGCCGCCGCACCCGGCCCAAGCCCTATGGCCTGATCGGGCATTTCGAGCCGCTGATCCCCCGCGAGCTGCGCCTGGAAGCCGACGAGCGCGTCGATGCCGACGGCGAGGTGGTGTGCCCGCTGGACGAGGCCGGCGTCGCCACGGCGGCGGACACATTGATCGCGGCAGGCTGCGAGGCGATCGTGATTCACTTCCTGCATTCCTACCGCAACCCGGCGCACGAGGCGCGAGCGGCGGCGATCGTGCGGACCCGCTGGCCCGCCGGCCATGTGACGGCCGGGCACGAGATCCTGTCGGAATATCGCGAATACGAGCGCGGCGTCACCGCGGCGGTGAATGCCGCCATCCAGCCGGTGCTGCACCGCTACATCGACCGCCTGCGGGGGGAACTCGCGGCGCGCGGCTTCACGCGGGATCTTCTCGTCATGCAGGGCAACGGCGGCACGGTGGCGGCCGGCATCGTCACCGAGACTGCCGTCAACACCGTGATGTCGGGACCGGCATCGGGAGTGATGGCGGCGTCGCGGGTGGCGGAGGCGGCGGGCTTTCCCAATGTCATCACCTACGACATGGGCGGCACTTCCTCCGATGTCGGCCTGATCTTGGGCGGATTGCCCAGCCTGTCGGCCGAACTCGAACTGGAATACGCCATGCCGATCCATGTGCCGATGGTGGATGTCCACACCATCGGCGCCGGCGGGGGGTCGATCGCCTTCAGGAACGAGGCGGGGTTGCTGCAGGTCGGGCCCGAAAGCGCCGGCGCTGCGCCCGGCCCGATCGCCTATGGCCGGGGCGGCACCCGCCCCACCATCACGGATGCCAATCTGGTGCTGGGCCGGCTCAATCCCACCGGGCTTCTGGCGGTGGGCAAGCCGGTGCCGGTGGAACATGTGCGCGGCATCATCGAAGCCGAGGTGGGCAAACCGCTCGGCCTGGACGTCGAGGCGGCCGCGGCCGCCATCCTGCGCATCGCCAACGATCGCATGGCGGGCGCCATCCGCATGGTATCGCTGGCCAAGGGGCACGACCCGCGCGACTTCGCCCTCTTCGCCTTCGGCGGCGCCGGGCCGCTGCATGCCGTGGCACTGGCGCGCGAACTCGGCATTCCGAAGGTGCTGATCCCGGCCCGGCCCGGCATCACCAATGCCCTGGGCTGCATCGTCGCCGATCTCCGGCACGATTTCGTTCGCACGCTGAACCGGCCGCTGCCGTCCCTCGACGAAGCCGAAGCGCGTGGCATCATGGATGCGCAGGTGGCCGAGGGCCGCGCCCTGATCGCCCGCGAAGGCGTGCCGATCGAAGGCATCCGCGTGGTGCACCGCGCCGACATGCAGTTCCAGGGGCAGAGCCACATGCTGTCGGTGGATCTCGCCGATATCGCCCTGACGCGGGAGGGATTGAGCGAGGCCTTCGCCGCCGCCTATTGGCGCCGCTTCGAGGTGGAACTGGCGGAGCTGCGGCCCGTGCTCGTCAACCTGCACACGGCGGTGATCGGCATCCGGCCGCCGGTGGCGCTCGACCGGCTGATCGGCGAAGGCGACAGCATCGAGGGGGCATCGACCGGCCGGCGGGCCGTCTGGTTCGACGGCGGCTTCGTCGACACGCCCGTCTATGCCCGCGAGAAGCTGCCGCGCGGGGCGCGGTTCGAGGGGCCGGCGATCCTGGAGCAACTCGACGCGACAACCGTCGTGGAGCCCGGGAACCAAGTCGAGATCGACCGTTTCGGCAATCTGATCGTCACCGTCTGACAGGGGGCGGGGCGGAGGAATAGGATCGGCGCATGAGCAATCTCGATCCCGTCACCCTGGTGGTGATAAAGAACGGCCTGCAACAGGTCTGCAACGAGATGGACTTGGCCTTCTGCCGCGCCGCCTTCTCGCCGGTGATCTCGGAAGCGATGGATCGCTCCGACGGCATTTATCACCGCGACAGCGGCGACCTGATCGCGCAAGGGGATCTCGGCCTGCCGATCTTCGTCGGCACCATGCAGTTCTCCACCCAGGCCGTCATCGCCCGGGCGAAGGACATCCGCCCCGGTGACGTCTTCATCGTCAACGATCCCTATCTGGGCGGCACCCATCTGATGGATGTCCGCTTCGTGAAGCCGTTCTTCTACCAGGGGAAGCTCTTCGCCTGGCTCGCCAATACCGGCCACTGGCCGGATATCGGCGGCATGGTGCCGGGCGGCTTCTCGGCCAACGCCACCGAGGTCGAGCAGGAGGGGCTGCGCCTGCCGCCGGTGAAGCTCTATAAGGAAGGCCGGTTGGACGAGGAGATCCTCTCGATCATCCTGTCCAATATCCGCATCGCCGACCAGCGCATCGGCGACATCAAGGCGCAGGCGGCGGCGCTCTCCATCGGCGAGAAACGGCTGACCGCACTCATTGACCGTTATGGCCCAGGGACCGTGGATGCGGCCGTCGCCGAACTCCGAGCGCGGGCCAGCCAGCAGATGCGGGCCAAGATCGCCACCATCCCGGACGGGACTTGGGTAGGCGAGGCCTTCGTCGATTCCGACGGGGTGGTGGACGAGCCGCTCAGGATCGCGCTCAGCATCGAAAAGCGGGGCGAGGAGATGACCTTCGATCTCTCTGGTTCCAGCCCGCCCTGCCAGGGACCGATGAACAGCGTCATCGCCACCACGCGCTCATCGATCTACCTCGCCATAAAGCACATCTTCCCGGAAGTGCCGATCAACGCCGGCACTTTCGAGCCGCTGCATGTGATCGACCCCAAGGGCACCTTCCTCTACGCCGAGTATCCGCGGCCCGTCTCCGGCTGCGCGGCGGAGGTCAGCCAGCGGATCGCCGAGGCCGTATTCGCCGCGCTGACGCCCGCCCTTCCCGACAAGCTGTTCGCCGCCCCTGCCGGCACTTCGGGCAACTTGGCGCTCGGCGGCGTGGACCCGGCGCGCGGCCGCGCCTATGTCATGTATGTGATCTCCGGCGGCGGGTATGGCGGATCGATGGCCGGCGACGGCATTTCGAACGGTTGTTCCACCATCGGCATTTCCAAGACCACGCCGATCGAGGTGATGGAGCAGTACTACCCGGTGCTGTTCGACGAGGTGTCGCTGAACGAAGGCTCCGGCGGGGCAGGGAAGACCCGGGGCGGCTTCGGCCTCAACTACGCCATCACGCTCCGGCGCGGCGAGGCGCGCGCCTCGATGGTGATGGATCACGGCCGCTTCGGCCCGCAGGGCGCGCTCGGCGGCGGCGACGGCGGCCTGAACCGCGTCCACGTGACCCGCGACGGCGTGAGCTACACGCCACCCCATCTTTCCAAGGACCAGGACATCCGGATCAAGGCGGGCGACAGGATACGCGTGTCGACGCCGGGCGGCGGCGGCTTCGGCGACCCGCGGCTGCGCGAGGCCGCACTGGTCGCGAGGGATGTGGCGCGCGGCTACTACACCCCGGCCGAGGCCGCCGCGCGGTTCGGCGTCGTGCTGACGGCCTTGGGCGAGGTGGACCAGGCGGCGACGTCCGCGGCCCGGGACCGTCTCGCCGCCGCCGGAAAGCCCGCCTGAGCAAAGATGCTCATACTCGTGATTGTGAGGGGCCGGGCCGGCCATTTGATGGCAGGATCGACCCTCTGATATTGTCAGTAGAGAATTGAGTGGGGGAACAGATATGGCCAGAAAATCGGATTGGATCGGTGCCACGATCATCCTGGCCGGTGCCGGATTGCTGGCCCTTCCGGCGCAAGCCCAGTCCATCGGCCAGGCCGAGCAGATCATGCTCTATGCCTATGGCACCAAGCCGAACCAGGCCCGCCAGCCGCTGTTCCAGTTCGAGCAGGTCGTCGCCAATGAAGTCATCGAGACGGTCGAGCGCGGCGGCGCCTTGATCCGGCTGCGCGATGAAACCGAGTTCACCGTCGGCCCGGCCAGCACGGTGACCCTCGACCAGTTCGTCTACGACCCCGCCAGCTCTGCCGGAAACATGGCGATCAAGCTCGGTGTCGGCACGTTCCGCTACGTCTCGGGGCGGATGGCGAAAGATGGTGTGCGGATCCGCAGCGACATCGCCACCATCGGCGTGCGCGGCACAACGCTCGGCCTCTCGGTCGCGCCCAGCCTCATCACCGTCATCGCGGTCGTGGTCGGGCAGGCGGCGGTGACCCCCAACGGCGGACAGACCGTCGTCGTCAACGAGGGACAGACGGCGACGGTATCGCCTGACGGTTCGGTCGCCGTTGCCGCCAGCAGCGCCCCGGCCGGGGCCGATCCGATGCAACCCGGCCCCTCGCCCTCCGACGCCGGTCAGTCGGAGAGCCAGAGTTCTTCATCGTCAAGCTCGTCCAGTTCGTCCAGCTCCGGCGGCTGAGGCCTGTCTCGACTGCCGCGCTCAATAGGAGCGCGGCAGGCCGAGCACGTGTTCGGCCAGGTAGGACAGGATGAGGTTGGTGGAGATCGGCGCCGTCTGGAACAGGCGGCAGTCGCGCCACTTGCGCTCCACATCGTATTCGCGCGCGAAGGCGAAGCCGCCGAAGGTCTGGAAGCAGGTATCGGCCGCGTGCCAGACCGCTTCCGAGGCCAGCATCTTCGCGGTATTGGCCGCCTCGCCGCAGTCCATCCCGGCAGCGAACAACGCCGCCGCCTTGCGGTTCATCAGGTCGGCGGCTTCGGTCTCGGCATAGGCGCGGGCGATCGGGAACTGGATGCCCTGGTTCATGCCGATGGGGCGGCCGAAGACCACGCGTTCGTTGGCGTATTCCACCGCCCGGCGGGTGAAGAAGCGGGCATCGCCGATGGCCTCGGCGGCGATCAGCACGCGCTCGGCATTCATGCCGTCCAGGATGTAGCGGAAGCCGCGCCCCTCCTCCCCGATCAGGCTGGAGGCGGGGATGCGCAGGTCGGAGAAGAACACCTCCGTCGTGTTGTGATTGATCATCGCCTCGAGCGGGCGGATCTCCAGGCCCTTGCCCAGGCACTCGCGGATGTCGATCAGGAAGACCGAGATGCCGTCGGCCTTGCGCTTCACCTGGTCGGCCGAGGTGGTGCGGGCGAGGAGCAGCATGAGATCGGAATGCAGCGCCCGGCTGGTCCAGACCTTCTGGCCGTTGACGATGTAGCCGTCGGCATCCTTCACCGCGCGGGTCTTCAGCTGCGTGGTGTCGGTGCCGGTGGTGGGCTCGGTCACGCCGAAGGCCTGCAGGCGGAGTTCGCCGCTGGCGATCTTCGGCAGGTAGTGCGCCTTCTGCGCCTCAGACCCGTGCCGCAGAAGCGTGCCCATGATGTACATCTGCGCATGGCAGGCGCCGGCCGAGCAGCCGGCGGCATGGATGGTTTCCAGGATCACCGCCGCGGCCCTGAGCGGCAGACCGGCGCCGCCATATTCCTCCGGAATGAGCGCGCCGAGAAAACCGGACTCGGTCAGCGCCCTGACGAACTCGGTGGGGTAGGCGTTGTCGTCTTCCAGCTTGCGCCAATAGGCGCCGGGATAGCCTTCGCAGATCTTGCGCACGGCATCGCGGATATCGGGATAGTCCTCGCCCAGCTCGAGGGAGACGGGCGCACTGCCAGCGGTACTGACGTTCATCACGGATCCTATTCGGCGGCCTGGGCGAGAGCCGCGGCGGGGATATAGCCCTTGGGGAGGCCGGCCTTGGCGAAGGTGCCGTGCAGCGGCTCGCCGGGTAGGTTCTCGGCGACGATCCTGCGCACGGCCATCAGCTTTTCCGGATCGATGCCGGTGCGGAAGCCCATCGCCTCGCACATGAAGACCATGTCCTCGAAGACGACATTGCCGCTGGCGCCGGGCGCATAGGGGCATCCGCCCAGACCCGCGAGCGAGCCGTCGAGACGGCGGATGCCGGCATCGAGGGCGGCGGCGGCATTGGCGAGGCCGAGGCCACGCGTGTCGTGCAGGTGGACGCCGACCTCGACGCCCGGGAAGGCCTTCACGAAGGCGCGGGACATGGCGCCGATCTGGGCCGGATTGGCATAGCCCACCGTGTCGGCAATCGAGAGCGCATCGGCGCCGGCAGCCAGCGCCTGTTCGGCCAGCGTCATCACCGCCGTCGGATCGACCCGCCCCTCGATGGTGCAGCCGAAGGCGGTGGCGAGGCCGAATTTCAGCTTGATCGGCTTCCAGGCCGGATTGGAATCCCGGAGTTCGACGATGCGGGCGAAATCGGCGACCGAATCCTTCGGCAGGCGGCGGACGTTGTTCAGGTTGTGGCTCTCGGAGACCGAGCAGACGTAGTTCAGCTGGTGCACGCCGAGGGCAAAGCCGCGTTCGGCCCCCTTCAGGTTCGGGATCAGGGCGGAGACCACGAGGCTCGGGATGGCGAGCGAGTGCTCGACGATCTCGCTCGCATCCTTGAACTGAGGAATCAGCTTTTCCGGCACGAAGGAGCAGACCTCGATCTCCTCTACGCCGGCCGCCACCTCGGCCGAGATCCAGGCCTTCTTCGCCTCGGAGGGGAAGAAGGCCTTCACGTTCTGCAGGCCGTCGCGGAGACCCGACTCACGCAGAACGACGTCGCGATCCTGGTTCATGGCTATCTCCCCTGGAAGTTGGGCTTGCGCTTCTCGACGAAGGCCCGGACGCCCTCGCGCCGGTCTTCCGTCGGGACGGTTCGATTGTAGGCCTCGATCTCGAAGGCGTATCCGCTCTTGCGGTCGAGGTCGGTCGCCCGGTCGATCGCCTTCTTGGCGCCGCGGACGGCGATCGGCGCGTTCTCGGCGATGCGGATGGCGGTCGCCAGCGCGTCGTCCAACAGCGTCTCGACGGGACAGACCTTGTTGACGATGCCCCAGTCATATCCCTCGGCCGCGCTGAAGGGCTGGCCGGCCAGGATGATCTCCTTGGCCCGGCGCGGGCCGCAGGCACGGGGCAGGTTCTGGGTGCCCATGCCGCCGGGAAAGATGCCGCGCGTCACTTCCGGCAGCGCCATGCGGGCATGCTCGGCGGCGTAGATGAAGTCGCAGCAGAGCGCCATCTCGGTGCCGCCGCCATAGGCATGCCCGTTCACCACCGCGATCACCGGGATCGGGCAGTCGACCATGGCCATGAAGGCCTGTTCGAAGAGCGCATGCTGGCGCTGCCATTCCACGTCGGTCATGCCGTCGCGTTCCTTGAGGTCGCCGCCGCCGCAGAACAGCTTGCCAGCGCCGGTGAGGATGATGCAGCGCGCGGCGTCGAAGTCGACATAGAACTGCCGGAAGACCGACCACAGCTCCTCGCCCATCTTCGTGTTGGTGGCATTGCCGGCCTCGGGCCGGTTCAAGGTCACGCGCAGCACATGCGGATGCGGACGGTCGAGCAGCAGCGTTTCGTAGGACTGGGCCATTCTCTGCGTTGTTCCTCCGGTTGGCCGGCAAGCTAGGAATGCGGGTCGGGGGTGTCAAATCCGCTGCCGTCAGCCCTCCCCCGCGAGCCGCACATAGACCGTCTGCTGGCCACCTTCGAGGCCGCGGCGCTGCAGTTCGAGACCGGCGACCGCCTCCATCAGCGAGGCGAGGTTGCGGTGGCCGTAGTTGCGCGGGTCGAAATCGGGCAGGCGGTTGCCGAGCAGCGAGCCGACGCGGCCGAGATGGGCCCAGCCGCTTTCGTCAGCGGCGGATTCAACCGCCGCCCGCAGCACCGCGGTCGGCGGGCCGGCCGGCCCGGCCACCGTCGCCGTTTCCGCCGCGTCCGCCGCCTTGCCCTCGCCCCGGCCGCGGCCGCCGCGCTGGGAGCCCTTCTTCTCGCCCTTCTCGCTCTTCTCGGCCGTGGTCTTCGCGGGCGCC
>JALHMN010000102.1 GCA_022844005.1 bacterium | reverse complement strand
AGCGCCAGAGGGGAAGGGTGCGGGTCATGGCTGGGCCTTCCTATCGAGCGCGTCGAGTTCGGCCAGGATCTCGGCCGAATGCTGGCCCACGATGGGCGCCGCATTTCTGAAAACGCCCGGCGTGGCCGAGAGTCGCGGCGTGATGTTGGGCATCGCGACCGAGCCGCGGTCGGGATCGCCGAGCGCCACGATCGCCTCGCGCCCCAGCACGTAAGGGTGGGTGAAGAGATCGGCGACCGAGGCGATGGGGCCGACCGTCACCCCCGCCGCCTCGAACAGCGCCAGATTGTCGGCCTGGCTCCGCTCGGCGATGAAGCCGCCGATGATCGCGTCCAGCAGCACGCGGTGAACGATGCGGGCATCGTTGGTGGCGAAGCGCGGATCGGTCTTCAGCTCCGGCCTGCCGATGGTGTCGAAGATCTTCTCCGCCATCGACTGCATCGATCCCGACAGCGCGAGGTAGGTGCCGTCGGCGCAAGGGTAGACGTTGCGGGGCGCGGTATGGCTCGATTCATTGCCGGCGCGGATGCTGGCCTTGCCGGTCACGTCCACCTGCACCGTCTCGGGGCCGAGGAAGGAGAGCAGCGGCTCGAACAGCGACAGGTCGATCACCTGCCCGCGCGCCTTCCCCACCCGCAGCGCGTGCAGCCCCACCATCACCGCGTACGCCCCGTACAGCCCGGCGATCATGTCGCCCAGTGCCAAGGGGGGAAGGGCGGGCGGCTTGTCGGGATAGCCGTTCAGATGCGCGAAGCCCGACAGCGCCTCGATCAACGTGCCGAAGCCCGGGCGCTTCGCATACGGCCCGGTCTGCCCCCAGCCGGAGACGCGCAGGATCACGAGATCGGGGTTGAGCTTCAGAAGCTCGTCCGGCCCCAGCCCCCAGCCCTCCAGCGTGCCGGGGACGAAATTCTCCACCAGCACCTGGGCGTGGCCGATCAGCCGGCGGAGAATGCTCTCGCCCTCGGCGGAGCGGATATCGAGCGCGATGGAGCGTTTCGAGCGGCCATAGACCTTCCAGAAGGTCGACACGCCTTCCACCTTCCAGGCGCGCAGATCATCGCCCTTGCCCGGCCGCTCCACCTTGATCACCTCGGCGCCGAAATCGGCCAGGAGATGCGTCGTCATGTTGCCGGCGACCAGGCGCGATAGGTCGAGCACGCGGATGCCTTGAAGGGCGCCGGTGGCGGTGGGGTCGGGGTCACGCGGGGGGAGGGCGGACAAGCGGGGCGTTTCCATTGATCTGAATTTTCGATGCGGCCGAGAGGACAGCATCATTTCGCCGTGAAGATCAATCGCCACCCCCGTCAGCCGCCTATCCTGCCGCCATGACCGCGCTGCCCCCCGCCTTCACGCTCTTCTCCGATCGCCGCTTCCGCCGCCACGGCCTGCAGGGCGATGTCACCGTGCAATTCACCGGTGACGGCCTCGATCTCACGGGCGCCGAGGGCGGCCGCCTCGTCATCCCGGTTCATCGCGTGGCCCGGCTCCGCTCCGCCCGCGAGAGCATCAAGAACGGCCCGCTGTGGCAGACGCGGCTCTGGCTCGAGGGCGAGGCCGAGCCGCTCCTCTTCTCCATCATCGGCCGGCGCAACCTCGGCGGCTATGTGCCGGCGATGCAGGGCCTCGGCCGCGCCCTGGCGGCGGCGGGCCGGGCCGGCGGGCTGGAAAGCGGGCAGACGCCGTTCGGCGCCTTCCTCCTGCCGGTGCTGATCGGAATCCTCTTCCTGGTCGCCTCCGGCATCTCGCTCTTCGTCATCACCAATGAACCCTGGTGGGGCCGGATGATCGTTCCCGCCGTGCCGGGCGTGATCTTCGCCGTCACCATCATGCTCGGCCGCCGCCTCTGGCCGCGGCGGGTGAAAAGCGTCGAGGAATACTGCGCCCGGGTGGACGGGTGGGGATGAGCGGCGCCGCGGGCCCGGGGTGTGAACCGGTTCACATACGTCGCCGGTCTCGATTCGCTAACCTGCTTCCTTCGCGGTCGACGTTCCCGAGGTCGCGCGCGGCGAGCGACATTCCCGCAACGAGGTGAGCCAATGGTCGAGCGTATCCCGCCGAGCCGGCGGCACTTTCTGGCATCGGGCCTCGCCGGTGTTCTCGCGCCACGGCGAGGCCATGCGCAGCAGGCCCAGCGGCCGAGGCGCGTTGCGTTCCTGAGCGGCGCCTCCGAGGCGGCGGCGCGCGACGTGGTCGCCGGCTTTCCCCTCGGCATGCGCGAACTCGGCTATGTCGAGGGGCGCGATTTCGTCGTCGACTGGCGCTTCGCCGAAGGCCGCTACGAACGCTTCGGCCAGTTTGCCGCCGAACTGGTGCGCGCCAATGTCGATGCATTCGTATTGGGCACGACCGCCGCCGTGCAGCCGGTGCGCGAGGCCACCGCCAGCATCCCCATCGTCCTGGGTTACTCCGTGGATCCGGTCGGCAGCGGCTTCGTCGCCAGCCTGGCGCGTCCTGGTGGCAACATCACCGGCCTGGCGAGTTCGGTGGAGGAGATCGTGGGCAAGCAGATGGAACTGCTCGCCGCCGTGCTGCCCTCCCTTTCAAGCACGGGATTTCTCTACAACCCGCGCAATCCGGTCAGCATCCCGGTGCTTGCCGCGGCCGAGGACAATGCGCGCCGGATCGGGGCCAAGCTTCTGCCGCAAGGGGCAGGCGACACGGCCGCCATCGACGAGGCCTTCACGACGCTGGTGCGGGAGAAGGCGGATGCGATCATGGTGACCCCCGATGCGCTCTTCCACTCCCAGAGCGCGCGGATCGGCGCGCTCTGCGCCCAGTCGCGGTTGCCCAGCATCTTCTCCCAGCGGGAATATCTCGAGCACGGCGGCCTGATGGCCTATGGCGAGAAGCTGTTCGATTTCTTTCGCCGCTCGGCCAGCTTCGTCGACCGCATCTTTCGCGGCGCCCGGCCCGCCGACCTGCCGATCGAGCAGCCGACGCGCTTCTATCTCACGGTGAACCTTGCCGCCGCCCGGAGGCTCGGCCTCACGATCCCCGAGACGATCATTCAGCGCGCCGACGAGGTGATGCCGTAGGCCGAGGCCGCGGGATCGCGTCGCTGATGCATTGTCGAGACCGGCTGCGGAGACGGACCGGCGAGTTGCACGCGCTCATGCAGTTCCCCAGGGAGGATATGGTTGGCTGATGAGCCGAGCGAGTAGACTTTGCCCATCCCGATGAAGTCGCAGGGTTCTGTCAGTTCTCGTCGTCATCGAAGGCAGTCGTCAGGAGCAACACGGCAATTGAGTGGACTGTCACCGATTTTCCTGCGCAATTGCCAATTAGTGCACTGTCACCGAAATTTCGCACCGAAATTTCGACGTTGGAGCTTTTTTAGGATCCATGGCGCTACTGGCTGATGGCGCTCCCGCTGATGGCGGAATCGCCCAGTTGTGGCGAGAAGCCGTGCATCGAGCGCGAACCGGGGATTCAATCATGCAAGAGTTGCAAGAAGAGTGAGACTGTGGGCCTGCGGGTTTCCCGGAGTTATGCCCGCGACTTGAGACTATGCGAGTAGTTCTGAGCCGTACCTGTATTACGGTATTACGGGGAATTACGGTGACAGTGCACTTTAGTCGGTCGTCGTCTTTGGCTCGCCAGGACGCGCGCTGTCACCGCATTTCCCAGCCCTACTTGTTGAAGAGCACTTGAGCATCGGCAGCGATCGACTGACCCGCCGCATTGAAGAGTATGCCGAAGAGAATGAATGTCTTGCTGCCTGCCGCACGTTCAGGGTTGTCGTAGATGATTCCGCTCAGTCCCTTGGCGGTTTCGAGCGGATAGGGTCTCAGTTTGCTGAATGATGAATTGTAGCCTAGCTCAGAGAGTTGCACCGGCCCCATCTGCGCACCCCAGGACGACAGTCGCTCGCGCACTTGAGATTCGGGAATGCCTTTGGCCAGCTCATTCCGGATGGTCGCAGCGATCTTTTGTGAGTCCAGAGGCGGAGCTTCACACCCCGCTCCGATCAGGACAAGCAGAAGAGAGAACCAGAGATGTCGCATTGGCCTCATCCCCTTCGTCGCTCCAACCACCAGCTTCGCCGCCGTGCGACGCCGAACGTCGAGGAAAGCTGCACTCGGCTCTACCAAAGGCTTCGAAGCGCGATGGTGCCGGGTGTAGGATTCGAACCTACGACCTACCGCTTACAAGGCGGTTGCACTACCCCTGTGCTAACCCGGCGCCGGGCCTTCGCTTAGCGGACCGGCCCCGCGGCTGCAAGCCGCTACCGTTGAACCTGCGGCCGCAAGCCGGCTCAGCCGAGCTTGACCAATTGCTTGCCGAGATTGGCGCCTTTGAGCAGGCCGATGAAGGCTTTCGGCGCCTCCTTCAACCCGTTCGCGATGGTTTCCTTGTAGCGGATCTTGCCCGTGGCGACGCCCTGGCCGAGTTCGGTGAGCGCCATCGGCCAGCGTTCCATGTGGTCGGAGACGATGAAGCCCCGGATCATCACCCGGTTGACCAGGATCGAGGCGAAGGTCTTCAGCCCTTGCGGGTTCACCTCGTTGTATTGCGAGATCAGGCCGCAGAGCGCCATGCGGGCGAAGGGGTTGAAGCGGGCCACCACCGCCTCCATCACCTCGCCGCCGACATTCTCGAACAGGCAGTCGACGCCGTTCGGCAGCGCCTCCTTGAGGTCGGCCTTGAAGGAGGGGGACTTGTAGTCGACGCAGGCATCGAAGCCGAGGTCGCCCAGCACGTAGTCGCATTTGGTGGCGCCGCCGGCGATGCCGACCACGCGGATGCCCTTCATCTTGGCGAGCTGTCCCACCACGCTGCCGACCGCGCCGGAAGCGGCGGATACGACCAGCGTCTCACCCTTCTTCGGCGCGCAGATGTCGTTGGTGCCGACCCAGGCGGTGACCCCCGGCATGCCGACGGGGCCGAGATAGGCCGAGAGCGGCACATGCGCGGTGTCCACCTTCATGAAGCCGCGGGCTGGTCCCTTGCCGTAGAGCTGCCAGCCGAGCTGGCCCACCACCTTGTCGCCCACCTTGAAGGCGGGATCGTCGCTTTCCACCACCTCGCCGGCGGTGCCGCCCACCATCACCTGGCCGATTTCCACCGAGGCCGAATAGGATTTCTGCTGGTTCATCCGCCCGCGCATATAGGGGTCGAGCGACAGGAAATGGTTCCTGACCAGCACCTCGCCCGCGCCGGGCTTGGGGATCGGGCCTTCCTCCAGGCGGAAGTTCTCCTCGGTGACCCAGCCGGTGGGACGGCTGGCCAAGACCACCTGCAGGTTCTTTTCGCTCAACGTCGTTCCTCCCATACACGGATTGCAGGGCAGGTTAACGGCCTAGGGCGGTTTCACCAAACCGGCCGGCTTTCGCCCGGCCGGCGCAGGCGCTAAACAACTGCCATGACTGATCGTCTCCGCATCGCGCTGGCCCAGGTGAACCCCACCATGGGCGATATCGAAGGCAATGCCGCGCTCATCCGCGGCGTCCGGGCCGAGGCCGCCAAGGCCGGCGCCGACCTGGTGCTGCTGCCTGAGCTCGTGCTCTGCGGCTATCCGCCGGAAGACCTGGCGTTGAAGCCGGCCCTGCAGAAGCGCTGCCGCGAGGTGATCGAGGTGCTGGCCGCCGAAACCGCCGATGGCGGCCCGGGCCTCGTGGTCGGCACGCCCTGGCTCGACCAGGGCAAGCTCTACAACGCCGCGCTGCTGCTCGACGGCGGGAAGATCGTCGGTGCCCGCTACAAGCACGACCTGCCGAATTACGGCGTCTTCGACGAGAAGCGCGTCTTCGTGCCCGGTCCGATGCCGGGGCCGGTGGTGTTCCGGGGCGTGCGGCTGGGGCTGCCGATCTGCGAGGACATCTGGACGCCCGACGTGGTGGAGTGCCTGCAGGAGACCGGGGCCGAGATCCTGCTGGTCCCGAACGGCTCCCCCTTCGAACTCGACAAGTGGGACCAGCGCCAGCAGCTCACGATTCAACGCGTGGTCGAAAGCGGCCTGCCCATCGCCTATGTGAACCAGGTGGGCGGGCAGGACGAACTGGTCTTCGACGGCGCCTCCTTCGTCATCGGCGCCGACAAGGCGCTGGCCGTGCAGATGCCGGCCTTCGAATCCGCCCTCGCCATCACCGACTGGACCCGGGGCCCGAAGGGCTGGAGCTGCGCCGTGGGCGAGCGCGTGGCGCCGCTCACCCGCAACGAAAGCATCTGGCAGGCCATGGTGCTGGGCCTCAAGGACTATGTGCGCAAGAACCGCTTCCCCGGCGTGGTGCTCGGCCTCTCCGGCGGCATCGATTCCGCTGTCACCGCCGCCGTGGCGGTGGATGCGCTCGGGGCCGACAAGGTCTGGTGCGTGATGCTGCCCTATCGCTACACCAGCACCGAGAGCCTGGAGGATGCCGAGGGCGTCGCGAAGCTCCTCGGCATCCGCTACGACAGCGTGGCGATCGGCGATGCGGTGGAGGCGGTGACGGCGCAGCTTTCCGGCGTCTTCGCGGGGAAGAAGCCCGACACCACCGAAGAGAACATCCAATCGCGCATGCGCGGCCTGACGCTGATGGCGATCTCCAACAAGTTCGGCCACATGGTGCTGACCACCGGCAACAAGTCGGAGAACTCGGTCGGCTATGCCACCCTCTACGGCGACATGTGCGGCGGCTACAACGTCCTGAAGGACCTCTACAAGACCACCGTCTTCGAGGTCTCGCGCTGGCGCAACCAGACGCATCCGAAGAACGTGTTGGGCCCCGCCGGCCGGGTGATGCCGGAACGGGTGATCGACAAGCCGCCCTCGGCCGAGCTCCGCCCCGACCAGCGCGACGAGGACAGCCTGCTGCCCTATCCGGAGCTGGACGACATCCTGCAGTGCCTGGTGGAAGGCGAGATGGCGGTGGAAGACATCGTCGCCCGCGGCCACACCCGCGAGGCGGTGAAGAAGATCGAGCGGCTCCTCTATCTCGCCGAATACAAGCGCCGCCAGGCCGCCCCGGGCGTGAAGATCACCCGCAAGCAGTTCGGCCGCGAACGCCGCTATCCCATCGTCAACGCCTTCCGGGACTAGCGTGTCGGTCAGGGTCCGCTTCGCGCCGAGCCCGACGGGCCGTCTGCACGTCGGCAATATCAAGGCCGCGCTGGTCAACTGGCTCTTCGCCCGGAAGGCGGGGGGGCAGTTCCTGCTGCGCCTGGACGACACCGACACCGATCGCGGCCGCCCGGAATTCGCCGCCGCGATCGAGGAAGACCTCGCCTGGCTCGGGCTGCACTGGGACGCGTTCGCCCGCCAGTCCGACCGCCTCGACCGCTACCGGGAATCGGCAGAAAAGCTCGAGGCCTCGGGGCGGCTCTATCCCTGCTACGAGACGGCGGAGGAGCTCGATCTCCGCCGCAAGCTGCAGCGGGCGCGCGGATTGCCGCCGGTCTACGACCGCGGGGCGCTGAAGCTGACCGAGGCCGACCGGGCGCGCCTGGAAGGCGAGGGGCGCCGGCCGCACTGGCGCTTCAGGCTCTCCGACCGCGCCGTCAGCTGGCCCGACCTGATCCACGGCCCGGTCACGCTCGATTTGCGTTCGCTCTCCGACCCGGTGCTGATCCGCGCCGACGGGCGGGTGCTCTACACCCTCTCCTCGATCGTCGACGACATCGACTTCCGGATGAGCCATGTCATCCGGGCGGAAGACCACCTCACCAACACCGCGCCGCAGATCGACATCTTCGAGGCGCTGGGCGCGCTGCCGCCCGCCTTCGGGCATTTCTCGCTGCTGGTGGATGCGAGCGGAGAGGGCTTTTCGAAGCGCGAAGGCTCGCTCTCGGTGGGGCAGCTCCGCGAGCAGGGGGTCGAGCCGCTCGCCATCCTCAGCCTCCTCGCCCGCCTCGGCACCGCCGATCCGGTCGAACCCCGCGCCGCCCTCGCCGACCTCGTCGCGGGCTTCGACCTGTCCCGGCTCGGGCGCGCGCCGGCGCATTTCAACCGCGCCGATCTCGACGCGCTGAACGCCCGGGTGCTGCATCTGCTGCCCTTCGAGGCGGTGCGCGACCGGCTGGGGATCGAGGGCGCGGGTGAAGCCTTCTGGCTCGCCGTGCGCGGCAATCTCGGAACCCTGGCCCAGGCGAAGGACTGGTGGGCGGTGGTGGAAGGGCCGATCGCCCCGGTGGTGGAAGACGCCGAGTATCTGGCCGCGGCGGCGGCGGAACTGCCGGCGGGCGATCTCGACGGCGGCAGCTGGGAGGCCTGGATCGCCCGGCTCAAGACAGTCACGGGACGCAAGGGCAGGGCGCTGTTCCATCCGCTGCGCCTCGCGCTCACCGCCCGCGAACATGGACCGGAAATGCGGTATCTGCTACCGCTCATCGGCCGAACCCGCGCGCTTGCGCGGCTTGCCGGAAAATCCGCCTGAATCCCGACCGTCCGAGTGCCCTGGTGACCCTGCATCTCTACAACACGTTCCTGCGCGCGAAGGAGCCATTCGCGCCGATCGATCCGTCCAATGTGCGGATGTATGTCTGCGGCCCGACGGTCTACGACCTCGCGCATATCGGCAATGCGCGCCCGGTCATCATCTTCGACGTGCTCTACCGCCTGCTGCGGCTGATCTACGGCGAGGGCCACGTCACCTACGTTCGCAACATCACCGACGTGGACGACAAGATCAACGCGGCGGCTCGCGAGAAGAACGTGCCCATCGCCGAGATCACCGCCGCCACCACCGCCGCCTATCACGCCGACATGGCGGCCATCGGGGCCCTTCCCCCCGATCACGAGCCGCGGGCGACCGAGACCATCCCCGAGATGGTGGCGATGATCGAGACGCTGATCCAGAAGGGCCACGCCTATGCCGCCGACGGGCATGTGCTCTTCGCCGTGCAGAGTTTCGAGGATTACGGCAAACTCTCGCGGCGCGACCAGGACGAGCTGATCGCCGGCGCCCGCGTCGAAGTCGCGCCCTACAAGAAGTATCCGGGCGATTTCGTGCTGTGGAAGCCCTCGGACGCGGATACCCCCGGCTGGGACAGTCCCTGGGGCCGCGGGCGCCCGGGCTGGCATATCGAATGCTCGGCCATGTCGAAGAAGCACCTGGGCGTCACCTTCGATATCCACGGCGGCGGCCGCGACCTGATCTTTCCCCATCACGAGAACGAGGTGGCGCAGTCGGTCTGCGCCAATGCCGCGCCCTTCGCCCGCTACTGGGTGCATAACGGCTTCCTCACCGTCGAGGGCGAGAAGATGTCGAAGTCGCTCGGCAACTTCCGCACCGTGCGCCAGGAGCTGGAGAAGGCACCGGGCGAGGCGATCCGTCTCGCCATGCTGAAGACGCATTACCGCCAGCCGCTCGACTGGTCCGATGACAGCCTGAAGGAAGCGCGCGAGGCGGTGGGCAAGTGGTACCGCGCCTATCGCGAGGTGACCGGCGGGGCGAAATACGAGGGCGAGGCGAGCGTGCCGCCGGCCTTCGCCGCCGCCCTCTGCGACGATCTCAACACGCCGGAAGCGCGCACGCTGCTGGATGCCTATGCGGGCGAAGTCTTCACCGCGAAGACGCCGGCTGCGAAGGAAGTCGCGCTGAAGCACCTGCTCGGCGCCGCAAACCTTCTCGGCCTGCTGACGCAGGGCCCCGATGATTGGTTCCATTCCGAGAAGGGCGCGCTCGAGCCGGCCGAGATCGAGCGGCTGATCGCCGCGCGCATCGCCGCCCGGAAAGGAAAGGACTTCGCCGAGGCCGACCGCATCCGCGACGAACTGGCCGCCGCCGGCGTGATCCTTGAGGATCGTCCGGGCGGGGTGACGGAATGGAGGCGGGCATGAGCCGCGAACGCATCTATCTCTTCGACACCACGCTCAGGGACGGGGCGCAGACGCAAGGCGTCGATTTCTCCGTCGAGGACAAGGCCGCCATCGCGCGCCGCCTGGACCATCTCGGCGTCGACTATGTGGAAGGCGGCTGGCCCGGCGCGAACCCGACCGACACCGCCTTCTTCGACGCGCCGCCGAAGCTCTCCAAGGCCCGCCTCGTCGCCTTCGGCATGACCAAGCGGCCGGGGCGCAGCGCCGCCAACGATCCCGGCCTCGCCAGCGTGCTGGACGCGAAGGCCGAGGCCGCCTGTCTCGTCGCCAAGACCTGGGATTTCCATGTCCGGGTGGCGCTCGAAATCGAGCCGGAAGAGAACCTGGAGCTGATCCGCGATTCCATCGCCGCCGCCATCGCCAAGGGCCGCGAGGCGATGATGGATGCCGAGCACTTCTTCGACGGCTACAAGGCCAATCCTAAATTCGCGATGCGGTGTCTCGAGGCGGCGGCCGAGGCCGGCGCGCGCTGGATCGTGCTCTGCGACACCAACGGCGGCACGCTCCCGCACGAGGTCGAGGCGATCGTCGCCGATGTGGCGAAGTCGATCCCGGGCGCCAGGCTTGGCATCCACACCCACAACGACACCGAGAACGCGGTGGCGAATTCCCTCGCCGCGATCCGGGCCGGTGTGCGTCAGGTGCAGGGCACGTTGAACGGCCTCGGCGAGCGTTGCGGCAACGCCAATATCGTTTCGCTCATCCCGACGCTGCTGCTGAAGCCCGACTATGCCGAACGCTTCGAATGCGGCGTGTCGATGGACGGGCTGAAGGGCCTGACCCAGACCTCGCGCTTCCTGGACGAGATTCTGAACCGCGCACCCAACCGGCACGCCGCCTATGTCGGCGCCAACGCCTTCGCCCACAAAGGCGGATTGCACGTCTCGGCGGTGCAGAAGGATCCGGCCACCTACGAGCATGTCGATCCCGAAAGCATTGGCAATGCGCGCCGGATCCTGGTCTCCGACCAGGCCGGGCGGTCGAACGTGCTGGTGCGGCTGCGCGAGGCCGGGATCGAGATCGCCCCGGACGATCCCCGCGTCTCCCGCCTCCTGGAAGAGGTGAAGCAGCGCGAATTCCAGGGCTATTCCTTCGATGGCGCCGAGGCCAGCTTTGAGCTGATGGCGCGGCGCGCGCTCGGCCTCATCAAGGACTATTTCCAGGTCACCAGCTTCCGGGCCGTCGCCGAACGGCGCATCAATGCCCGCGGCCAGGAAGTCGTGCTGTCGGAGGCCGTGGTGAAGGTGCTGGTCGACGGCGAGATGCTGATGTCAGTGGCGGAAGGCGAAGGCCCGGTCAATGCGCTGGACCAGGCGCTGCGGAAGGATCTCGGGCGCTATTCCGCCTATCTCGCCGATCTGCGCCTGGTCGACTTCAAGGTCCGCATCCTCACCGCCGGTACCGAGGCGGTCACCCGGGTGCTGGTCGAGAGCGCCGACGGCAGGGGCAATCGCTGGTTCACCGTCGGCGTGCACGCCAATATCGTGAATGCCTCTTTCGAGGCCCTCTACGACTCGATTGTCTACAAGCTGCACCGCGAAAGTGCTCCGGGCGCCAAGGTCGCCGGCCCGCGCCTGGCCCGGGTTTGAGGTATGATCTCCGCATCCGATGGAGGCCCGAAATGTCGGAACTGACCGTGAAACTGGATCCGGAGAGTTCGCGCCTGGTCGAGGAGAAGGTCGCGGCGGGCACCTACGCCTCGGCTGATGACGTGGTGCGCGAAGCGCTGCTGTTCTTCGAGCAGGCGAGCCGGACGGAAGCCGAGAAGCTCGAATGGCTTCGGAACGCCATCCGCAATGCCGACGAGGAGGGGGGATCGATTCCGGCCGAGGAGGTGCTTGCCGAACTCGCCGCAAGGTATTCCGGTCCCTCGCCGAAGACCGGATGAGCCGACCGGTCCGCTTCTCCGCGCTGGCCCGGCGGGACATCATTGAGAATCTGGACTATCTGGCCTCACGCAATCCGACGGTCGCGCAGAATCTCCTTAGCGATCTCAACCGCCGCTGCGCATTGCTGGGGACTAGCCCATTCGCCAGCCGTCCGAGGGATGAAATGGGAGCCGGAGTCCGAAGCGTAGTGCTGTCTCCCTACATCATCTTCCTGCGTGTTCTGCCCGATCGTGTTCAGATCCTGCGCGTGATCCATGGTTCGCGTGACATCTCCAATCTGCGCGGTGCCCTGTGACATCCACTGCCGTCGAACCCGGAGCCCTCGTCATCGTCCTGGTCGAGCCGCAGATCGGCGAGAACATCGGGGCGGTGGCGCGCGCGATGCTGAACTTCGGCGTGACCGAGCTCCGCCTCGTCCGTCCGAAGCAGGCCTGGCCCAACCCGCGTGCCCAGGCGATGGCGAGCGGGGCGGATGCCGTGCTGGAAGCCGCGAGGCTGTTCGATACCACCGAGGCGGCGGTAGCCGACCTGCACCGCCTCTATGCCACCACGGCGCGCCGGCGCGACTACCTGAAGCCGGTGGCGACGCCCCGGCACGCCGCGGCCGAGATGCGGGGCTTCGTCACCGGCGGCGACAGGGTGGGCATCCTCTTCGGCGGCGAAAGGGCGGGGCTCCTGAACGAAGACGTCGTGCTGGCCCACACGCTGATCACCGTTCCGACCAACCGCGAGTTCTTCTCGCTCAACCTCGGCCAGGCGGCGCTCTTGGTGCTGTACGAATACGGCATGTCTGCCGAGGACATCCCGCGGGGCGAGCGCTTCGAGATGGGCGGGACGCGGCCCGCCACCCGGGCCGAACTCTACGGCCTGTTCGACCAGCTGGAGGCCGAACTCGACGAGGCGGGCTTCTTCGACAACATCCGGACAAAGCGGGAATCGATCGTCCAGAACATCCGGAACTCCTTCCAGCGCGGCGCCCTCCTCGAGCAGGACGTGCGGACGCTGAGGGGGGTGATCAAGGCGATCGCCGGCAAGCGGGTGCCGGGGAGCCGCCGCAAAAAGCCGCCAACCGCTTGATTCGGATAGTGTTTCCCGCCTCCCGCAAGGGCGTTGACCCCCGCCGCCCGCCTCACTATGTTCCCGCGTCCATTTGCCGGGCGGGTCCATAGCCCGCGGAGGACGCCATGGGCTCGCGCCCGCCAGAACAGCAAGCCGACGGGCCGGAGTTCAGCCGGCCGGTCGAAGTATCGCGCATCGGCCCGTCCGGGCTGTCGCTCGCCGTCGAGGCCTCGGCGGAGGAGCGGGCGGCGCTTGCCGAGCGCATGGGCGTGGCCGGGATTCGCGTGCTGACGGCCGATGTGCGGCTGGCGCAGCGGGGCGCCGGTTTCGCGGTGACGGCCGCTTGGCGGGCGGAGATCGTGCAGGATTGCGTGGTCACGCTGGAGCCGATCGAGACGCGGCTGGCCGATACGGCGGAACTGGCTTTCGGTCCGGCCGCGGCGGAGCCGGAAGGTGAGGAAGTCGAGATCGATCCCCTGGCCGCCGATCCGCCCGAGCCGATCACGGATGGCCGGATCGACGTGGGCGAGGTGGTGGCCGAGCAGCTGGCTCTGTCCATCGATCCCTACCCGCGGAAGCCCGGGGCGGAGTTCGAGAGCGACATCGAGGCGCCCGATTCCGAGGCGAAACCGAACCCCTTCGCCGTACTCGGCGAATGGGGCAAGAAAGAGTAGACTTCAGACGGTTTGATCGTATGGCCGCCCCGTCCGGCCGCAGAGCAAAAGAGAACCATCATGGCCGTACCGAAGAAGCGTGTGACCAGCTCCCGGCGCGATATGCGCCGCTCGCACCATGCCCTGACCACGACGCAGTCGTTGGAATGCCCGAACTGCGGCGAGCTGAAGCTGCCGCATCACGTCTGCGGCGCCTGCGGCTATTACGATGGCCGCGAGGTGGTGGAGCCGGCGAGCCCCGTCTGATCCGCGTGATCCGGGGGGAACGATAAATTGCCTCACGGCGTGGTCATCGCCCTCGACGGGATGGGCGGCGACAATGCGCCTTTTTCCGTGGTGGCCGGTGCCGATGCGGTGCTGGAGCAGCACCCCGAGGTGCGCTTCCTGCTGTTCGGCGACCGCGCCAAGCTCGATCCCCTGATCGAGGCGACGACGCGCCTCAAGCATCGTTGCGAGGTGCATCACACGACGGAAGTGGTGCGCGACGACGACAAGCCCGGCCAGGCGCTGCGCAAGGGCCGGCAGTCCAGCATGGGCCTCGCCATCGAGGCGGTCCGTGAGGGCCGCGCGATCGGCGTGGTTTCGGCCGGTAATACCGGCGCCCTGATGGCGCTGTCGAAATTCGTCCTGCGCATGCTGCCCGATATCGATCGCCCGGCACTCGCCTCGCTGATTCCGACCCTGAAGGGGGAGAGCGTGATGCTCGACCTCGGCGCCAATGTCGAATGCGATGCGCGCAACCTGGTCGAATTCGCGGTGATGGGCGCGCAGTTCGCCCGCGCGCTGCTCGGCCGCCTTAAGCCCACCGTGGGCATCCTGAATGTCGGCAGCGAACAGTTGAAGGGCAACGACACGCTCCGCGAGGCGGCCGAGGCGCTGCGCGCCGCGCAGGATCTGCCCTTCACTTTCCACGGCTTCATCGAGGGCAACGATATCGGCGCCGGCACCGTCGACGTGGTGGTGACCGACGGTTTCACCGGCAATGTCGCCCTGAAGACGGCCGAAGGCACCGCCCGCCTCGTCTCCGGCTATATCTCGGCCGCGCTTCGCCGCTCCTGGATGTCGAAGATCGGCGCGCTGCTGGCCATGCCGGCGTTGAAGGCGCTCCGCAACCGGCTCGATCCGCGCGCCTATAACGGGGGCGTCTTCCTCGGGCTCAACGGCATCGCGGTGAAGAGCCACGGCGGCATGGACGCCACCGGCTTCGCCAGCGCCATCGGGGTTGCCGTCGACATGGCGCGCAGCCATATGGTGGAGAAGATCGCCGAGGACCTGCGCCGCTTCCCCGTGCAGCTTCTCGCCACGCCCCAGCCCCTGGTCGCAACGCCATGATCCGTTCCGTCATCGCCGGTTGTGGCGGCTACCTGCCCGCCCGAATCGTTCACAACGACGAACTGGCGGCCAAGGTCGATACCAGCGACGAATGGATCGTCGAGCGCACCGGCATCCGCCAGCGCCATGTTGCCGCCGATGGCGAGATGACCTCCGACCTCGCGCGCGTCGCCGCCGAACGGGCCCTGGCCGATGCCGGCGCCACGGCGGACGAGATCGACCTGATCGTCCTCGCCACCGCCACGCCCGACCAGACCTTTCCCGCCACCGCCGCCCGCGTGCAGGCCCAGCTCGGCATCAGGCGGGGTGCCGCCTTCGATATCCAGGCGGTCTGCACCGGCTTCATCTATGCGTTGGCCATCGCCGACAATTTCATCAAGGCCGGCCAGTCGCGCGCCGCCCTGGTGATCGGAGCCGAAACCTTCTCGCGCATCCTCGACTGGGAAGACCGCACCACCTGCGTGCTGTTCGGCGACGGCGCCGGCGCGGTGGTTCTGCGGGCTGCCGAGGGACAAGGCCGCAACACCGATCGCGGCGTGCTCTCCACCCACCTGCATGCCGACGGCCGCCAGCACGACCTTCTCTACGTCGACGGTGGCCCATCCTCCACGCAGACGACCGGTCACCTTCGCATGCTGGGCAAGGAAGTCTTTCGGCATGCGGTGGTCAACCTCGCCGCCGTGGTGGGCGAGGCCCTGAAGGCGAACGATCTCACCGCGGCCGACATCGACTGGCTGGTCCCCCACCAGGCGAACAAGCGCATCCTCGACGGTACCGCGAGGAAACTCGGCCTCTCGCCCGAGAAGATCGTGGTCACCGTCGATCGCCACGGCAACACCTCCGCCGCCTCGGTGCCGCTGGCGCTGGCGGAAGCCAAGGCCGATGGACGCATAAGGCCGGGGCAGCTCCTCCTCCTGGAAGCGATGGGCGGCGGCTTCACCTGGGGCAGCGCACTGGTCCGCCTCTGACCGCCGCCACCAGCGGCAACCCACTGGCCGAATTGACGGTTTCGTGATTTTTGAGGTAGCGTCCCCGGAGAAGCCGGAGAGGACGGGCCATTTATGTCGGGGAATACGCTTACCCGCGCGCAGTTGAGCGAAGCGCTCTACCAGCACGTCGGCCTGTCGCGGAACGATTCCGCCGACCTCGTTGAACTCGTCCTGGGCGAGATCGGCGAGGCGCTCGCCGCCGGGCAGACGGTGAAAATATCCTCCTTCGGGTCGTTTCAGGTCCGCTCCAAGGGCGGGCGCATGGGCCGCAACCCGAAGACGGGCGAGGAAGTGCCGATCCAGCCGCGCAAGGTGCTGGTTTTCCGCGCCTCGCATGTGCTGAAGGACCGGATCAACGGGGGCGAACCCTCGCCCAAGCCGTGATGGAGCCCGAGGGCCGGCCGTCCGCGCCCGCGGCGGATGTCGTCTCCTCGACCGGCAAGGCCGCCGACGCTTTCCGTACCATCGCCGAGGTCGCCGCCGAACTCGGCCTGCCGCAGCATGTGCTGCGCTTCTGGGAGACCCGCTTTCCCGAACTGAAACCCGTCAAGCGCGCGGGCGGGCGGCGTTACTATCGTGCCCGCGACATCGAACTGCTACGGCGCATCAAGACGCTGCTGCATGGCCAGGGGTTCACCATCAAGGGCGCCCGCAAGGCGCTCCGCGGCGCCGACCTGCCGCCCGCCGACGTGGCGGAGGAGGGGCCGGAGGAGGCACCCAAGGCCCGCATCGACCGCGCCACCCGCCGGGCGCTGGAAGACCTGCTGGCCGATCTGGAAGTGGCCCGCGGCGTGCTGGCGAAAGCCTGATCCGGCGCCGTCGATCCGTTTGCGCCGGCGAGGCAGTCCGTCTATAAGGCGCGTCCGGTCGGAGCGTAGCGCAGTCTGGTAGCGCATCAGTCTGGGGGACTGGGGGTCGTGGGTTCAAATCCCGCCGCTCCGACCAATAAAATCAATCACTTGACGATTTTTAGCCTGGGTCCCCGGCTTGCCGTGTGGGACTTCGGTGTGGGACTTCCGTCCCCGACCGCCTTGATCTCGCTCTTGTAGGAGATGGCGTCGACCGCCTCGCGCGCGGCGCGATCGGCGATCCGGATATAGGCCTCGGTGGTTTTCGGATCCTTGTGCCGGCTGAGTTCCTGCACCACGCGGCTTGGGGCGACATGCGCCAGACTGGTGGTAAAGGCGGCCTTCAAGTCGTGCTGGCGGTGCTTCACGCCCGCCCGCTTCATGGCGGTGGCCCAGGACCGCTTCACGTCCTTGACCGGCCGCCACTCGACCCGGTCGACCGTCCCCTTCTTCGGGTCGCCCTTGCACCACACCTCGCGCCAGATCAGGAAGGGGATGCCGCGCTCGAGCGCTTCCTTCTTCCGGCGGCTGAGGATCTCCACCGCCGCCTGGTTGGCGGGGATGAATTCGTCCCGGTTGGCCTTGGTGTCGGCGGCATAGAGGCGCACGCCGCGGTTCTGTTCGTCGAACTGCTGCGGGCTCAAGCCCAGCACCTCGCGCTTCCTGAAGCCCATGTGCCGGCAGAGCAGCGCCATGTCGATCAGGTGCAGCGGCGCGCCCTCGAGTCCCGCCGCGATCGCCTCGTCGCCGATCGGATTCGGCAGGCGGGTGGGCTCCGCCAGCTCCGGCACCTTCGGCGCATCGGGCAGCACCTTGCGCGCCCGGGCCAGCTCGAGCGCCTTGCGCAGCTGGTCGAGGTAGCGGTTGATGGTGGCGTCCTGGCGGGTGCGGTCGCTGTCCTTCCAAAGCGGCTTCAGGCTGCGGGCGCCGCGCTTGCGCGGCCCGCCGATCCAGATCCGGATCTTCTGCGCGCGGGACCAGGCGATGTAGTCCCATACCCGGGCATCGGTGATGCTCTCCGCCGGCTCGGCCGGGCCGAAGAACTCAAGCAGCTCGGCCAGGATCAGCTTCTGATTGTCGCCGTGCCGGCCGCGCGAGAGCATCGGGGTGAGGGCGGCGAAGAGCTGGCCCACGGTAAAGGCCGCCGGCACCCGGGGGACATCGCCGCCGGCCTTCAGGCGCCGGCGGATAGCGGCCTCGATCGCCGTCGCCTCGCGCTTGCCGGTGGCGTCGGCGCCCGTCTCCGGGTCGACGCAATAGCCGGTGCGGCGGATGCTGTTCAGCCAGAAGTCGTAGCGCCATTTCCCGCGCTGGGGATCGTGATAGACGGTCATCCGTGTTCCCGCGCCCTGGCCGTGCCCCGGC
>JALHMN010000101.1 GCA_022844005.1 bacterium | reverse complement strand
CACGAAGACATGGTCCATCGCCGTCGTGCCGGCCGGCTTGGCGGCCCCGCCCGCATTGCCGACCGAGACGCTGGAAACGCTCGATCCCTGCTCGGAGCTGAAGGCCGAAACACCGGAACGGCCGCCCGAACCGAAGGCCGAGGCGCCGAAGGCCGAGGCGGTCGAGCCGCCGCCGGCGGGGGCGCCGGCGGTCGCGCTCTCGCTCGCCGGCAGGGCTTCCACGACGTTGTCGCTCGCCTGGGCGGCGCCCTCGCTCACCGTGGCGAGGCCGTGGAAGGCGTTGTAGCTGATGTCGGCGACGGTGCCGGCGAGGCCGTTCACCACCCCCCGGCCGGTGCCGGAAGCATCCGAGAAGTGGTTCGAACTGACCGAGAGGCTGGAGCCGGCATGGGCGAAGCCGTCGTTGCCGCCATATTCCACGCCGACCTGGTTGGCGCCCGAGGCGCCCTTTCTGATGACGTTGTCCTCGATCACCACGCGGCCGCCGTCGGGCAGCTCGATGCTGCTGCCCATGGAACCGGCCGAGCCGTCGTCGAGGATGCTGCGCTCGATCACCGTCGCCGCGGCGCGGCTCAGGATGTGATGGCCCGCCGCGTTCTCGAGGAAATAGCTGTCCGCCACTGTCAGCATCTCGGTGTTCCGGCCGGCCACCACCGCCGCGGTGGTGGCATCGCCCCACCCGTTGCCGGCGAAGCGGCTGTTCTCGATCAGGATGCTGCCGGTCGCGCCGTCGCGGGCGAGGATGCCCGTTTCATTCTGTTCGAATTTGGAATTGCGGACAATCAGGTCGCCGCCCTCGACCACGATGCCCGCGGCACTGCCCTCGGCCGACCAGGCGCCGCGGAAGGTGATGTTCTCGATGGTGAGATCGGACTGGGTGGTGAGGAGCCCGCGCTCGCGGCCGAGCGTGCGGGCGCTGGTCAGGATCACCTCGCCGCCGACGCCCACGATGGTGAGCGCGTGCTGCAGCGTCGTATCGCTCACCGAATAGACCCCGGCGCGCACATAGATCGTGTCGCCCGCCAGGCTGGCGGCGAGGGCGGCATCGAGGGTGCGATGGGTCTCGGTCGGACCGACCCAGATTTCGTTCGACATTGGCCAGGGACTCCACAAAAGGCCTCAGGGCGTTGGCCTTAGAATGACGACGATTCCTTACCTGCAAGTAAATCGGGCTGGTTAAATCCTAATTCTCATCCCCTTTATGTCACAGATTTTACTGTTCTTTTGCATAAAATTTTACGAAACTGGCAATAAGATAAGAACAAGGTGGAGATGAGGGGTCGATGTACTATCAGATTATTTAAGTATATCTGGATTTTGTTACACTATTTAGCTGATTAACGGAGTTGGTCTTATCCGACTGCTCGAAAGAGCCACGCCCTCACCGGCCGCCGGTCGCGGTGGAAACCGGCGCCGGCGTCCCTTGTGCCCCTTCCGGCGCTTCCCATATGTCGGAAGGAAGGCCACTGCCTCGTGGAGGGGGGCCGGATCCGAAGCTGTCCGTCTGGAGGCGAGATCATGGAATTCGACAAGTATACCGAGCGCGCCAAGGGGTTCGTGCAGTCGGCCCAGGGCTTGGCGCTGCGTTCGGGTCACCAGCGCCTGGTGCCCGAGCATTTCCTCAAAGTCCTGCTGGACGATGCCGAGGGGCTCTGCGCCGGCCTCATCCGCAAGGCCGGCGGGCGGCCGGAACAGGCGTTGAAGGCGCTCGAGGCGGCGCTGGAGAAGATGCCGCGGGTCGAGGGCTCAGGCGCCGGGCAGATCTACATGGCCCCGGAAACCGCCCGCGTGCTGGACAATGCGCTGAAGATCGCCAAGACCGCCGGCGACGGCTATGTCACCGTCGAACGGCTGCTGCTGGCGCTGGCCTTGGAGAAGGGCACCGTCCCGGCCGACATCCTGAAGGATGCGGGGGTCAGCCCCGACGGGTTGAACGCCGCCATCAACGAACTCCGCAAGGGCCGCACCGCCGACAGCCCGGATGCCGAGTCGGGCTATGACGCGCTGAAGAAATACGCCCGCGACCTGACCCAGGCCGCCCGCGACGGCAAGCTCGATCCGGTCATCGGCCGCGACGAGGAGATCCGCCGCACCATCCAGGTGCTGTCGCGGCGGACCAAGAACAACCCGGTCCTGATCGGCGAGCCCGGCGTCGGCAAGACGGCGATCGTCGAGGGCCTCGCCATCCGCATCGTCAACGGCGACGTGCCCGAGAGCCTGAAGGACAAGCGGCTGATGGCGCTCGACCTCGGGGCCATGATCGCCGGGGCGAAGTATCGCGGCGAGTTCGAGGAGCGGCTGAAGTCGCTGCTCTCGGAGATGACCGCCGCGGCCGGCGAGGTCGTCCTCTTCATCGACGAGATGCACACCCTGATCGGCGCCGGCAAGGCCGACGGGGCGATGGACGCCTCCAACCTCCTGAAGCCCGCACTGGCCCGGGGCGAGCTGCACTGCATCGGCGCCACCACGCTCGACGAGTACCGCAAGCATGTGGAGAAGGACGCCGCGCTGGCCCGGCGCTTTCAGCCGGTCTTCGTCTCCCAACCGAGCGTCGAGGATACGGTGTCGATCCTGCGCGGCCTGAAGGAGAAGTACGAGCTGCACCACGGCATCCGCATCACCGATGGCGCCCTGGTGGCGGCGGCGACGCTCTCCAACCGCTACATCACCGACCGCTTCCTGCCCGACAAGGCGATCGACCTGATGGACGAGGCGGCGAGCCGCCTGAAGATGGAGGTCGACAGCAAGCCCGAGGAGATCGACGAGCTGGACCGGCGCATCATCCAGCTGAAGATCGAGCGCGAGGCGATGAAGAAGGAGCGCGACCAGGCCTCCCGCGACCGGCTGGTGAAGCTGGAGAAGGAACTGAAGGAGCTGGAGGAGCAGTCGGCGACGCTGACCACCCGCTGGAAGGCCGAGAAGGACGTGCTGGCCTCGGCCCAGAAGCTGAAGGAGCAACTGGACCATGCCCGCAACGAGCTGGAACAGGCCCAGCGCAAGGGCGACCTCGCCAAGGCGGGCGAACTCGCCTACGGCGTCATCCCCGACCTGGAGCGGAAGCTGAAGGCGGCCGACGGGGCCGAGAACGACACCATGCTGAAGGAAGCGGTGACCGAGGAGGACATCGCCGGCATCGTCTCGCGCTGGACCGGCGTGCCGGTCGACAAGATGCTGGAGGGCGAGCGCGAGAAGCTGTTGGCCATGGAAAAGGTGGTCGGTGCCCGCGTGATCGGCCAGGAAGAGGCGATCGCGGCGGTGTCGAACGCGGTTCGCCGGGCCCGCGCCGGGTTGCAGGACCAGAACCGGCCGATCGGCTCGTTCCTGTTCCTGGGTCCGACGGGCGTCGGCAAGACCGAGCTCACCAAGGCGCTGGCCTCCTTCCTGTTCGACGACGACCAGGCGATGGTCCGCATCGACATGTCGGAATACATGGAGAAGCACTCGGTCTCGCGGCTGATCGGCGCGCCCCCGGGCTATGTCGGCTATGACGAGGGCGGGGCGCTGACCGAGGCGGTGCGGCGGCGGCCCTATCAGGTGATCCTGTTCGACGAGGTCGAGAAGGCGCATCCGGACGTCTTCAACGTGCTGTTGCAGGTGCTGGACGACGGCCGGCTGACCGACGGGCAGGGCCGCACGGTCGACTTCCGCAACACGCTGATCATCCTGACCTCGAACCTGGGTTCGGATGCGCTCGCCGCGCTGCCGGACGGCGCCGAGGCGGAAGCCGCGCGGCCGCAGGTGATGGAGGTGGTGCGCCAGGCGTTCCGGCCCGAATTCCTGAACCGGCTGGACGAGATCATCCTGTTCCACCGGCTGGACCGCGGGCACATGGACGGCATCGTCAAGGTGCAGCTGGCGCATCTGGAAAAGCTGCTGGCCGATCGCAAGATCACCATCGGCCTGGATGCCATGGCCCGCACCTGGCTCGCCAATGCCGGTTACGACCCGGTCTACGGCGCCCGGCCCCTGAAGCGGGTGATCCAGCGGTCCCTGCAGAACCCGCTGGCCCAAAAGGTGCTGGCGGGCGAGGTGGGCGACGGCGACACGGTGCTGGTCACCGTCCGCGACGGGGCGCTCGCCTTCGACGTCAAGCCGAACAAGGCGGCCGCCTGACGATCGGCGGGTGGCGCCCGGGGCAGGTTCCGGGCGCCACTCGCTATTTCACCGCATGCGCGCGCAGGAAGGCCGCGACCGTGCTGTCCGCATAGGCGAGATAGGGTTCCGGCGCGAGCGCGCCCGGGGCGAAGGCCGCCTGGAGCTGGATATTGCCGCGCAGCGCGCCGAAGAACTGCTCCGCCGCCATGCGCGGATTCTCGACCGAGAGATGACCCGCGTCGTGCGCGCGCTGCAGGAAGGCGGAAAGTTCCCGCACCAGCCGGTCGGGACCGGCATGGAAGATCGGCTCCGCCAGTTCGGGAAACCGTGACGCCTCGGCCACGAGGAGCCTGAACAATCCGACGGAGACGGGATCGACGACCAGCGTCACGAAGCGGCGGGCCAGCGCCCCCAGCGCCGCCGCCGGATCGGTCCCCCTGGCCACCGGGACCGCCACCGGCGAGAGCAGATCGACGGAAATGCCCTCCACGATCTCGCGGAAGAGCGCGGCCTTGCTGCCGAAATGCTTGTAGACCGTCTGCTTGGCGACGCCAGCCTCGCGCGCCACGTCGTCCATGGCGGCGGCGGCATAACCCCGCTCCAGGAAAATATGCCGCGCCGCCATCACAATGGCGGCATGTTTCGCAGTAGAGAGGGTTTCCGTCCGTAGAACCTGCATCTGATACCGGTAGACCCCTCGCGTTGGGCTCCATGATTAATTAGACTGGACCGTGTAGTCTAGCGCTTACATCGCTTTCCAAGAGGTCGGACACGCTCGGCATGCGCAAGTGGGTCATCTTCTGTCTGTTGGCTCTGGCGGCCGCGGCCGCGGCCCTCGCCGTGCGGAACGGCTATGTCGATACCGACGCGATCCGGGCCGCCCTCGCCTCGAACAACGCCAGCCCGCCGCCGACGGCGCGGTCGGCGAAGGCCGATCCCGTGGCGGTCGAGGTGGCCACGGTGACGCTGGGCAGGATGACGACGCGGATCACCGCGCTCGGCACGCTGCAGGCCGATCAGTCGGTGACGATTCAGCCGGAGATCGCCGGCAAGGTGATCCGTGTCGGCTTCCGCGAGGGCGAGCGGGTCAAGGCGGGAACGGTGCTGATCGAACTGGACCGTTCGATCCTGGCGGCAGAGCAGCAGCAGGCGAAATCCGCTCTCGACCTGGCGGAACTGAACTACCGGCGCGCCGATACCCTTTCCAAACAGGGGATCGGGACCGCCCGGTCGCGCGACGAGGCGGTGACCGCCTATCAGACCGCCGTGGCGGAGAACGAACTGACCAAGGCCCGCCTGCAGAAGACCACCATCGTCGCCCCCTTCGACGGCGTGGTCGGTTTGAGCAACGTGACGATCGGCCGCTTCCTCGCCGTCGGCGACCGCATCGTCAATCTGGAGAGCATCGATCCGCTGAAGGTGGATTTCCGGGTACCGGAACTGTTCCTGCCGGCACTGCGCGTGGGACAGCCCATTTCGCTCAGCATCGACGCCTATCCCGACCGCAAGTTCGAGGGCAAGGTCTACGCGATCGACCCCCTGATCGACGTGAGCGGCCGTGCCGTCAGCCTGCGGGCGCGCGTGGCCAATCCGGACGGCGCCCTGAAACCCGGCCTCTTCACCCGCGTCGAGCTCACCACCGCCTCGCGCGACGAGGCGGCGCTGGTGCCGGAGGCGGCCCTAGTGCCGCAGGGGCAGGACCGCTTCGTCTACCGCGTCGACGGCAACAAGGTTTCCATCGTCAAGGTGACGCTCGGCGATCGCCGTGCCGGGATCGCGGAGATCCGCTCCGGCCTCAAGGCGGGCGATCGCATCGTGACCGCCGGACAGTTGAAGCTGTTCGACGGTGCCCAGATCGACATTCGCGTCGCCGCCGAAAAAACGGCGGTGGACTAGGATGGGAATTTACGAGATCTGCGTCAGGCGTCCCGTCTTCGCGACGGTGCTGAGCCTCGTCCTGGTGCTGATCGGCGCCGTCTGCTTCCAGCGGCTGACCGTGCGCGAGTATCCGAATATCGACGAGCCGGTCGTCTCGGTGCAGACCACCTATCGCGGCGCCAGCCCCCAGATCATCGAGAGCCAGGTCACCCAGATTCTCGAGGATTCGATCGCCGGCATCGAAGGCATCGAGGTGCTGACCTCCCGGAGCCGGCCGGAGCAGAGCAACATCACCGTCCGCTTCCGGATCGGTGTCGATCCCGACGTCGCGGCCAGCGACGTGCGCGACAGGGTCTCGCGCGTCCGCCGTCAGCTGCCCGACGAGGTCGACGAACCCAACATCGCCAAGGTCGAGGCGGATGCGCAGGCGATCATCTTCTTGCCGTTCACCAGTTCTCGTCACAGCGCGCTCGAGGTATCGGACTACGCCGACCGCTACGTGAAGCCCGAGTTGCAGAACCTGCCCGGCATCTCGGGCATCTACATCTACGGCGAGCGGCGCTATTCGATGCGGATCTGGATCGACCGCACGCGGCTCGCCGCCTACGAGCTCACCGTCCAGGATGTGGAAAGCGCTCTGCGGCAGCAGAACGTCGAGATCCCTTCGGGACGGATCGAGAGCGTCGACCGCGAGTTCACCATACTTTCGCGCACCGGCCTCACGACGCCGGAACAGTTCGAGCAGATCGTGGTCAAGCGCGCGGACGGCTTCCTCGTGCGGCTGAGCGACATCGGCCGGGCCGAGATCGGCGCGGTCGAGGTCCGGCGGACCACGCGCTTCGATGGACGCACCGCCGTTACGCTCGGCATCGTCAAGCAGTCGACCGCCAATCCGCTCGAGGTGTCGGCCGCGGTACGCGAGCTGCTGCCCGGCCTGCGCGAGCGGCTGCCCGACGGCATGCAGATCGATGTCGCCTACGACACCTCGGTCTTCATCGACGAATCGATCAAGTCGGTGTTCCGCACCATCGCCGAGGCGCTGGTGCTGGTCGTCGCCGTCATCCTGATCTTCCTGCGCTCCGTGCGGGCCACGCTGATACCGGTGGTCACCATCCCGGTGTCGCTGATCGGCACCTGCGCCATCATGTACGCGCTCGGCTTCACCGTGAACACGCTGACGCTTCTGGCCATGGTGCTGGCGATCGGCCTGGTCGTCGACGACGCCATCGTGGTGATGGAGAACGTGCACCGTCATATCGAGGAGGGCGCGGAACCCTTCCGCGGCGCCATCCGCGGCACCGGAGAGATCGTCTTCGCCGTCATCGCGATGACACTGACGCTGGTGGCCGTCTATGCGCCGGTCGCGTTCACGCCGGGACGGACGGGCAGGCTGTTCGTGGAGTTCGCGCTGAGCCTGGCCGGCGCCGTGCTGATCTCGGGCTTCATCGCGCTGACGCTGACACCCATGATGTGCTCGCGGCTGCTGAAGAGCCACGAATCACACGGCCTGGTCTATCGCATCCTGGAACGCGGTTTCGACGGGCTCGCGGCCGGATATCGCGCGGCGCTCGGCTTTGCGCTCCGCGCCCGCTATCTGGTGGTCATCGCCCTGCTCGGGACCGTGGCGGGAGGCGTCTTCCTGTTCAGCCAGCTGAAGTCGGAACTGTCGCCGATTGAGGACCGCGGCATCCTCTTCGTCGTCGGTGCCGCCCCCGAAGGCTCGACCATCGACTTCTCGAGCCGCTACGCGCGGCAGTTCGAGCCGATCGGGGCATCCTTGCCCGAGGTCGCCTCGACCTATGCCGTGGCCGGCGTGCCCACGGTGGCGGACATCATCTCGTTCCTGCGCCTCAAGCACTGGGACGAACGCGACCGCAAGCAGCAGGAACTGGCCGAACTGATCCGGCCGGATATCGCGAAGGTCGCCGGCGTGCGCGCCTTCGTGAACAATCCCGCCTCGCTCGGCCAGAGCATCCGCTCGCGTCCGATTCAGCTCGTCGTCATGAGCACCCGGTCGTTCACCGAGATCGAGACCTATGTCGAGCAGGTGATCGAGCGGACCCGCGACTATCCCGGCCTCTCCAACGTCGACACCGACCTCAGGCTGAACAAGCCGCAGATCGACATCCAGATGGACCGGGACAAGGTCGCCGATCTCGGCCTCTCCGTCGAGGCGATCGGGCGGACGCTGGAATCCCTGTTCGGCGGGCGCCAGGTCACCCGCTTCAACATGAACGGCAAGCAGTACGACGTCATCGTCCAGGTCGCGCCCGGCGACCGGCAGACGCCCGACGATCTGTCCCAGGTCTATGTCAGGACCAGCGGCGGGGAGATGGTGCAGCTCTCCAGCCTGGTGACGGTGGGCGAGACGGTGGCGCCGAAGGAGCTGAACCGGTTCAACCAGCTGCGCGCGGTCACCATTTCCGCCAATCTCGGGCCCGGATATTCGCAGGGCGAGGTCCTCGCCTATCTGGAGCAGACCGCGAGAGAGGTGCTGCCGCCTGATTTCCAGATCGACTACGAAGGCTTGTCGCGCGAATTCAAGAGCAGCGGCGCCAGCATCCTCGTCGTCTTCCTGCTGGCCGTCGCCTTCATCTTCCTGGTCCTGGCGGCGCAGTTCGAGAGTTTCGTCGATCCGCTGGTCATCATGATCTCGGTACCGCTCTCCATGGCCGGGGCGTTTGCGGCGCTGCACTATTCCGGCTGCACGCTCAACATCTACAGCCAGATCGGGCTGGTCACCCTGATAGGGCTGATCACCAAGCACGGCATCCTGATCGTCGACTTCGCCAACCAGCGCCGCGACAATCTCGGCGAGGACATACACCGCGCCGTGATCGAGGCGGCGGTCATCCGGCTCCGCCCGATCCTGATGACGACGGGCGCCATGGTGCTCGGCGCCGTGCCGCTCGCCATCGCCACCGGGGCGGGGGCCGAGAGCCGCCAGCAGATCGGCTGGGTCATCGTCGGCGGCATGAGCTTCGGCACGCTTCTCACCCTGTTCGTCGTGCCGACCGTCTATACCCTGCTGTCGCGCGCCCGCGCCCAGCAGCCGGCGGCCGCGCCCGGCCATGTCATCGCCCAGCCGGGCGAGGATTGAGCCCGCTCAGCCCTCGACCGCGACACTCACATCCAGCAGCGCATGCCGGCGCTCGCGCCGCACCACGTCGATCGCCCGTGCCAGCGCCTGCGGCAGATCTTCTCCGCGCTCCACCCGCAGGCCGAAGCCGCGGCTGGCCTCCGCCACCTTGGCGTAGTCGGGTGAGGGCTGCAGCGAGGTGACCGGCATGCGGTTCGCCCGCGCCGCATGTCCGTCGCCGTAGATGGCGAGCGTCGAACGGCGCACGGCATTCCAGATACCGTTATTGAGCACCACGGTCAGCACCGGCAGGCCCTGCGCCTCGGCCACCTGATGGCAGGAAACCGGATTGGCGAACTGGTAGGACCCATCCCCCATGGTCGCGATCACCAGGCGATCGCGATCGGCGAGCTGTGCCCCCAGCGCCGCCGGCAGGGCCCAGCCGAGGCCGCCCGACAGGGCATGGGCGAAGTACTGGCCGGGCCGGTCGAGTGCCATCGCCGCCGGGTTCACGCCCAACTCGCTGAAGACGATGCCGTCACCCAACACGTCCGATACGCACTGGCTGACCCAGGCGCCGGACATCGGCGCCCCGTTGCCGGACTTGGTGCGTTCACGCATCTGGGCGCGCTGGCTGCGGTGCCGTTCGGCCAGCGCAGCGCGGCGCGCGGCCCGTCCTTGCACCCGATCGCCGACGGCGACAGTCAGCGCCGCGAGGATGGCCGCGCTGTCGCCGGCCAGCGACAGGTCGGCCCGATACCCTCGGACCGGCGTGCGGGAGAACAGCGGGTCTGCTCCCAATTGAATAACGCGCGCGTCCCGCGGCAGCGTCACCTTGTCGGGCATCCAGGGCACCAGCGCATCCACCACCAGCACGGCATCGGCATCCCTCAACAAGGGATGCGGGTCGAAGCCGGCATGCAGATCGTGCCCGGTCGGCATGGCGTTGCGCACCGGCCAGTGCTCGACCACCGGGGCGCCCAGCGCCTCGGCCAGCGCTACGGTTTCATGAAATGAGCCGCGCTGGGCGATGATCAGCGGCCGCTCGGCGCGGGCGAGGATCTTCGCCGCCGCCTCGATCGCCGCCGCTTCGGGGAGCGATGGTGCGGAGGCCCGCAGCAGCGGACCATCCGCCATCCGTCCGGGCAAGTCCGCGCACAGCACCTCGCGCGGCAGGCTCATGTAGACGGGACCCATCGGGGCGCTGCCGGCGATGGCAACGGCCCGGTCGACCAGCTCCTCCGCCTGTTCGGGGAAGCGCAGTTCGTAGTCCCATTTGGTGCATTCGCGCACCATGGCGGCCTGGTCGCGCATCTCCTGGCCCCAATGGATGGCGGCGTTGCGGCTGCCGGTACGCCCCTGCTCGGTCACCGGCGTGCGTCCCGACATCAGGAGAATCGGGATGTTGTCGCAGGCGGCATTGATCAGGCCCATCACCGCATTGGCCAGACCCACATTTGTGTGCACCATCACCGCCTGGGGCTTACCGGTCACCAGGTGCAGTCCATGCGCCATGGCGACGGCGGCGGTCTCATGGGGGATCGGCAGGGCTTCCGGCATGCCGGTGCCGGTGGCCGCCGCCCGGGCCAGTCCCTCGATCACCGGCGCGAAGTCGGTGCCGCCATTGGCGAAGAGATAGTCGATCCCATTGGTCTTCAGGCGGCCGAGCAGCGCTTCCGCCGCGGTGACGGTTTCGGTCATTGATCCCCTCCCCAGGGCGGTGCCGCAAAGAGCAGATGCTCAATCGTTGGGCGCCGCTCTGCGCCCAGATGCCGCAGAACAGCGCCTCGCCGGCGGCACGCTGCTTGCAAATTCACCAGCACTGGCAGCAACTCTAGCAACAAAATTCGTAGGGGAGCGATCGATGAAGGTGATCGGGGTGGACGTCGGCGGCACCTTCACGGATCTGGTCTTCGCCGATATCGAAGCCGGGCGCACCGCCATCCACAAGGTGGCGACCACGCCGGACAATCCCGCGCGGGGTGTCGTCGAGGGCATCGCCGGCCTGTGCCGGCGGGTCGACCTGCCCGAGGGCGAGATCGACTTCGTCTTTCACGGCACCACCATCGCCACCAACGCCATCCTGGAATACGACGGTGCCGTCACCGGCATGCTGACCACGGCGGGCTATCGCGACATCCTGCACATCGGCCGCCACCAGCGGCCCGAACACTATTCGATCATGCAGGAAGTGCCCTGGCAGGACCGGCCGCTGGTGCGCCGGCGTTTCCGCAAGACCGTCACCGAACGCCTGGTGCCACCGAAAGGCGAAGTGTTGGTGCCGCTGGACGAGGCGGGCGTGCGCCAGGCCGCGCGCGAACTGAAGGAAGCGGGGGTGGAAGCGATCGCCGTCTGCTTCCTCTTCGCCTATCTCGACCCCCGCCACGAAGACCGCGCCAAGGCGATCATCGAGGAGGAATATCCGGGCTGTTTCGTTTCCACCTCGGCTTCCGTCTCGCCGCAGTTCCGCGAGTTCGAACGCTTCACCACCACCGCTATCAACGCCTTCGTCGGGCCAAAGGTGCGGAACTACGTGAGCGGGCTGGAGCGCGAGATCAAGGCCCGGGGCATGAAGGCCGAATTGCGCATCATGGCCTCCAACGGGGGCGCGGCCACCGCCGGCATGGTGGCCGAGAAGCCGGTGATGACCCTGCTCTCGGGCCCGGCCGGCGGGGTCATCGGCGGCGACTGGTGCGGGGCGCTGTCAGGCCGGCGCGACCTCATCACCTTCGATGTCGGCGGAACCTCGGCCGATATCGGCATCATCCGGAACGGCGTCTATTCGGAGGCCACCGCGCGCGACACCTGGATCGCCGGCTATCCGGTGATGGCGCCGATGATCGACATCCACACCATCGGGGCGGGCGGCGGCTCCATCGCCTATGTCGATCCGGCCGGCGGGTTCCGGGTCGGTCCGCGCAGTGCCGGCGCGGTGCCGGGGCCGGCCGCATACCGGCGCGGCGGCACGCTGCCCACGGTGACGGACGCGAACGTGGTGCTCGGCCGGCTGGACCCGGAAAACTTCCTCGGCGGCGGCATGACGCTCGATGCCGAAGCCGCGCGGAAGGTCATCCAGGATCTCGCCGACAGGCTTTCGCTCGCCCCGGAGGAGGCGGCCGAGGGCGTGGTCGCCATCCTGAACGCCAATATGGCGAACGCCATCCGCTCGCGCACGGTGCAGAAGGGCATCGACCCGCGCGATTTCACCCTGGTCGCCTTCGGCGGCGCCGGCCCGCTGCATGGGGCCGAGGTGGCGGCCGAACTCGGCGTCCGCGAGGTGCTGGTGCCGCCGCACCCGGGGATCACCTCGGCCATGGGCCTGATCACCGCCGACCTGAAATACGACGCCATCCGCACCGAGTTCCAGTCGAGCGGGGAATACGATCTCGCCCGCCTGAACCGCGACTTCGACACCATGGAGGCGGAGATCGCCGCGCGGTTCGCCGCCGACGGCATCGAACGGGACAAGGTCGCCTTCAAGCGCGCGGGCGACCTGCGCTATGTCGGCCAGGGCTACGAGCTTCGCGTCGCCTGCCCTGCCACGGCGCTGGACCCCGCCGCCATCGCCGGCGTGTTCGAGGCCTTCCATGCCCAGCACAAGGGCGAGTACGGCCACGTCTTCCCGGAGAGCGCGATCGAGGTCGTGAACATCCGCGTCACCGGCGTCGCCGCCGGCCCGAAGCTGGGGCGCCCGGTCGTCAAGAGCAGCGGGTCGCTGGAAAAGGCGCTGGCGAAGACCGGCCGCTGCCTGTTCCGGCTGGACGGCAGGCTGGAGCCCTTCGACACGCCCTTCTTCCGCCGCGACCTGCTGCCGCTCGACACGTCGATTCCCGGCCCGGCCATCGTGCTGCAGGAGGATTCCACCACCGTGGTGCCACCGCGGTGCAGCCTCATCGCCGAGGCATCAGGCAATCTGATCATCCGTATCGGAGGTGCGTCATGAGCATCCAAGCCGCCAACCGCCCGGGCATCGACCCGATCACCGCCAGTGTCATCCAGGGCGCGCTGGAAAACATCGCGGTCGAGATGGGCTACAAGCTGATGCGCATGTCCTATTCCTCGATCATCCGGGAATCGGAGGATTTCGGCGCCGGACTGGTCGATGCGGAGGGCAATGGCCTTGCGGAATCGGCACAATCGACGCCGCTGCAATCCGGCCCCATCCCGGGCTATATCCGCGGCATCAAGAAGATCATGGCGGCCCGCGGCGAGGAGATCCGGCCGGGCGATGTCATCATGCACAACGATGCCTATTCGGGGGCCAGCCACGGGCCCGATATCGCCTTCATCGTCCCCGTCTTCGTCGACGGCAAGCTGGTCGGCTTCTCCGCCACCACGGCGCATCACCTCGACATCGGCGCGCTCTCGCCCGGCTCCTGCGGCATCGTCGATGCCATGGACGCCTATGCCGAAGGCCTGCAGTTCAAGGCGATCAAGGTCTACGACCAGGGCCGCCGGAACGAGATGGTCTGGCATATCCTGCGCGACAACATCCGCGCCTCCGACCTCGTGGTCGGCGACATGGAGGCGCAGATCGCGGCGAGCCGCATCGGCGCCGAGCGCCTGGCGGAACTGGTCGGCCGCTATGGCCTCGCCACCTTCCAGGCCGGCTGCGCCGCGCTGATGGATCATGCCGAGCGGCTGATGCGCCAGGCCATCGCCGCCGTGCCCGACGGCACCTACAGCGCCACCACCTATTACGACGGCTTCATGGATTCGGACGATCCCGCGAAGAAGGCGCTTCCCATCGTCGCCACGGTGACGATCAAGGGGGACAGCCTCGCCGTCGATCTCACCGGCACGGCGCCGCAGGTATCCGACCGGCCGATCAACATGCCCTTCGAGGGCACGGTCGACATCGCCGTCTGGCTCACCGTGCGCTCCATCCTGCTCGACACCGCCGTGCACGGGCATGTGCCGGTGAATGCCGGGCTCCTGCGGCCCATCGCCATCACCGCACCGCTCGGCTGCCTCGCCAACCCGACCTTCCCGGCACCCACCATCGCGCGCTTCACCTCCGGCAACCAGCTGGCCGATACGGTGATGAAGGCGCTCTCCCAGGCGGTGCCCGACAAGGTTTCGGCCGGTATCGGCAACCTCAAGGTCATCGCCTTTTCCGGGCTCCGCGCCGGCACCCACTGGGTGCATATGGAAATCTTCGAAGGCTCCTACGGCGGCCGACCGGGCAAGGACGGCATGGACGCCGTCGACACGCTCTATGCGAACACGCGCAACAACCCGATCGAGGATATCGAGACCCACCTGCCGCTGCGGGTGGAGCGCTACGAGTTGCGCGAGGATGTCGTCGGCGCCGGCGAGTTCCGCGGCGGTTTGGGCAGCGTGCGCGAATTCGTCTTCCTGGAAGAGGGCGGCGCCTCGGTCGAGGGCGACGGCCAGGGCTTCCGGCCCTGGGGCTTCGGCGGCGGCGCGGAGGGCGAACCGGCGGCGCTGACCCTGGCACGGGCGAGCGGGACGCGAACGGCGCTGCCCTCCAAGGTCGCGCATACCGGGACACGCGCGGGCGACCGCTTCATCTGCGTGGGCCCGGCCGGCGGCGGCTACGGCGATCCGTTCCGGCGCGATCCGGCCCGGGTGCTCGACGACGTGCTGGACGGCCTTGTTTCCCGCGAGACGGCGGAGAAATTATTCGGCGTGATTGTGACGGCCGCCGGTGCAATCGACCTTGCCGCGACGGCATTGAGGCGGGCGTCCTGACATCGTCACAGAGTCGTGACGATTCCTTAGGAGAGAATGGTAAATAGGGGGCCCTGGAACCCCGCAACCGAGTGACCCGCAGCGGCCCGATGGTGACCTACCGCTATCCGACCAGCGTTCTCGCCGGCGACTATGCACGGGCGGCATTCGGGCTGTTCTGCTCGGCCGGCCCGCTCTTGTTCATGGATGTGGCCTCTGTCATGGTGTGGGTGTTGGGGGGCCTATCACTGTTGTTTGCGACATTCGGCGCTCGTACCGCGATCAAGCATGCGACCACCTTCGAACTCGACGCCGAGGGGATAACGGCGCGCGGCCCGTTCGCCACCGCGCTGCGCTGGGACGAGCTTTCGGGCGTCACGCTCCGCTATTTCTCGACCCGAAAGGACCGTGAGAAGGGCTGGATGCAGCTGATCCTGAAGGGTTCCGGGCGCTCGCTGCGGCTCGATTCGACGCTGGACGGGTTCCGCGACGTGGTCGAGCGCGCGGCACGCACGGTACAAGCGCGCGGTCTGCCGCTCGATCCGCCGACGATCGCCAATTTCCGGGCCGCCGGCGTGCCCGTTGCCGAAGCAGCATAGGGAATTCCGGCAATGGGCAACGTGCTGCTGGTGCGCGACCTCAAGGTCCAGTTCCATGCCAATGAAGGGATCGTGAAGGCGGTCGACGGCGTGTCCTTCCGCATTCCCGAAAGCAGGACCGTGGCCCTGGTGGGCGAAAGCGGATCGGGAAAGTCGGTCGTCAGCCAGGCGATCATGGGCATCCTGCCGCGCATCGGCCGCATCGCCGCCGGCGAGATCCTGTTCACCGATCCCGTATCCGGCACCCAGGTCGACATCGCCAAGCTGAAGCCGGACGGCGCGCAGATGCGCAGCATCCGGGGCGGGCGCATTTCCATCATCTTCCAGGAGCCGATGACCTCGCTGTCGCCGCTGCACACGGTGGGCGACCAGGTCTCGGAGGCGCTCAAGCTGCATCGCGCCGCCTCCAGCAAGGAAGCCGACCGGCTGACCGAGGAAATGCTGCGCCTGGTGGGCTTTCCCAATCCGGCCCGCGCGCTCCGCACCTATCCTTTCGAACTGTCGGGCGGGCTTCGCCAGCGCGCCATGATCGCGATGGCGCTGGTCTGCCGGCCGGCGCTGCTGATCGCCGACGAACCGACGACCGCCCTCGACGTCACCATCCAGGCGCAGATCCTCAAATTGATCCGCGACCTGCAGTCCGAACTCGGCATGGCCGTGCTGATGATCACCCACGATCTCGGCGTCGTCGCCAACGTCGCCGACGAGGTGGTGGTGATGTACCACGGCAAGGTGATGGAGCAGGGGACGATCGACGACGTCTTCCGCCACGCCGGGCATCCCTATCTGAAGGCGCTGCACCGCGCGGTCCCGCGCTTCGACATGGAACCCGGAGAGCGGCTGATCCCGATCCGCGAGATCGAGTCCCAGGCCGGGCACCTCCTGAAGCAGAAGCCGGCCTGGCCCGAAGGCGCCGATGCGGAGCCGCTGCTCCAGGTGAAGAGCATCTCCAAGGCCTTCGGCATCCGCAAATCCGGCATGTTCGCCCGCAACGTGGTGGCGAAGAACCTCGCGGTCGACGACGTCAGCTTCCATATCCGCAAGGGCGAGTGCCTGGGCCTGGTGGGCGAATCCGGCTGCGGCAAGACCACCACCTCGAAGATGATCCTGCGGGCGCTGCGGCCGGATTCCGGCCAGGTCCTGTTCAACGACCGCGGCACTGTTCGCGACGTGATGGCCTTGAACGAACAGGACCTCTTCGCCTATCGCCGCAAGGTCCAGTTCATCTTCCAGGATCCCTATTCGTCGCTGAACCCCCGCATGACGGTGTTCGACATCATCTCCGAGCCCCTCATCATTCACGGCATCGGCGATACCGAGGAACGCTTCGAGCGGGTGAAGGAACTGATGGCGCTCGTCGGCCTCGACATGCGCTCGCTCAGGCGCTACCCGCACAGCTTCTCCGGCGGCCAGCGCCAGCGCATCGGCATCGCCCGGGCGCTCGCGCTGCAGCCGGATCTCCTGATCTGCGACGAGCCGGTCTCCGCACTCGACGTGTCGATCCAGGCCCAGGTGCTGAACCTGCTGCGCGACCTGAAATCGGAACTGGGCCTCACCTATCTCTTCATCAGCCACAACCTCGCGGTGGTCGACTACATCGCAGACCGCATCGCGGTGATGTGCGCCGGCCGGCTGGTGGAGACGGCGCCGCGCGACCGCCTGTTCCGCAATCCGGTCCATCCCTACACCAAGGCGCTGCTCTCCGCCGTGCCGCATCCCGACCCGGATGCGAAGCTCGACCTGCAGGCGCTGATGGACGGCCGCGCCTCCGATCCGAGTGCTTGGCCGATGCCCTTCACCATCGACGGCACCACGCATCCCGCGCTGATCGACCTCGGCGGCGGGCACAGCGTGCGGGCCGATCCGGAGGGCGCCGCCCTCCTTCGCAGCGCCGCCTGAGGCGACCGACGCATGTTCACCTATCTGATGCACCGCATCCTGGTCATGATCCCGACGCTGCTCGTGATCAGCGTCGTCACCTTCCTGATCATCCGCCTCCCGCCCGGCGACTACCTCACCAACCAGATCGAGGAACTGCGTTCGCAGGGCGAGGCGGCGGCGATCGAGAAGGCCGAGTTCCTGCGCAAGCAATATGCGCTCGACGAGCCGGTGCTGAAGCAATACGCGATCTGGATGGGCTTCCTGCCGCATCAGGGCCGCTTCTCCGGCATCCTGCAGGGCGATTTCGGCTGGTCGTTCGAATTCAACCGCCCCGTGGGCGAGGTGGTCGGCGACCGCATGTTCCTCACCATCGTGCTCAATTTCGCCGCCATCCTCTTCACCTACATCGTCGCCTTCCCGATCGGGGTCTATTCGGCGACCAGGCAGTATTCCATCGGCGACTACGGTTTCACGCTCTTGGGCTATCTCGGCCTCGCCGTGCCCAATTTCCTGTTGGCCCTGGTCATGCTGTTCTTCGCCAACCGCTGGTTCGGATTGTCGATCGGCGGGCTGATGGACCCGAAGTACGAGCAGGAAGGCATGTCGATGGCGAAGATGATGTCCATCGGCAGCCACATGATCATCCCCACCATCATCATCGGCACCTCGGGCACCGCGGCGATGATCCGCCGGCTGCGCGCCAATCTCCTCGACGAACTGCAGAAGCAGTATGTCGTCACCGCCCGGGCCAAGGGCCTGCCGACCGGCCGACTGCTGGTGAAGTATCCGATCCGGATGGCGCTCAACCCCTTCGTCAGATCGGAAGAGC
>JALHMN010000100.1 GCA_022844005.1 bacterium | reverse complement strand
TCGCTGCGCCGAGCCAACATCGCCATCAGCTACCCCGGTCTGATCGCGGATATTCAGAGCGCCCGACCCGTCCCACCGCCTGCCAGCACGCCAGCAGGAACCTCGACCAACGGCGCCGCACCCCCGGCGTCACGGCGGCGCATGCAATCCACCGACGACCTCTTCGCCCTTAGCCGGCTGCCAGCCGGGACCACCCTCACCATCCGCGGCCGCGAAGACTCTGCCGCGCCGGTGCTGGATGGGCAGACCGTCGAGTTCAAAGGCGAACGCCTGTCCTTCAACGATTGGGGCCAGCGCGTCACCCGCTCAGCCAATTCCATCTACAAGATTGCCTGCCTGCCGGATGGCCGCACCCTCGACCAGCTCCGCGACAGCCCAGCGTCTGCAGAGGGCGGGACATGAAAGCGCTGAAGCGACCGGATGCCTCGCCATGAGCATGAATGAGGCGGATACCCGCTACCACCTGATTGACCCCGTGCTCAGGGGCAAGGGGTACGTGAGCCGCGAGCACATCACGCTTGAAACGGTCCTGACCCCACCGCCGGTGGAACCCACCGGCCCGAAAGGTCGTCGCCGCAAAGGCCCTGGACGCACCGACTACCTGCTCTGCGTCCAGGTGAATGACAACCCGAAGCCGATGCCGGTGGCCGTGCTCGAGGCCAAGAAGGAAGCCGAGGACCCATTGAAAGGCATGCAGCAGGCACGCGGCTATGCTGACACGCTGCGCTTTGACGTGAAGTACGTCTTCTCCACCAACGGCCATCGCTATGGCGAGTACGATCGGTTCACCTCGCTCATCAATGGCCCCTTCCAGTTTCCCGATTTCCCAACGCACCCCGACCTCAAGGCGCGGTACACCAAGGACAGCGGTGTCGATCTGACGCGGCCCGAAGCCGAGGTGCTGTTCAAGGCCGACAGTCCCGCTTGGTCGCAGAGCCGCTACTATCAGGACGCCGCCATACGGGCCGCACTGGAGAAGATCCTCCGCGATCACCAGACGGGCGCGCCGTCGCGCGTGCTGCTGTCGCTCGCCACTGGCGCCGGCAAAACCATCATCGCCACCAACCTTCTGTGGCGGCTCTCGCAGGCGGGGCTACTGCCGAAGCCCGCGCTGTTCCTGTGCGATCGGGACGAGTTGCGTGGGCAGGCCTACACGAAGCTCAAGGCCGCCTTCGGCGACAACGCCCGCATCGTCAAAACCGAGAACGGCAGCAACGCCGCCGCCAATGCTCGCATCCACATCGCCACCTACCAGACGCTCGGCCTGGACGACGACGACGGCTTCGCCAGCTTCCTGACGGAGCATTATGGCGAGGACGCCTTCAGCGTCATCATCATCGACGAATGCCACCGTTCGGCATGGGGCCGTTGGTCGGAGGTGCTGCGGCGCAATCCCAGCGCCGTCCAGATCGGCCTGACCGCCACGCCGCGCCGGCTGACGCAGTCGCACAAGACCTCCGACGAAGACGAGGAGATCACCGCCAACAACCGTGAGTACTTCGGTGAGCCGGTCTACGAGTACTCGCTCATCCAGGCGCAGGAGGACGGCTACCTGGCTGCCTGCGAGATCGTTCGGCGGAAGGCCAGCATCGACAACGCTGTCTTCACGAAGGCCGAGCTCCTCGCGGCCGGTGCACGCGACATCAAGACCGGGAAGCTGCTGACGGCCGACGACCTCACCAAGGACGAGTACTCCGGCAAGGATTTCGACGACGAGGTGTTCATCGAGCTTCGCACGCCGAAGATGTGCGAGGACCTGTTCCAGCTGCTCTGCGAAAATGGCGGGCCCGAACAGAAGGTCATCATCTTCTGCACCCGGGAAATCCACGCCGACCGCGTGGCCCAGCACATGAACAACCTCTACGTCCGCTGGTGCCGCGAGCGCGGCCAGACGCCCAAGGATCACTATGCCTTCAAATGCATGGGCGGGACGAACAACGGCGCCGACATGATTGAGCCCCTGCGGGGATCCAGTGAGCGCGCCTTCGTCGCCTGCACGGTGGACTTGCTGGAAGCCGGTGTGGACATCGAGCGGCTGAACGCCGTGGTGTTCTTCCGCTACCTGCAATCCTCCATCAAGTTCTACCAGATGGTCGGCCGCGGAACCCGCATCCACGAGGAGACGCAGAAATACAAGTTCTGGCTCTACGACTACACCGACGTGACCCTGCTGTTCGGCACGGACTTCATCAGTAAGCCGCCGCGCTCGGGTGGCGATGGTGGCGGCGGTGGCGGGGACGATACCGGTGGTGGCGGTGAAGGCGGCGACGGGCCCACCGTGGCCGAAATCGGCGGCAAGTCCGTCCTCATCAATCCGCAGGGCCGCTTCATCCTGAGTCGACGTGATGGTCGTGACACGCCCATTCCCGTGGATGAGTACCGGCGCGAGGTCATCCAGCGGGTGATCCGCGAGGCGCATACGCTGGACGAGTTCCGTACCCTGTGGATCGAGACGCAGAAGCGTCAAAGCCTGATCGAGCATCTGCTGGACGACAATTTCAGCCCCGACGTCATCCGCGAGATCGACCAGATGGCCGAGTTCGACCTCTACGACTTCTTCGGCCATCACGGCTATCGCGCTCGAGCGCTGCGGCGTCCGGAGCGCGGGGAGTTCTACGTGTCAGGCAATCAAGCGTGGTTCGACAGCATGGACGCGAAGGCTGCCATCGTGCTGAAGGGGTTGGGGACCCAGTTTGCCAGGGGCGGCACCGATGCGCTCGAAACTCCTGCACTCTGGGAGGTGCCGGAGATCAAATTCGCCGGCGGCTTGAACGCACTACGTACGCTCGGCAAGCCATTGCAGGTGATGAACGAGGCAAAGGGACGGCTATTCGGACTATGAGATCATTCGCTGTTCATTCGTTGGCGAAAGTCGCTTCAATCGCCGCAGGCATAACACTAGGCCGGAAAACATCAGAAACAGAATTAACAGATGTGCCCTACCTGCGTGTGGCAAATGTTCAAGATGGATTTCTATCATTGGGGGACGTTAAAACGGTAGCTGCCACGCAAAAGGAAATCACCAAGTGGTCCTTGCAGAATGGGGACCTCCTGCTTACCGAAGGTGGTGACTTGGATAAGCTTGGGCGTGGCGCGTGCTGGAGCAATCAGATCCCATTGTGCATTCACCAAAATCATATCTTTCGCGTCCGGCTGCCATTGGATCGCTACGATCCAGATTTTGTCTCCTTTCAAATGGCTGCGCCCTACGGGAAGAAATATTTCCTCGCCCATGCAAAGAAAACAACCGGCATTGCTACTATTAATCAGCAGGTACTCGGGGCGTTCCCGCTTATCTCGCCGCCCCTCGAAGAGCAGCGCCAAATTGCCAGGCGCCTCAAAGCCAGATTGGAAGAGGCTGAGAACGCGCGCCGAGCGTCGGTAGGACAGGCGTCCGAAGCTGATGCACTGATCAATTCGATCTACCGAGCAGCCTTCCAGAGCATCGTGCCGATCGCCGTTCCACCGGCGCTTGGAGCGCCGCCGACCGGCTGGTCCTGGCTCAGGCTCACCGATGTCGCGCGCTTGGAAAGTGGCCACACGCCTAGCCGATCGCGCCCTGACTGGTGGGGCGGCGACGTTTCGTGGATATCGCTGACAGAGATTCGTGCGCTCGATGGTCAGTGGGTGGAGAGCACCCATCTCCGCACCAATGCGGCCGGCATAGCCAACTCCGCGGCGCGCATCCTGCCGTGCGGCACTGTTTGCTTCTCGCGCACTGCATCTGTGGGGTTCGTCGCCATGATGGCGCAGCCAATGGCGACGAGTCAGGACTTTGCCAACTGGGTGTGCGGTGACGGGCTCGATCCAGAGTTCCTCATGTACGCGCTGATCCGATCGCGCCGCGAACTGCGCGAACTGGCGACCGGTGCGACACACAAGACCATCTACATGCCAACGCTGGAGGCGTTTCATGTCTGCGCGCCGGATCCGGACACGCAGCGCCGGATCGTGGCCGCGCTCAAGCCGCGACTAGCCGATGCGGCTACGCTCCGCGCAGCCCTTCATGAACAAATGGCCGATCTGACGGCGTTGCCTCAACGCCTCCTCGCTCAAGCCTTCAAGGACTGACCATGGCTCGACCGAAAAAGACCGAGAAGAAGACGAAGGCCATCGCGTCCAGCCAGTCGCTGTCGAGTTTCGTGAAGGCCATCTGCGACGTGATGCGCCGCTCCAATTGCGCGAGCGCTCTTCAGTATGTGCCGGAGCTCACTTGGATCCTGTTCCTGCGGATCCTCGACGCGCAGGAGGCGCGAGATCAGGAGAAGGCCGAGGCGGTGGGCGCCACCTTCACCCCCGCGCTGCGCAGTCCGTATCGCTGGCAGGACTGGGCTGCACCGTACTCCGACAAGCCCGACCATCCGACGACGGCCGAAGGCAAGCCGGTTGGATGGAAGCGCCAGGAACTCTTTGCTGCCGGCGATGGCAAGCTGTTCGACTTCATCAACAAGGAGCTGCTGCCGCACCTCCACAGCCTGGACGTGGACCCGCGCACCAACCTGCCGCTTCCCGGTGCGACGCCGAAGCAGCGCATTATCGGCCGCACCATGACCGCGGCTGAGCGCGTTCGGGTGGATTCCGAAGCCAATCTTCGCGACATCCTCGACAAGGTGCACGAGATCAGCATCGACCACATCGACGACAGGCACTTCTTCACCCTGTCGCAGGTCTACGAAGACCTGCTCCTGAAGATGGGCGAGAAGAACTCGGATGGCGGTCAGTTCTTCACCCCGCGCGAGGTGATCCGCGCGATGGTGCACACCGTGGCGCCGTCGCTCGGCCAGACCGTTTACGATCCCTGCTGCGGCACCGGCGGCTTCCTGGCGATCGCGTATGAGCACATGGCCCGCAACCTGGGCACCTCAGCGCGCAGCACCGATATCGACACGCTCAAGCACGACACGTTCTTTGGCCGAGAGAAGGAGAACCTCGTCTTCCCGATCGCCCTTGCCAACCTTGTGCTGCATGGCATCGATCAGCCAAACATCTGGCACGGCAATGCCCTGACCCGCCGCGCCACCTATGCTGCGCTGTTCGAAAAGGCGCCCAAGCAGTTCGACGTGATCCTCACCAACCCGCCTTTCGGTGGCAAGGAGGGCAAGGACGCACAGAAGAACTTCCCGTTCGAGACCAGCTCGACCCAGGTGCTGTTCGTGCAGGACATCCTGGCCGAGCTCGCGCCGGCTGGCACCTGCGCCATCGTTCTGGACGAAGGGCTGCTCTTCCGCACCAACGAGAGTGCCTTCGTGGACACGAAGCGCAAGCTGGTTGACGAGTGCGATCTCTGGGCGATCCTCAGCCTGCCTGGCGGGGTCTTCTCCGCTGCGGGGGCGGGTGTGAAGACCAACTTGATGTTCTTCACCAAGGGCAAGAAGACCGAGCGCATCTGGTACTACGACTTTTCGTACATGAAGGTGGGGAAGAAGACGCCGCTCACCCTGGCGCATTTCGGCTTCGCCCCCGATGGCTCCGTATTGCCCGACGCGAAGCTGCCGGCTGCCCTGGTTGCTGACTGGCAGTCTGACGATGCCAACGAAGGCTTGCCCTTTCCGAGCTATGCCGCACAACTCGCGCTACGGGGAACGCCATCAGCGGAGAGCCGCTACTCCTGGACCGTCGATTTCGCTGCTCGGCGGGCAAAGGCGCGCGAGGAGATGCAGCCGCTGCTCGACCAAGCCGCCACGCTGAAGGCGGAAGTCGTCGACCTCAAGGAGCATCTCAGGAGCCTTCGGAAAGGCAAGGCGGACGACGCTGCCCTGGAAGAGGTTGGCGTGAAGATCCGGAAGAAGGAAAAGGACGCGCGGGATCTTGAGGCGCAGGCAGCGGCAATCGACGCGGCGGTGTTCGACTTGAAGGCAGTGAACCCCAACGCGGTGACCGTGGTGGATGACCGCACGCCGCAGCAGGTCATCGCCAGCATTGAGGCGCACGGGCGCATCGTGACGGAGGCCTTGGCACGGCTGAACGCGCTGATGGAGGCGGAGTAGTGCAGCGCCCCCATTTCATCAGCCGCGATAGCACGCCCTTCGCAATGCCGACGCCGGCCCGGATCGCGTTCGTTGGAGCGCGACGCGGCGGAAATTACGCGATGAGGGCAGTTCAGATATGACGCGACACACGATCGAGGCCGCAGAGCGGCCGCTCCAGAAGATTCTGAGCGACGATTATCTGTTCAGCATCCCGTCCTACCAACGGCCCTACGCCTGGACGACAGAACAGGCGGGAGAGCTTCTGGGTGACGTGATCACTGCCTGGGGTGACGAGGGGCAGGCACAGGATCAGGCTCCCTACTTCCTGGGCAGCATCGTGCTGATCAAAGATCCGCAGAAGCCAGAAGCCGACGTCGTGGATGGGCAGCAGCGGCTGACCACCCTCACGATCCTCCTCTGCGTCCTGCGCGATCTGAGCCCGGCCTTCGCCACTCATGCCCACGGCTTTGTCTGCCAGGCAGGAAATCCGCTGCTCGGGACAAAGGATCGCTACCGCCTCAGGCTTCGTGAGCGTGATGCCGATTTCTTCGAGGGCACGATCCAGAAGCAGGGCGCTACCGCGAACCTACCCGATCCGCGCGCGTCGCAGGACTCGCAGGCCCGGATCGTCGAGAACGCGAAGCTCTTCCGCGACAAGCTGACGGTATTGACGGCGGAGCAGCGTCAGGCGTTCGCCGTCTACCTTGTTCAGCGCTGCTACCTCGTTGTTGTAGCGGCCTCGGACCAGGACTCTGCGTTCCGTATCTTCTCTGTCTTGAACTCACGCGGTCTCGACCTGTCACCGGCCGATATCCTTAAGGCCGAGATCATTGGTGCCGTGCCGCTGCATCAACGTGAGCAGTACACGGAAAAATGGGAGGAGTTGGAGGTTGAGCTTGGCCGCGCTCGGTTCGCTGAGCTTTTCGGCCATATCCGGACGATCCATCGGAAGCAGAAGATGAAGGGGACGCTCATCGCGGAGTTCCGCGAGTTCGTACCGAGCCGCAATGATCCTGTCCGATTCATAGACGCTGAGTTGATCCCCTATGGTGATGCGTTCGAGGCGATCATCGACAAGCATTTCGAGAGCTTTCGCCATGCTGGACAGATCAACAGCGTCCTCGGACACCTAGCACGACTCGACAACTTCGACTGGCAGCCTCCGGCGATAGAGGCCTTCGCCAAGCGGAAGCAGGATCCGGACTTCATTCTGCGCTTTGTCGTTGATCTTGAGCGTTTGGCCTACGGCCTATTCCTGCTGCGGGCGGATACCAATGACCGTATGCAGCGCTACGGCGCGCTCCTGCAGGCTATTCAGGCGAGCGTAGACCTCTTTGCCGATGCCTCGCCGCTTCAACTGACCAGCAAAGAGAAGGCGGCCATCCTTCGCGCACTCGATGGTGACATCTACACCGAGACACGAATCCGGCTGCCGCTGCTGCTGCGTCTTGATTCCATCCTGTCGGCAGGTGGCGCGGTTTACGATAGTCCCATCATCAGCGTGGAGCACGTGCTGCCACAGACACCGCAGGCGAGCAGTCAGTGGATGGTGGATTTCCCGAACGAGGCAATTCGCGAGGCATGGGTTCATCGACTGGCCAACCTGGTGCTCCTGACGCGCCGTAAGAACTCCCAGGCCAACAATGCGGACTTCGCCCTGAAGAAGGGGAAGTACTTCAGCACAAAGGCAGGCGTGACGAATTTTGCCCTGACGAGCCAAGTTCTCTCGGAACCAGTGTGGACGCCCGCGACCCTCCAGCAGCGCCAGAAGGCGCTGACCGACGAGATCGCCCGAGTCTGGCGTCTACGCTGATGCGGCGGTTTCGCGCCTCAGCCCAGAAATGTCTCGGCCGGGATCGCCTTCCCCCGGCCCCCCGACACTTCCGTACCAAAGTGTTCGCTCTCGAAGTACGGATTTTGGGCAAGTGGGGTTCGAACCGGGGCAAGTGCCGACCGCGCTGAAACCGGCCTTTTACCTAGGTTTTTGAGTTCCGTACTAAAACGCCCAAGTCAGCAGGTCCGGAGAGAAACGGCCCTCGGAGAGCGATTTTCCGCCGTCTCCGCGTCCGGCCAGTCAACAGGTCTGCCCCAAAAACCCCAGGAAACCTGCCACTCAGCGCGGCGGCCGGTCAGGTGGAGAGCACGGCTCGTCTGGGAACTGGCGGAGAGGGTGGGATTCGAACCCACGGTAGGCTTGCACCTACTTCGGTTTTCGAGACCGACGCGATCGACCACTCCGCCACCTCTCCGAAAGCGGGAAATTTATAGATGGGGAGGCCGCTGCATGGCAACCGTGGAGCAGCCCCCAATTCGACCGGACATCCTCGTCGAAGGCGCCGGCCTCGTACTTCTCCACCCAGAACCGTGCCTATCCGGGGAAGGACACGACCTACGTCGTGGACTTCGTGAATGAGCCGGAGGAGGTACTGGGCGCTTTCCGTCAGTACCACACCACCGCGCAGCTGGACACCTCCAGAAACCCCTCGTCACGCTGACGGTTGGCTGATTCACTGACACGGATCGGCGCGAGGGAAGGCGATGGTTCGGCAGCCTGGGTTCTTCGATGTGGAGGAGCGGCTGGAGTCGCATGGCGAGGCGCTCGGCGTGCTTGCGCGCGATGCGCTGCCCCTCGAAGACAATGACGCCTTTCGTCGCCGGCGTTGCGTCGATGGCTTCCGCCAGCCGGTCGGCCTTCGCGATGGCCATTGGCAGGCTGAGGCCGCGATAGAGGCTTGCCTTCGCCGGAAAGGACGCGGGCAAGTGGACGCTCCGCTACATGCTCGCCGGCAAGGCGCGTGAAATGGGGCTCGGACCGTATGACGCTGACGGCAAGCGCGGCCTGACGCTGGCGCAGGCCCGTGCGGCTGCGGCTGATGCGCAACGGCTGCTGCGCGACGGCACGGACCCGTTGGAGCACCGCAAGGCCGAGGCCGCCGCAGCCGCAGCACGCGCGGCCGAGGACGTGGCGAAGGCCCGCACCTTCCGCGACGTGGCGGGCCTCTACATCGGCGCGCATGAGGCCGGGTGGCGGAACGCGAAGCATCGCGCGCAATGGCGCTCGACGCTCGACGCCTACGCATTCCCGCGGATCGGGGACAAGGCGGTGGGTGCGATCAGCACGGATGACGTGCTCGGCTGCCTCAACGCTGTTTGGACAACCAAGCCCGAGACGGCCACGCGGCTACGCGGGCGCATCGAGGCGGCGCTGGACTACGCCGCCGCGATGGGCTGGCGGGCAGGGCCAAACCCGGCCCGGTGGCGCGGGCATCTCGCCAATCTGCTGCCGCGACGCTCCAAGGTGGCGCGCGTAGAGCATCACGCCGCCCTGCCCTGGCAGGACATGGGCGCATTCATGGCCCGGCTCGGCGAGCAACCCGGGACCGGGGCGCGGGCGCTTGAGTTTTGCATCCTGACGGCCACGCGCACCGGCGAGACGATTGGCGCGCGATGGTCGGAAGTGGACATGGACGCGGCCGTGTGGACCGTTCCCGGCAGCCGCATGAAGGCAGGCCGGGAACATCGGGTTCCGCTGCCGCCGGCCGCGCTGGCCGTGCTCGCCGCGATGGCGCCGCTCCGCCCCGCTGACGGGGACGGATTCATCTTCCCGGGTGGCAAGGCGGACAAGCCGCTGTCGTCTATGGCGATGCTCATGCTGTTGCGGCGGATGAAGCGCGCGGACCTGACGGTGCACGGCTTTCGCTCATCCTTCCGCGACTGGTGCGAGGAAGCGACGAGCACGCCGCATGCCGTGGCCGAGGCCGCGCTGGCGCACACCATCGGCGACAAGGTGGAGGCCGCCTATCGCCGCGGCGACCTGTTCGCCAAGCGCGCGAAGCTGATGGGCCAATGGGCGGACTACTGCGCCAAGGCGCCGGCCAACGTGGCGAGCATCGCCGGCGAGCGGCGGGCCGGCTGTGCTTGTCATCCACCACGAGGCCAAGAACAGCGACGGCAGCCCGCGCGGGCATTCGATCCTGAACGGTGCGGCGGACATCACCTTGCGCGCAGAAGTGCCCGCCGAAGCGCACGTCTGTCCGTCAGGCATACCTGTTCTACGCGCAGCTATCGGGCGACAGCGCGCATCCATCGTTCGACGCCTTGGAACGCCATGTCGTGAAGGATGAAGCCGGGCGGCTGGTGGAATTGGCGTTGGAACCCGTGGGCGATCCTGACGAGCCGCGCGACACGGCGGCCTGGGCGTGCATGGCGCTGCTGGGAACCCTCGTCGCCATTCGGGATCTGACCGGCGCCACCGAAGCCTCCCCGCAGATCAACGCGGTTGGCGACGCCCATCTTCGGCTCACGGGGCGGCTGCCCGGCGACACGGCCTGAAGCGCAGCGCGAGTGCCGCTGCCGCCGGGCGGGCACGGGGCGAGGCGGCGTCACCGCGGCCGGCGCCGCGCCTTCTTCGCCCGCTTGTCCGCTTTCGCCTTCGCGGCGATCTCCCGCACGCGCTGCATCAGGAACGCGCCTAACCGATGAACCGCCACAACCTCGCGCGTGTCGCGCCGGACAGGTAGGCGAAAGCCGCCGGGTAGCCCCACAACAAATAACGCCACCCACGGGGCCTGAACTGCCCAGAGCGAGACGTTCCTTTTCGACAGCAGCGCCTGTTTAGGCGATGTTGGAAGCCGCATTAGGGCATCTCCATGTGATCCCGAGCAGGCAGACGTCGGATTGTTCGGATGTCGGGCCTTCGGCTCAGGGCCGCCTGCTCACGTTGAGCTGGACCCCCCGCGCAGCGAACGCCCGCACAATGGCGTCTGGCAGGGGCCGCAATGGCGTTTCGCCGGCCAGCTGTATTGCGGCTGCGGAGGCAGCCGCTCTGATCTCGGCGTCGGGACTACGCATCCTCGGCGCCAGATCCCAGAACTGCGCCAAATCTCTTTCGGCGCTCTGCGGGGAGGCGTAGAAAATAGGATTTTCGTCCGACACGGCAGGGGCCTCCTATTGCTCTGCGTGGGCAGTGGAGCCGAGGGCATCATGCCGAGTCAAGTATTTGAATTTGCTGATTTTCTCTGCCGAATCCGCACCGCCGGACACCCCGGCGAAATAAACTGTTACAGAGGTCCCCGAAATTGGCGCGACTACCTTGGGGCGGGGGTGACAGGTCGGACAACCCGCGCGGAACCCCTCCCCGGAGGGTCCGCCCGGAGGTAGAGGGCGGACACGGCGATGGTCCTCCGGCCGCGCCGCCCCTTGGTAGGCTGGCGCTGCCCCTACGCGAGCTGCCCATGCCTGCCGCCCCTGCCCGTCACCACCTACGCGCCACGCTACGTGCAGCCGCCGCAACGCTCCGCGCTGCTGCCGCGCTCGAAAGGCTGGCGCCCGTGGTTGAGGCGCGCCGCGCTGGCCGGCGGCAACGGTCCCTGCGCCAGGCGGCGGCGCTGCTCAACTCGGCGGGCATCCCCGGACCGCGGGGCGGGCTGTGGTGGCCGGAAGGGGTGCGGCGGGCGCTGGCCGAGGCGGAGCGGGCACGGGCGGTGCTGGTGGAAGGGTTGCAGGCAACCGGGCGAGCCCCGCGGCGCCATCTTGTGGACCACTTTGTGGATGGTCAGGCTGCGGCGCCGTAACGCCTTGAAATTACGCGCTTCGTGGCGGAGGGAGTGCTACCGGGTTCGAATCGTCTCTGGGCGCGGCATCTGTGGTGGGAAACGATGCGACAGCAAGGCTAACGCCTTCCACGATAGGTGTCGCTGCGTCGCTTGGTCCACTGGGGCGATCAGCCGGTGCCAATCAATCGCCAATCAATGCCTCGGCAGCATCGCAGAGGACCTGGCAGCCGCACACGATGTTCGCCTCAGCGGTGTCTTCGGCGGGGTCATGGCTGCGCCCGCCGATCGAAGGCACGAATAGCATAGCCGTTGGCATCGCCCGTGCCAGGATCATCGCGTCGTGACCCGCACCGCTAGGCATCCGTAGGTGACGCGCGCCATTCTTCGCCGCCGCTCGTTCAAGCGCCGCCATCAACGCCGGGTCCATCGGTGTGGGAGCGAAGTGCGTGATTTCCTCGCCTGCCAGGCTGGTGTCGGCCGCCAGGCGCCGGCATAGCCAGGCCTCGATGCGCGCTAGCACCAAGGCGTCGAGGTCGCGGAACTCCAGGACCAACTCGGCGGAAGCGGGCACGACATTCGAGGCGCCTGGAGAGAAGGAAATCCAGCCGATGTTCCACACTGTCTCCGTGCCGCCGCCCGCTGCGAGCAACTGGGTCGCCGCATCGGCCGCGAAGCGCAGCAGCGTCGCGCCGGCATCCCGACGGAGCGCCATAGGTGTCGTGCCGGCATGGTCCGCGCGGCCCTTGGCGTGGATCCGCCAGCGCCGATAACCGACGATGCCGGTGACGATTCCGACATCATGGCCGGTCTCTTCCAGCACCGGGCCCTGCTCGATGTGCAGTTCGAGGAAGCCGCGGTAGCGGCCCGGTTCTGCGCGGAGCGGCGTGCCGTGCAGCCCCGCGGCAGCCAGTGCATCGGAGAGTGTCCTGCCATCACGCGCCCGCGCCGCCTCAATCTCGGCCAGCGTCATGTCGCCGATGAAGGCGCGCGATCCGAGGCACGGCAGGAAAGTCCCTTCCTCGTCCTGGAAGGAGATGATGTCGATACCCGCGCCGAGCGTCCGCGCGACTTCCAGCCCGCAGACCACGCCAAGGGCGCCATCGAGCCACCCCCCTTTCGGCACCGTGTCGGTGTGCGAACCGATCAGCAGCGCGCGCGCAGCGGCGCCGCGGCCAAGCACGGTGCCTTGGCAATCCATCCGCGGCTCCAGCCCTGCCTCTGCCATGCGGCCGGCGAGCCAGCGGCGGGCCGCGATGTCCTCCGCCGACAAGGCGGTGCGGTCCACCCCCGTTCCGCAGCGCCCGAAGGCGCGCAGCGCGGCAAGATCGGCCATCAGCCTGGCGCCGTCGATGCGCGGCATGCGGTGCGCTCCCGTTGCCCGTTCAGCCGCGCGGGGTCACGACATGGCCGAGGCAGTCGCCGCGATCCACACGCCCGCGCGCGCGCAGGCAGACGAGACGACCCGCAGCGCGGAACAGCTCCGTCTTCGGTGCGCGCCAGGGCGTCTCGACGCAATGGAGGCGGCCGATGGCTTGGCCCGCGGCGACCTCCGCGCCGAGATCCACAATTGGCTCGAACAGGCCCCACTCGCTGGCGAAGACGAAGCAATCATCGGAGTCGAGCGCCATCATCTGGGTTGCCGGCGCATCATCGGCCTGCGCGACGAGACCCATATGCCGCATCACGCGCCGCACGCCGCGCCGCGCGACGGCGAGCGCCGCCGGCGTCACCCAGGCGCCGCCGCCGAGCTCGATGCCGAGATTGAGCACGCCGCACCGCTCGGAGGCGGCCTCGAGCGTGCGGTCCTCGCGGGCGCCGGCCGGGCTGCCGAACACCGAGACAGGGGCTGCGAAGACGCGGAGCAACGCCTCGAGACCGGCCGCGCGCTTCGCGTCATTGGTGTGGCGAGCCAGTGCGGTCGGCAGGTAGATCATGCTCGCCCCGCCTGAATGCAGGTCGAGCAGCACATCCGCGATGGGCAGCAGCTCGGTTTCGATGAAGTGCGCGATGGCGCGCGTCGGCGTGCCGTTCACATCGCCGGGGAAACTGCGGTTGAGGTTCCCCGCATCGATGGGCGATAGCCGCCGTCCGGCCATCACCGCGGGGAAATTCGCTGCTGGAAGCGCGATGATGCGCCCCGACAGCGTCGCGAGATCGAGGTCGCGGATCAACTCCGCGATGGCGATCTGGCCTTCGTATTCGTCGCCATGATTGCCGCCGACCAGCAGCAGCGTCGGGCCTGTGCCGTTGCGCAGGCACGCCACCGGGATCGGGATCCAACCATAGCCCGAAGTGTCGCTTGAATGGGGGAGGCGGAGAAAAGACGTCTGCCGCCCATCCCGCTCGAAGTCGATGTCGGTAGCGATCCTGCTGCGCATGCAATCGGGTATCCTATGGTGTCGGCGTGAAGCCCCAGGCGACGGTCGTCTCGTCCGACCGCGCCGCATAAGTGATGCCGCGCCGCGTCGCCCAGACATTGACCTGCAGGTAGAGCGGCACGAAGGCGACGTCACGCATCGCGATGCGCGTCACCTGGCGAAGCAGATCCTCCCGCGCGACGTCGTCGATGGTGGCCAGCGCGCGGGTCAACAGCGCATCAACTTCCGGGTTCGAGTAGCGGCCGACATTGGACGTGCCGAAGCCGCGGGAGCGGTCGAAGCTCGCCACATGCGCGCGCAGCGACCCCGCGGCCTCGCCGGTGCTGGAGCCCCAGCCGACCAGTTGCACACTATGCTCGAGCCGGCCCCAGCGCGGGAAGAAGACAGTGGAGGGCATCGTCTCGACGCGTGCCGCGATCCCGATCCGCGTCAGCATTCCACCGAGCGCCTGCGCCACGCGGTCGTCGTTGACGTAGCGGTTGTTCGGCGAGTGCAGCGTCAGCGCAAAGCCATCCGGGTAGCCGGCCTCGGTCAGCAGGGCGCGAGCGCGGTCGGGGTCGAAGGCCGGCACAGGTATCGCCGGGTCGTGGCCGAAAAAGCCCTCCGGGACCATCTGGCCGGTCGGGATCGCCTGCCCGTCCATGGCGCGTTCGGCGATGGTCGCGCGATTGACGGCGAGCGAGATCGCCTGGCGCACGCGCGCATCGCGCAGCGGATTCGCCGGCAGTGGGCGGCCATCCTTGCCGCTGACGAAAGGCGTCGCCTCGCGCCCGCTGTCGAGCTGCAGGATCATCACGCGATTGGAGCCGGTGCTGGAGATCGCAACCGCGGGGTTGGCGCTTAGCCGTGCGATGTCGCCGGTCGGCACGCCGTCGATCGCATCGACGTCACGCGACAGCAGCGCCGCCACGCGCGAGGGATCGGAGGTCAGCAGGCGGAAGGTCACGCGATCCCACGCCGGCTTGGCGCCCCAATAGCCGTCGTTGCGCGTCATCTCGATGCGATCGCCGCGCTGCCAGCGGACCATGCGGAACGGCCCGGTGCCGTCCGTGGCGCGGGCGGCGTTGAAGGCATCGGTCGCCGCGCCCTCGGACGCGCGCGGCAGGATCGCCACCTGGCTGAGATCCTGCGGCAGCAGCGGATGCGGCCGGGCCGTGCGGAGCCGGATGCGATGCGGATTCACCACCTCCACCGCCTGGATCGCGCCGGTAAACTGCACGAAGGAGGAAGGGCTGTTCGGCACCGCCGGCACGCGCCGTAGTGTGGCGGCAACATCCTCGGCCGTGAACGGGGCGCCCCCGTGGAAGGTCACGCCTTGGCGCAGTTCGATCTCCCAGGTGGTGTCGTCCAGAGCGCGCCAGGCGGTGGCGAGCGCGGGTTGCAGGCGTTGGCGTTCGTCCTGCCGGATCAGCGGGTCGAAGACATGCCCGGCCATCGCGTTGTTCGGCGTGTAGTTGTGATAGTGCGGATCGAGAGAGGTGATCTCCGCCGCGACACCAATCCGCAGCTCCGCCGCATTGGCGGCTGTCGCGGCGCAGAACAGGGACAGCAACACCGCCTTGGCCGTTGCATGCTTCATCGAACTCTCTCCTGGATCGCGGGATGAGATTCTAACGGTTACATGTCTCGGCAGCCAGAGGCGGCCTGGCACGCGCCGCAGGCGGCTTCGCTACTCCGCCGCGGCGCGCCGGCTGCGCACGGGGAGGCCGATCGCCGCCGCATCCGCCGCGAGTTCCTCCACCTGCGCTGGTGTCAGCGGGCGGAGCGGCAGCCGCGGCTGGCCACCCGGCAGGCCCAGGACGTTCATCAGCGCCTTGATCGCCGCGTACTGGTTGCGCCCCTTGGCGTTCAGCAGGTCCTTGAGCGCGAGCGCCTCGGCCTGCAAGGCGCGTGCACGCGGCAGGTCGCCCGCCGTTGCGGCGCGGAACATCGCCACCGCCCCGGCGCCCCAGTAGTTCGGGATGGTGTCGATGATGCCCGGCGCGCCCATGAGCAGCGCGGGCACGCCATAGAGCGTCGCCGGCCCGCAGAAGACATGCAGCTGATCGCCGACCAGGCGCATGGTGCGATAGAGATTCACATAGTCCAGCGAGCTTTCCTTGATCGCCACGACGGTGTCGATCTCCGCCAGCCGCGCCACCAGGTCCGGCGTCAGTGGATTGCCGGTGTTGGGGATGTTGTAGAGCATCATCGGCAGCTTCACCGCGTCCGAGATGGCGCGGTAGTGCGCAACGAGGTCGTCGGCGGTCGGCCGCACGAAATAGGGCGGCAGCACCATGATGCCGTCGCATCCCGCCTCCCGCGCGGCGGTGCTGAGCGCGATCACCTCCTGCGTGGTGATCGCGCCGGTGGAGGCGATGACCGGCACGCGGCCGCGCGCGGCCTCAACGGTCAGGTGAAACAGCCGCACACGTTCCGCCGCGGTGAGCGCCCAGAACTCGCCCGTGCAGCCGCTGGGCACCAGCGCGCCGACGCCGTTGCCCAGGCAGATCTCGATGTTCTCGACGAAGCCGCGCTCGTCGATCGCGCCGTTCACGTCGAAGGGGGTGACGAGGGCGGGGATCGCGCCCGACCAGTTCACGCTGCGCTTGTCCATGGCGTTTCCTCAGGCTCCTTGCAGGCTGGCTATGGGTGCGGGCGCGCGCGCGACGGCGCGGTGCTCCGCGAGAAAGGGCGTGATGTCGAGCGACGGCGCGCGGCCGCACATGCGCTCGGCGAGCAGCCGCGCGCAGATCGGGCCGAGCGTGTAGCCGGTGTGGGTGACGCAGGAGAAGGCGCCGGGCAGGCCGGGCAACTCGCCGAGCAACGGCAAGTCATCCTCGCAGACGGTTGTCAGGCCGGTCCAGGTGCGGATCACGCGCAACCCTGCGAGGGCGGGCACCAGGCTCTGCGCCACCCAGAGATTGCCCTCGATGCTGTTGCGCGGGGAATGCAGCGTGCCGTCTTCCCCGGCCTCGCCCGGCCAGCCGCCGCCGATCACGACATTGCCCGTGCCGAGCTGCTTCATCGTCAGGTGTCGACCGGCATGCTCGATCAGCGGCGCGATCAGCGGCGGGGCGGGTTCCGTGACGTTCATGTGCAGTGCTGTCGCACCGAGTGGCAGGTCCAGGCCAAGCTGCTCCCGCGCGAAGCGGCCGGCAGATGGGCCGGCGGCCAGCACCATGCGCTGGCAGCGCAGCACGCCGCGACTGGTGATCAGGCGCCAGCCATTGGCTGTCTGTTCCACCGCCGTCACGGCACGATGCGCCGCAACCTGCACGCCGGCGGCCAGCGCCGCCCGCAGCAGCACGCGATTGGCGGCCAGCGGGTCCACCATGCCCTCGGCCGGGCAGAAGCTCGCCACCTCGATACCGGGGGCGACGAAGGGGAAGCGGCGGCGGATCTCGGCGCCTTCCAATAACTCGACGTCGAGGCCCCAATCCTGCTCCAGCGATACCTTGCCGCGCAGCAGCGTCGCCTCCGCCGGGTTCGCCGCCAGCATCAGCCCGCCCTTGCGACGCAACTCGAAGCCGCCGAGATCGGCCGAGATCGCCGACCATCGTTCCACGCCGGCCAGCGAGAGCGGCAGGATCGCCGCAGCACGGTTTCGGCCGGCTTCCGGCAGCCGGGCCAAGTGCGACTGCAACTGCACATGCAGGCTGCCGGCATTGGCGCCCGAAGCCCCGGCGCCCGGCGTGAAGCTGTCGAGTACGACCGTCGCGATGCCTGCGCGCGCCAGGTCGAGCGCGAGGCAGAGACCGACCACGCCCGCGCCGATGATCGCGACCTCCGTCTCCTCGTCGGCGGCGGTGACGCGCGGCGAGGGTGGCGTGGCGGCCGGTTCGGTGCGGCGGTGCTGGACCCACTCCGGCTTCTCGGCCGCCAGCACGCCAGCGCTGACGGGACGAGCCGGCGGGCGGCTGCGCGGCGCGTCGTCCTCGCTCGACCCGCCGCATAGCCGCCTCGCGCTGACGAGGCAGTAGCGACCCTGGCACGGCCCCATGCCCAGGCGCGTGCGCCGCTTGATCTCAGGCAGCGTGGCAGCGCCGCCTTCCGCCTCGGCCTGCGCGCGGCCTTGCGCGACCGCGCCGAGGGTGATGCCCTCGCATCGGCACAGCACCGTCTCCGGCGGCGGCATGGGTGGCTCGCCAGCGGGGGTGAAGAGCCGCCACAGCGCAGCCTGGAAGCGCCGGTGCCGCGCCAGGGATCGCCGCGCCGCCGCGTCGCTGCCCGCGCCGAAG
>JALHMN010000099.1 GCA_022844005.1 bacterium | reverse complement strand
GAACCGCCGCACCCGGGCCACCCTGTCCTACAGTCCGACCTTCGGCTTCGAGCTCTGCGCCCGCCGCGCCGAGACGGCGGCGATCGACGATCTGGACCTGTCCACTTGGCGCGGCGCCGGCATCGGCGCCGACATGATCCGCCCGGCGGTGCTGGCCCGCTTCGCCGAGGCCTTTGCCCCGGCCGGGTTCAAGGCGGCCGCCTTCGTGCCGAGCTACGGTCTGGCGGAGACGACACTCGCGGTCAGCTTCGCCCCGCTCGATCGCGGCGTGCTGGTGGACCGGCTGGACCTCGACCGGATGGAAGCCGAGGGCATCGCCGCCGCGCCGGCCGGCAATGCCCGGGCGCGCGACTTCGTCGCCTGTGGCCGGCCGCTGCCGGGCCACGAGATCCGCATCGTCGCTCCCGGCGGCGAAGTGCTGGGCGACCGGCGGATCGGCCGGGTGCTGACCCGCAGCTCGAGCGTCATGCAGGGCTATCTCGGCCGGCCCGAGGAGACGGCGCGGGTTCTGGATGCCGAAGGTTGGCTCGACACCGGCGATCTCGGCTATCGGCTGGGCGAGGACATCGTCATCACCGGCAGGGCCAAGGACCTGATCATCGTCAACGGCCGCAACATCTGGCCGCAGGACCTCGAATGGGGGGCCGAGCGCGCCGCCGGCCTGCGCAGCGGCGACGTCGCCGCCTTCTCGACCGACGCCGGCGCGAGCGAGCATGTGGTCGTACTGGTCCAGTGCCGTTTCACCGGCGTGCCGGAACGCGACGATCTGCGCCGCAGGGTTGGTGCCGCGGTGAAGGATGTCGCCGGCGTCGAGAGCGAAGTGGTGCTGGTGGCGTCGCACGCCTTGCCGCAGACCTCTTCCGGCAAGCTTTCCCGCGTCCGCGCCAAACGGATGTTCGAGGCGGGCGAGTTCGCGGTTCCCGCCGCCCCGCCCCGCGCGGCCACCGCCTGATGGGCCTTTGAGCCTCACCGTCGCGCTGACGGGGGCGAGCGGGTTCATCGGCGCCCGCCTGCTGCCGGCGCTGTTGGCGGAGGGGCACCGTGTACGCTGCCTGGTGCGCCGGCCGCTCGACCTGCCCGGGGCGGAAACCGTGACGGGAGACCTCGCCAACGCGAGTGCGCTCGCCCGGTTGGTCGAGGGCGCGGATGTCGTCCTCCACCTCGCCGGGGCGATCAAGGCGCGCGATCGCGCCGGTTTCTTCCGGGCGAATGTCGAGGGCACCCGGGCGCTGGCCGCCGCTTCCACCGCGGTCGGGCGGTTCGTTCTGCTTTCCTCGCTCGCCGCGCGCGAGCCGCAGCTCTCCGACTATGCCGCCAGCAAGCGGGCCGGAGAGGAGGCCCTGGCCGCCGCCTTTCCCGGCGCCTGGGTGGTGCTGCGGCCGGCCGCGGTCTACGGCCCCGGCGACCGCGAGACGCTCGACTTCTTCAAGGCGCTGTCGCGCGGGCTCGCCCCTCGGCTCGGGCCGGCCTCCGCCCGCCTCGGGCTGATCCATGTCGATGACGTGGTCAGCGCGCTCTTGCGTGCACTGCGTCCGGGCGGGGAGTGGGCGGCATGGGAGCTGGATGACGGGGTCGCGGCCGGACACAGCTGGGCCGAGATGATCGCCGCCGGCGAAGCGGCGGTCGGTCGGTCGGCGCGCCTCCTGCCTGTTCCGCGGGCAGTTTTGACGGCGGCGGCGATCACTGCCCAAGGAATGGGCTTACTCACCGGACGGCCGCAGATCCTGTCCCTCGGCAAGGTGCGCGAGATCCATCATCCGGACTGGTCGCGATCGTGGTCATGGTGGGGGACGGTCGAAGGCTGGGCACCGCGCGTGGACCTGCGGACCGGTTTCGGGTCGACCGTCGCCTGGTACCGGGAGGCCGGCTGGCTCTAGAAAACGGCGGAATTCCGCCGTCATCGCACTGCAACAAGTTGACATAATTTGTGATTTCATTCTGTGATTCCAGTTACTTACCTTCCGAGGGCAGGGTCGGGTACCCCGAGTCTGAGGAGGTGGGTGCAAGGAAGCGAGTTGCGCGTTCGATGAGTGTCACCGACGACGAAATCCTTCCGGCCGTCATTGCCGCGCTCGAGGAAGCCACGCAGCACAAGGTTCCGGTCACCCCGGCCACAGTGCTGCGACAGGATCTGAACCTCGATTCGCTGGCGGAGATGGATCTGATCATGGCGCTGGAAGACCGCTTCGACGTTTCGATTTCGATCAATCACCTGCCGGAAATCGACACCGTCGCCGAACTGGCGGCGATGATCGCCAAAATGAAGAAGGGGTAGTCACCCATGGCGCTGTTCGACAAGTTCGCCCCGTTGCTGAAGCACTACGCCGACGTCAACGCGGCCGGACACAACCCTTTCAAGGTCAATATCGAACAGGTGTTGTCGCCGACCGAGGCGATGGTGAATGGTCGTGAAACGCTACTGGTGGGTACCAACAACTACCTCGGCCTGACTTTCGAGCCGGAATGCATCGAGGCGGCGATCGATGCGCTGCGCCGCGAGGGCACGGGCACCACCGGCTCGCGCGTCGCCAACGGCTCCTATGAGCAGCATCGCCGCCTGGAAGAAGAACTGGCGGATTTCTTCGGCCGCAAGTCGGCGATGGTGTTCTCGACCGGCCATCACGCCAATCTCGGTCTCTTGTCGACCCTCGCCGGTCCGCATGACCATCTCGTGATCGACGCCGACAGCCATGCCAGCATCTATGACGGCTGCAAGCTTTCGAGCGCGCAGGTCACCCGCTTCAAGCACAACAACCCGGCCGATCTCGACAAGCGGTTGGGCCGCCTCGCCAGCCTGCCCGGCGAGAAGATCGTCGTCCTGGAAGGCATCTACTCGATGCTGGGCGATCGCGCCCCGCTGAAGGAGATGGTCGCCATCTGCAAGCGCCACGGCGCCTATGTGGTGGTCGACGAGGCTCATTCTCTGGGTGTGCTGGGCCGCCACGGCCGTGGTCTCTGCGAGGAAGCCGAGGTCGAGGACCAGGTCGACTTCATTGTCGGTACGTTTTCCAAGAGCCTCGGCGCCGTCGGTGGCTTCATCGTCTCCAACCATCCGGAATTCGACGTGCTCCGCGTCGCCTGCCGGACCTACAAGTTCACCGCCTCGCTGCCGCCGTCGGTCATGGCCTCGGTGCGCGCCGCGCTCGGGGTAATGCGCAAGAAGCCGGAACTCCGCCTCCGCCTGAAGGCGAATTCCAAGTTGCTGTACGACGGCATGGTCGCGCTCGGCTTTCAGGTGGGCCCGGAGGTGAGTCCCGTGGTCGCCGTCCACCTGCCCAATCTCGAAATGGGTGTGCGGTTCTGGAACATGCTGCTGGAATCCGGCGTCTATGTGAATTTGGCGCCGCCGCAAGCGACCCCGAACGGCGTAACGCTGCTTCGGTGCAGCGTTTGCGCGGCTCATACAAAGGAGCAGTTGGTCCGCATCCTCGACGTGTTTCAGGCGATCGGGACTGAACTCGGCCTCTTGCAGGCACCTGCCCGCCGGGTCGCCGCCCAGTAGTCACCGCAGGCGGGCACCGAGAGGCTACCAGGGGCAGGCGTCAGGTGAGGCGGATGAAGCCTTGCGGCTCCGCGGTCCGCAGACCGATCGTTCCATCGATGCCGGGTTCAATGATTTCTCCATCCAGCACCAATGGACGGCGCGTGCGCAGCGTCACCGTCGTCGCGCGACCGCTGCGGTAGCCCGCCTGGGCCATCCAGGAGGCAGGCCGCCCCAACAGCACGCGGGGAAGGGCGGTCGGCAACCTCTGGGGGGGCGAGGTGATATCGAGCCACCGAATGGCGCCCGGCCCCTCGCCCCAGAAGGGGCGAAGCCGCAGGGCCAGCCGATCCAGTGTAGTCGCGAGGAACAGGAAGCGCCGATCACCCGGCAGGGCAATGCCGTCGACTTCCGTCGACACCGGGTCGCCGGCCAGAAAGGCCGGGCGGTCGGTGCCGACCAGTACGCGCCACAAGTTGGCGATGATCAGACCGGCCACGGCTTTCTGCGCGAACCCGAACCGGTCCATGTCCCGGAGGGACAACAGGGTCCCGCGATGGAAGGCGGCGGCTCCGATCAGAAAGCCGTGGAGAACCGGAAATCCCGCCCTTTCGACACGGAAGGGCGAGCATTGGACAGACCTTGCCGCGGCCGTTTCTGGAGACAGTGCCAGAAGGCGCTCGATCACCTCTGCGCGCGGCCCGCAATTGCCCACCTGCGCGGCGATCAGGTTGGTCGTCCCCGACGGGATGACGGCAAAGCGCGGCGGACGCAGGAACTCCCGGGCGCCGATTGCGGCACTGATCGCGGCGACCACGGTGCCGTCGCCGCCATCGATGACGAGATCGGTAACGCCTTGCGATGCAAACCATGCCATACCGGATCGCAGATCCTCGCTGCCGGTAAAGACGACGCGGGGCACTTCCGGATGATGCTCGAGAACCCGGCGCACCGAGGGATCAGAGCGATTGCGTAGCGATCCCGGATTGGTGACGACGCCAAAGCGAATCATGCCGGATCGGCGAGCCAGGACCCCAGCCTGCCATGGCGGGCGGCCGACACGGCCTGCCCGATGCGGATGAAATGGAACGCCAGAGAGATCAGGGTCCAGGCGGCGACCAGCCAGAAGCCGAGGTCTGGCAGTCCGAGCGGCGTGAAGACGGACAGGATGAGGAGATTGGGATTGCGCCGGGCAGTGATCAGGCGGAACGATGTGTCCAGGCGCTGCCAGATATGGATTTCGATCCTGAAGCGCCACATGAAGAAGCCTTCCTGTAGCCGCCCGATCACGTAGCCGGCGACGATGATCGCAACCGCGGTGGCCATCCCCGCGTCGAGCGCCGGCCCGGCAAGACCCACCCCCCAGGCGTAATACCAGAACGGCGGATGGATGAGGTCGATGCCGTGGTCGAAGACGTCGCCGAACTTGGTCGAGGTCAGGGTGACGCGGGCGAGCTTGCCGTCCACCGTGTCGAGGAAGCACATGCCCCAGGCGAAGAGGAGGCCGGTGACGAACCAGCCGTACCAGAAGGCGACACAGGCAATGACCACGCAGGCCCCGCTGACCGCGGTGACGGCATTGGGCGTGATATGCATGCGGGCGCACCAGCGGGTGACGGCAAGGGCAGGGCGCGGCCAGACGAATTTGGTGACGAGATCGGTTGCCCCCTTGTAGGCCCCGCCGAACATGCGCGCCTCAACGGAGCGGGCGGTCGCCTCGGACAACCGCTCGGCGAGGGGCTCCGCGCGCTTGCGCAGGGTCGCGTTGTAGGCGCTGGTGATCTCGCCTGGCTTCACTTGGCGCAGACCGATGGATGCACCGTCGCCTGCGAGGAGCAACTCGGCCGCCCGATCCGCCTCGGCTGCCGGCACATGGGCCGCGATAGGGCGCTTCCCCTCGCGGTCTGTCAGAACCGTACCCGGCGCATCGGCGAGGTCACGAACGAGAGATTCGTCGAGCACATGGTCGGCCCGGACCAGCACGATCGATACGGCTTCAGAACCGCCGCCGCCCAGGCCGATTCGACGGAAAATGCGCCGGAAACGCTCATCCGAGGTCATGCCCCAGAGAGATACGGACGTATTGCCGACGATCCGTCCGGCTATGGCCGACCGGTCGACCCCCGCTTCTTTGTTGCCCATTCGCTGGTGGCGTCCTAATCAGGCTCTGGATGAAGCGCGCCTCATACACGCTCGCGCGGAACGTGGCGACTCCCGGACCCCTATGACCTTTCGACTGGCACATTTGACCGACCCGCACCTGCCGCTGCCGCGCGCCCGGGCACGTGAGCTGATGACCAAGCGCATCCTGGGCTGGCAGTCCTGGCATCGTCGCCGCAAGTCGATACACCTCTCGACCGTTCTTCAATCGGTCGTCCGCGACGTGCATGCCCATCATCCCGACCAGATCGCCGTCACGGGGGATATAGGCAATATCTCCCTGCCGTCGGAACATGCCGCGGCACGGCATTGGTTCGAGAGTATCGACAAGCCCGATCGTGTCCTGGTCGTGCCGGGAAATCACGACGCCTATGTCGCCGTTCCGTCGTCCGAGGGCGTGGCGCTGTGGGGCGCCTATCGCGAGGGCGAGGACGGTGCCGCACCGGCAATTCGTCGCGTGGGCGACGTGATGCTGATTGGCGTCGACTCGGCTGTGCCCACGCCTTGGCTGATGTCGGGAGGAACGGTTGGGCCGGCTCAACTGCAGAAAGTGGCGACGGCGCTGCAATCGGGAGGGGCCGACGGGCTCTGTCGCGTTGTGCTCATCCATCATCCGCCGCTGGCCATCCGGGGCGGCGGCGGTCGAAAGGCCCTCAGCGATGCCGAGGCGTTCCGGGCACTGCTGGTGCAGCATGGCGCCGAGCTGGTCATTCATGGCCACACCCATCGCCGAAGCCTTGTCGTGCTCGAGACGGCCGCCGGCGGCACGCCGATCATCGGCGCCCCGTCGGCATCCGCGAACGATCGCCGACACGGCGATATGGGCGGCTGGAATCTGTATGAGATCGAACGCCTGGCGAAGGGTTGGAGGGTCGGAATGATCTGCCGGGAGGCAACGCCCGCCGGTTCAATGGTCACGGTTGATACTCAGTCCTTGCCGGTGCATCCCCGATGACGGATGCGAAGCGTCCAGATCGCGGGCTGTCTTTTCTGCACACCGCCGCTGCGCATGTCGCGACTTTCGATCGCCTGCTTGGCGAATTGTCACCTTCCGCCCGGGCACACCACACCGTCGCGCAGGACATTCTCGATGATGTCTTGGCAGTCGGGGGCGTCGCTGATCAGAACATCCGCCGGCGCGTCGAGGAGGCCGTCCGCGCGGCGGGGAATTGCGGCGATATTGTTGTCTGTACCTGTTCCACGCTTGGCGCAATGGTGGAGGAAATAGGTTCGGCGACCGGGATTTCGGTGCTGAGGATCGATCGCGCCCTGGCAGAGGCGGCCGCGGCAGAAGGTGGGCGGATTGTCGTCTTCATGACCGCCGCGTCCACTCTCGCAGCAACACGAGCCCTGTTCCTGGCTGTCGGTCGAGAGCGAAACAGCAGCGCAACGTTTTCGTTCGAGATGATCGAAGGAAGTTTCGAACTTTTTCTTGCCGGACATACCGAAGCCTATGGGCGCGCGATTGCCGATGCGGTCCGTGAAAGGAGCCGCGGCGCCGACGTTGTGGTCTTGGCGCAGGTCTCCATGGCCTCGAGTTATCCACATCTGGCCGACCTTGGTTTACCGCTCCTCATCAGCGGGCGAACCGGCCTTGAGCGCGCCTTGTCTTTTACGTGAAGCGATCCGCCGGTAGCAGCAAGAAGATCCAGGCGGTTCGACAAGACTACAAAGTTACCCACAGAGGTTCCAGAATCGGAGTGCTCATCAAGACTCAAGCCATTTGGGTCGGCGAACTTGCGCTACGGACGACTGAGGAGCGAGAGCATTTCCCTCGCTGTGTTGCGGCCGACTCGATGGCCGTGATAGGCCCAACATCAGGCCATCGTCCTGTGGATAAGGCTCGCGTTAATAGAATGTTAACCAACAAAATAGATTCGGCATCGGTGTCGTCATTCCGAAGTTTGTCCACATATACTTCATCTATAAATCAGAAGGGCGACAATTAGTGTCGCCTTTGACGAAGACCCCAACATCTGGTACTCATTGATCATTGCTTGAAAGTTGATCACTGCAGAATTCTCCGGCCTTGGCGCCGGGATATTCAAGCGGCGGCGGGGCGATCAGGCAAAGGGCAGTATCGGGGTGTTGTGAATGATCAGTCCCTATCTCTTGCGACCGCTGCGGAGCTTGGAGGAGGTTTTGGCCGAGCGGATGAGTCGCGGCCAGTTGCCAGCCAGTCAATTGCCGGCCATGGGTTCCGCGAGCGAAAGGGAACAGGATCGGACTTCCGGCGAGCGCCGCCCGGTGGGGCGGCCCGATCTCGTCGTAATTGACGGCTCGAAGCGTTAATAAATCAGAGAATAAAGATCGGCTCTACGCGGCGGCGGGAATGTCGCCCGAACCACCCGTCGCGCCGGCAGTCGGATCGGGTGAATCCGCCGCAGTCGGCTGCGCCGTCGCCGGGCGCTCGGTCACGGCCTCAGCCGCCTGATTGCTGCGGTATTCCCGCACGACCTTCTCCGCTGGGATCTGAACGCGAACATCGCCGCTTTCTGTATCCCGCATCCGCAGCACGGCCAAACCGGCCTCCGGGTCGAGTTGCACGACGGGGCTGATGTAGCGGATCTGCGAGGTTCCTACCGGGACTTCGGCGACGCTGCCGGAACTCAGCGATTTGCCGCCGGCTGGCTGCGGCACACCGGGCTGAACGGATGTCGCACCGGTCGCCCCAATGGTCGATGACATGACAACACTCCTTGCTGATCACAGATAGAATATAATGTTTTTCTCTAGAGTTCAATATTGAAGTGAAAATAATAGCACATAAAGATTTTATGGTAAATAATTCAGAATAAAATCTTAACATTGATCGTGAATATATCGCCTGTTGCTCGTTCAAATTCTCCTAACTTATGATTTTTCTTTATAAAATGGGCGGTGAGTAAAATTTTTCGAAAATCTAATGTTTAGTTCGGTCTATTGCCGGCCGGTGCGCATTGTCCGGATGATCCTTCGGCACAGCGCGTCTTTCCATCGATCCACAAGGCTCCGCTCAGATCCGCGTGCAGCAGATCGGCGCCGTCGATTTGGGCGCCCGACAGATCGGCGCCCGACAAATCGGCCGAGAACAACCTGGCGCGGCGCAGATCGGCGTTTCGCAGGTCGGCCATGGTGAGCACCGCTCTAGTAAGGTCGGCCTCTCGAAGGTTTGCCCCGCTCAGATCGGTTCCAGCCAGGACGGTTGCCGTCATGCGCGCGCGGCGCGCATCCGCCTTCCGCAGATTGGCGCCGCTGAGGTTTGTTGCGGAAAGATTTGTTTCCCGCAGGTTGGATCGACTGAGGTCGATTCCGGGCATCTCCCGATCATTCAATTGACACCGTTGCCAGTTCACATCGGGTGCTGGCGGCGCGGCACAATCGGTGAGTTGTGCGCCCGACGGCGCCGGGCTCAGGAGGCCGGCGGCGATAGCCAGCGCAAGGAAACGTGCGATCACTTGGCGCTGCGGCGTCTGATCGCAATCACACTTCCGGCCTGTGCCGGTCGTGGCAGGCGCGCATGCTCCTCGAGCAGGGTTGTCAGGCGTTCGAGCGGTTCGGCGGGGAAGTGGGCCGTCTTTCTGCTTCCCAGATCGACATGCAAAGCAACCTGCTCGCAGGTGGCCGCGAGATATCCCTTTTCGCCGTGGTACATGCGCATGAAGTAGTGAAAGCGCTTCTCGTCGGCGTCCAGGAGTTGGAAACTGAACCGCAGGGGGTCGCCCTCGACCACTTCCTGCACGTAGTGGACATGCATCTCCAGTGTGAAGATCGATTGATTGGTCCGCCTGACGTAATCCGCGCCTATGTCGATCCTGTCGCAGAACCGGTCGAGTGTCTTGTCGAAGGCCAGAACGTAGTAGGCGACATTCATATGGCCGTTGTAGTCGATCCACTCAGGCAAGACCCGGGCAGAGGGAAGTTCTAGGGCGTTGTCGATCTGCATATCTATCGATTAGAGGCAGGGGGGGTCGCATGCAAGGCTGCTGCCCGATATTGTGCCGGTGCAGCAGAACCGGGAGCCAGCAGTCATGAGCGCCGTGCCAGTCAGCGTCGATGCCACCGTGCTCACCTTGAAGCAGATGTTCGGGGAGCGCTGCTCCACCGCGGAAGCGGTCCGCGGGCATCACTCGAAAGGGGAATCATGGCATACGCCAGGATTGCCGGATGCCGTTGTCTTCCCGGAAACAACCGAGGAGGTGGCCGAGATCGTAAGGCTGTGCGCCCGCAACGGCACGCCGATGATCCCCTTCGGCACCGGAACTTCGCTCGAGGGCCATGTGGTGGCGCTGAAAGGCGGTATTTCCATCGACATGTCCCGGATGAACAGGGTGCTCGAGGTCAATGCGGAGGATCTGGACTGTACGGTTGAACCGGGGGTAACGCGAAAGCAGCTCAACGCCTTCCTGCGCGACACCGGTCTTTTCTTTCCGATTGATCCGGGCGCGGATGCCTCGATCGGGGGTATGACGGCGACCCGTGCTTCCGGCACCAATGCCGTGCGCTACGGCACGATGCGCGAGAACGTGTTGGCCCTCACCGTGGTGATGCCTGACGGGCGGGTGATTCGCACCTCGCGGCGATCCCGCAAGTCTGCGGCGGGCTATGACCTCACGAGATTGTTCGTGGGTTCGGAGGGCACACTCGGCATCATCACCGCCGTCACCCTGCGCCTGTACGGCGTGCCCGAGGCCATGTCTTCGGCCGTCTGTTCCTTCACCGATCTCGCCGGAGCGGTTCGGACGACGATCGAGACCATCCAGGCGGGCATTCCCATCGCCCGGATCGAGCTCCTCGACGATGTTCAGATGGATGCCTGCAACCGGTATTCCGGTCTCAGCTATCCCGTGCAGCCGACGTTGTTCCTCGAATTCCACGGCACCGAGGCCGGAGTGCGGGAACAGGCCGAAATGGTGGCCGCGATCGCTGCCGAGAATGGCGGGGGCGACTTTGGCTGGACTGGCAAGACCGAAGAACGCGCCAAGCTGTGGCAGGCTCGCCATGACGCAGCCTACGCTGCGCTGGCGCTGCGGAAAGGGGAGGCGGTCGATCCTGGACTGTGGGCAACCGATGTCTGCGTGCCGATATCGCGGCTGACCGAATGCATCCTCGAAACCAAGGTGGATCTGGATTCCAGTTTCCTGATTGCGCCGATCGTCGGCCATGTGGGCGATGGCAACTTCCACTTGGCCTTCATCCTCGATCGCACCAGGCCCGAGGAACTGGCCGAGGCCGAGCGCCTCAATGAGCGTCTGGTCATGCGCGCCCTCGCGATGGGCGGGACCTGTACCGGCGAACACGGCATCGGCTACGGCAAGGCGAAATTCCTGCAGGCCGAGCACGGCGAGGCGGTCAGCGTCATGCGGACGATCAAGCAGGCCCTCGATCCGGCGGGACTTATGAACCCCGGCAAGATGTTCAAGGACTGACACCGCAGAAAGCACAATGATTTCGTAACCCCTGACAGCGATAGCATCTGCGCATGGCAACTTATCTCGTGACCGGCGGCTGCGGCTTCATAGGCTCGCATCTTGTCGAGGCATTGTTGGCGAGGGGGCATCGGGTTCGTGTCGTCGACGATCTGTCGACCGGCAAGCGCGAGAATCTGCCGCCGGGAGTAGATCTGGTTCTGGGTGACGTCGCCGATGCGGGCCTGATGAGGCGCGCCATGATGGGCATCGACGGATGTTTTCACCTCGCGGCCATCGCCTCCGTGCAGCGCGGCAATGAGGACTGGCTCAGCACCCACCGCGCCAATCTGACAGGGGCCGTAACCGTCTTCGATCTCGCCCGCAACTGCCGCCCCGGCGGGCCTGTGCCCGTGGTCTATGCCTCTTCTGCCGCAGTCTACGGCGACAATCCGGTTCTGCCGCTCGCGGAAGACGCCGAGACTCGCCCGCTTTCGGCCTATGGCGCCGACAAGCTCGGATGCGAACTGCATGCGCGGGTGGCCTGGGCCGTTCACCGGGTGCCGAACGTCGGCTTTCGCTTCTTCAATATCTACGGTCCCCGACAGGACCCGAAATCGCCCTATTCCGGGGTGATCGCCATATTCGCTGGCCGGGTTGCCGCGGACGAGGAGATAACGATCAACGGGGACGGCGGGCAGAGCCGCGATTTTGTCTACGTATCGGATGTCGTGCGCCACCTGGTTGCGGCAATGGGGGAGATGAAGCCTGGAGCAGCGGTCTTCAACATCTGCACCGGCCGCTCGACCACGGTCCTCGAACTCGCTCACATCATCTCTCGAATCGGCCGGCGTCAGGCACGCGTTGCGCACGGGCCGGCGCGTACCGGAGATATCCGCGAAAGCCTGGGCAATCCTGAAAAGGCGAGGGCGGCTTTCGGGTTTTCTGCCGACACGCCGATTGCCGAGGGACTAGAGCGGACCCTCCGTCCGGCCTAGGCGCGGCGTTCGGCCAGCAACCGTTCCGCAAGCGCGACAATGCGCTCGGCATTTCGGTCCCAGGTGAGGCCTTCATGCTCGACCGTCGCCCTCGCCGCCGACCCTAGCCGGTCACGCAGCGCCGAATCGGTGGAGAGCCGCTTCAACTTCTCCTGGAAATCCTTGTCATCGGCCGTGTCGAACAGAAGAGCATCGCGTCCATCGGCCAGCACCTCCCGGATATTGGCGGTATCGGGCGCCAGGATCGCTCTGCCGAGAGCCATATATTCGAAGAGCTTCAGCGGTGAGGCGTAGGGGACGACATGCGGCTGCAGGGCCACGTCGAAGGCCGCCACGTAGTCCCGCACTGCATCGCGCGGAACCACGCCCGGAAAGGACGTTCGCTCTTGCAGCCCGAGTGCGGCGGCCTGCGCGATCAGGCCTTCTTTGGCCGGCCCGTCGCCGACCAGGATGAAGTGCGTGTCTCCAGGGCTCGCGTCGCTCGCCATGAACTCCAGAACACGCTCGACCCGGTGCCACTCACGCACGAAGCCTGTGAAGCCGAGCACCAGTTGCCCCGCGAGCCCGAGTCTTGATTTCGCTGCGGCATTGTCTACCGGAACTATGAATTCCTCTGGATTGATCCCGTTCGGTATCACCACGACATGCGGGCGCGGCCCGGTTGATCTCGTGATTCGGTCGGCCAGCACCTTTGTAACCGGCAGCACCGCGTCTGCCTTTCGCCAAGCCGACTCCTCCGTCCACCGCGCGAACGCAGGAAGTGACAAGCCGCCGAAGGCGGAGCGTTCGTCGAAAAGCGGGGCATTGACCTCAAGCAACAACGGAACGCCAAAGCGTGCTGCCGCCCACACGCCGGAAAGCGTGTGGAGGTTGTATCGCTCGTAGATGACGTCGGGCTTGAACTCGCGGCAGGCGCGAGAAATCTGAAGATACTCCGGCAGGCTGTATCCGAATTCCAGCAACTCATAGGCGGCGCCGGGAAGGGCGGTCTTCAGCTTTGCGACCAGACCGGCGTCCGATCCGAATGCGCTCTGCTCCGTCGCTTCCGGAGCGACCACTCGCAATTCATGCCCGAGGCCACGAAAGGCGGCCAGCATTTCCCCAATATGGACGGCTTGGCCGTCCTTTGAGCGTGTACGATGATGATAGAGAATCCGCATGCGGCGTTGCTCTTCCGGCACCTGATGCGCCAACTACGCGTTCCCGGTTAAATATTGATGGCCGTCTATTGGCGCTGCAGTCCGCACCAACTGGCGGTGAACAAGGTCATCGCCTGGGTGACCTTGCGCAGCGATTCGATATCGACTCGCTCGTCGAAACCATGGACCGATTCGGCTGCGGGCCCATAAACCAGGGCCGGGGTATCGGCGTAGAGGCCGAAGAAGCGGGCATCGGTCGTCCCCGTCAATGTGGTCTCGCCCAGCGTGGCGCCGTCGAAGCAAGCGGCATGCGCCTCTCGGAGGATCGCCTCGGCAGCCTCGCCCCCCTTCAGGACGTATCCTTCCGCCTCGAAGCCGTTGTAGGTGACCTCGGGTGGATTGTTCGCGAGGAAGCGGTTGGACCGCGCGGAATCACGCAATGCTTGCTCGATCTCTGCCTTTGCGGCGTCGATGTCCTGCTCTGGATAGAGCGCTACGCGGACGTCGAAGATGCACCACGCGGGAACACTCGAAGCCCAGTCGCCACCTGCGATGCGTCCGACGTTGAGATTGATCGGATGATCCAAGTGGCCGAAATGCGGATGGCGGCTTTTCTCGGCATTCCAGCGCGCCTCTACCTTGTGCAACGCTTCCATCAGTGCGAACGAGGCCTCGATTGCATTGGCACCGCTGCCCGCGCGCGAGACATGAACGGGTAATCCACGAACGTGGACCTGGAACCAGAGGACCCCCACCTGCGCGCGAAGGAGACCGTCCGATACCGGTTCCGGAATGAAGGCGGCGTCGGCGCGATAGCCGCGGGCGAGGCAGGCTAATGCGCCGTTTCCGGTGCATTCCTCTTCGATCACCGATTGAAGATATAGATCGCCCCCAGGCCGGTAGCCCGCGCGTCGGATCGCATCGAACGCCCCGATCATGCCCGCCAAGCCGGCTTTCATATCCCCGGACCCTCTGCCGTAGAGCCAGTTGCCGTCGCGTCGTGGTTCGAAGGGCGGCGTGGACCACATGTCCAGGGGGCCGGTCGGGACGACATCGATATGACCGTTGATGATGAGCGATCGCCCTTCCGAATTTCCGGAGCGGTGGGCGCCGACCACGTTGATGGCGTTGTCGTAGGCAACATGGACCGGGGAGAAGCCAGGAAGATGCCGAATGTCGTCCAGATCGATGTGCCAGCGATCGACGGTGAGGCCGCGACGGCGCATCTCGCGGGCGACGAAATCCTGCGCCGTGTGCTCGGCACCGCGAACAGAGGGGAACTTGATAAGTTCAGCCGTCAGGTCGACCGTCTCGCCGAATCCTTCATCAACGGCCTTCAAGAGCGCCAAGCGCGTGTCGGCATCCAATTCGGGCATCCGCAAGACTCTCTGAACGTGGATCAACTGTGGCGAAAACGTAACGGCAGTCACGTCGCCACGCGAGGGTTTGTTTACTGTTAACCCCTGGATCGCTATAAGCCTTCGGGTAGGTTGCGCCCCTGCGCCGAGCGGCGGCCGTGGGCACTTGCAGTCGAAGCGGGACAAAATGATGGGATTGTGCCGGCTGCGCCGGGGTATCGCTGGGCTGGTGGCCTTGACTGCTGTTGCCGCGCTCAGCGGCTGCGCGACGGCGCCGACTGATCCTGACGAACTAGCTGACTACAACGAGATCAATGATCCGTTGGAGCCGACAAATCGTGCGATATTCGAGGTCAATCTCTACCTCGACCGGCTCATTCTGCGGCCGGTCGCCTGGACGTACCGTGAGTTGGTTCCTGAGCCGCCTCGTCAGCTGGTGACCAATTTTCTCAACAACCTGCGCTCGCCCTATACCTTCGGCCACGATCTTCTGCAGGGCGAGTTCGATCGCGCCGGTGTCACCATTGCCCGGTTCTTGATCAACACGACGATTGGCGTTGCCGGCATGGCCGATGTCGCCGGCGAGATCTTCGGGCTCGAGTATCATGCGGAAGATGCCGGTCAGACGCTCGCTGTCTGGGGCATCGGTGATGGTCCATATCTCATGCTCCCCGTCCTGGGACCATCCAACCCGCGCGATGCCGTTGGAACCGGGATCGACTGGTTGATCGAGCCGGTGAACTGGGTTCTGCGCGAAAATGGTGCCGGCGAACTTGTTTGGGTGCGTACCGGGTTCGACGCCGTCGACAAGCGCCATCAGGTGCTGGACACGCTCGATTCGATCGAAAAGTCGTCGCTCGACTTCTATGCGCAGATCCGGTCGATCAGCCGGCAACGGCGGTTGGACGAAATCCGGAACAAGGATCCGGGCGGCGGGTTTGCGCCGCAGCCGCTCAGTCGGGAGCCCAAGGTGGAGGGGCGACAGGCTGCGGCAGAGCCGAAGTGACGACGAACACCGGGCTTCCGGTTTGTTGACGTCCGGGAAACCTCTTGCAGTATAAAGGGTTGGCATGAACCAAGTAGCGCCAACCATACAGATGGGCAGTTCCGTGCGGCCGGAGCAGCCATTCGATGTCGACAGTCGCCGTCGCTGGGGCGTAGCCGTTGTCGTCGCGCTATTGGCGCTCGCGACGATCTGCCTGATCGACTTCCAGTCGGTCCGCCGAGCGGTCGAGGTCTGGGAAAGTTCCAAGACCTACAATCACGGTTTCCTGATTCTGCCGATTTCGCTCTATCTTCTGTGGGACCGTCGGCACTTCGTCGACGGACTGCTGCCGCAGCCACTGTTTGCTGCAACACTGCTGATTCTCCCGTTGGCGCTGGTCTGGCTTGTCGGCCGGATGATCAGCCTGCTGGAAGCACAGCAGTTCGCGCTCGTCGGCATGATGCAGGTCGCCTTGCTGTCGATCTTCGGTTGGCGGGTATTCCTGCGGCTGTCGTTCCCGTTTCTCTATCTTTTCTTCCTCGTGCCGACCGGCGACTATCTCGTGCCGCCGCTGCAGGATTTCACTGCGGCGTTCACCGTCAACCTGCTGAAACTCGTGGGCGTGCCGGTCTATTCGGACGGCATCATCATCGAAGTGCCGGCGGGAACCTTCATTGTTGCGGAAGCCTGCGCCGGGCTTCGGTTTCTGATCGCTTCGATCGCCTATGGCGTGCTGTTCGCCGGGCTTCTCTACCGATCCTGGTCGCGCCGGATCGGCTTCGTGGTGGCGTCCTTCGTGGTACCGGTTGTCGCCAACGGGTTTCGCGCTTTCGGCCTCGTCTATGCCGCACAACTCCTTGATAGCCAGGCTGCGGTGGATGCCGATCACATCATCTACGGCTGGGGCTTTTTTGCTTTCGTCACGTTGTTGTTGACGCTCGGCGGTCTGCGTTTTCGGGAACCGGAAACCGCGCCGCCGGCAGCCGCGGGCGAATCCAGACCGGCGGCGCCTGCTTGGAAAGCCATCCTGGCCGGCGCTCTCATCGTCGTGCTCGCCGTCCTCGCTCCGGCCTATGCGACCTGGGAGGATGCCGAGGCGGAAAGGCGTGGGTCGTTGGTGCTGTCACCGGTCTCGGTGGAAGGATGGAAGATCGAGGCGCCGGACCCGGGATGGAAGCCGCACTTCCCTGGTGCGTCGGGCGAGGGCTTTTCGTCTTATGTGGGTGACGCGGGCACTGTACAAGTCTTCATCGGGTATTTCCCCAGGCAGACACAATCCCGAAAGGTGATCGGCAGTGTGAACAGAATTGCCGATGTCGACGAATGGAGGCGGACTGCTGCGGGGGGCCGCAATACCGACGTCGGCGGGGAAAGTGTTGCGGTTGCCTATCAGCGACTGTCGGCAGGCCGCGTCAACCGGGTCGTTTGGACATGGTACTGGATCAACGATCGCTTCGTGTCCGGCGGACTGCGGGCGAAACTGGAGCAACTCAAGGCCGAATTCCTGGGGGGGCGGCGCGCAGCGGCGGTGATCGTGCTTTCATCCGCCTTCGTTGATCGGCCCGAGGAAGCGGAGGAGGTGCTCGCTGCTTTCGCCGCCGGTCTTTCCACTCTGAAGCCGGCCCTCCGCAAGGCCGATCCGAACTAACCGGGCAACTACGGGAGCAGGCGGATGTGCGGCATTGTCGGGCTGTTCGATCTTCGCGGCGGGCGACCCGTGGACGGCGGCCTGCTGCGTAGGATGAATGCCGCCATCGGTCACCGCGGGCCGGATGGAGACGGATTTCTCGAGGAGCCCGGCATCGGCCTGGGACAGCGGCGGCTCGCCATCATCGACCTTTCGGGCGGAAAGCAGCCGATTTTCAACGAGGACGGCTCTGTTGGGCTTGTATTCAACGGAGAAATATACAACTACAAGGAAGTTACGCGCGAGTTGCAGGCTCGCGGCCATGTCTTCAAGACAGCCAGCGACACTGAAACGATCGTGCATGCCTGGGAGGAATGGGGCACTTCAAGCCTGGATCGCCTGAACGGCATGTTCGCCATAGCACTATGGGATCGCAATCGACGGCAGCTCTTCCTGGCGCGTGATCGCCTGGGAGAGAAGCCTCTCTATTGGACGATCCTGCCCGACGGCATGCTCGCCTTCGGGTCCGAGTTGAAGGCGCTGCTGATCCATCCGGCTCTGCGACGTTCGATCGATCCGCAGGCGGTGGAACAGTACTTCGCCTACGGCTACGTGCCCGAGCCACTGACGATCCTGCAGGGTGTCCACAAGCTCGAGCCCGGACATATGATCCTGCTCGAACAGGGAAACCCAGACGTCAATCCGCGCCGCTATTGGGATGTTTCATTCGCCGATCCGGTTAGGACGGATGAGGCCTCCGTACGCGCCGAGCTTGTCGACCGGCTCCGGGAATCCACGCGCATTCGCATGATTGCCGATGTGCCGCTCGGAGGCTTTCTGTCCGGGGGCGTCGATTCGAGTGGCGTCGTTGCCATGATGGCCGGCCTGTCGCCGCAGGCCGTGCGAACCTTCTGCATGTCGTTCCAACAGAAGGCCTTCGATGAGTCTTCCTACGCCGAGAAGCTGGCGCGGCGCTACGCCACCGATCATCACGTGGAACAGGTGGACGCGACGGCCCTCGGTCCGATCGACGATCTCGGTGCCATCTACGATGAGCCCTTCGC
>JALHMN010000098.1 GCA_022844005.1 bacterium | reverse complement strand
ACAAGGCCCCCTACATCTGGCTGCCGACGCCCTACATCTACACGGCATGGTGGCCGTGGGTTAAGAACTACGAAGGCGAGCTGCGTGCCGGCGCGGTCCGTCCGGGTCCGATCTACGCTCGGATGTGGGTCGACCAGGAGATGAAGAAGAAGATGGGCTTCTGATGCCCGCGAGCCTCGGGGCGGACCAGCAGGTCCGCCCCGCTTCTCCTGACGTTCGGGTAAAGCAAGGATCGATGACCTCAACGCTCCTCGAGGTGCGCGGGCTCACCACGCAGTTCCGCACCGAGCACGGCGTGGTGCGCGCCGTCGACGACGTGTCCTTCGACCTGGAAGCCGGGGAGACGCTCGCCATCGTCGGCGAATCGGGCTCCGGAAAGTCAGTCACCGCGCTTTCCATCCTGCGGCTGATCCCCGATCCGCCGGGTCGGATCCTTTCGGGCGAGATCCGCTTCGAAGGCCAGGATCTCCTGAAGCTCTCGGACGAGGAGATCCGCGGCATCCGCGGCAATCGCATCGCCATGATCTTCCAGGAGCCGATGTCCTCGCTCAACCCGGTACTGACCGCCGGGCTGCAGGTGGCGGAACCGGTCAACCTGCACCAGAAGTCCCCTTGGGCGGCGGCGCTGGACAAGGCGAAGGAACTCCTCGACCGCGTCCGTATCCCGGATTCCAAAAGCCGCCTCGCCGCCTATCCGCATCAGTTCTCGGGGGGCATGCGCCAGCGGGTGATGATCGCCATGGCGCTGGCCTGCAAGCCGAAGCTGATCATCGCCGACGAACCCACCACGGCGCTCGACGTGACGGTGCAGGCGCAGATCCTCTCGCTCCTGAAGGAACTGACCCGGGCCGAACGCTCCGCCCTCATTCTGATAACGCATGATCTCGGCGTGGTGGCGCGCTATGCCGACCGCGTCTGCGTCATGTATGCCGGGCGCATCGTCGAAAGCGGCCCCGCGCGCGAGATCTACGAGAACCCCCGGCATCCCTACACGATCGGCCTGATGGCCTCGATCCCGCGGCTCGACGAGGACACGCGCACGCGCCTCATGCCGATCGAGGGCCAGCCGCCCAACCTCGCCGACCTGCCGCCGGGCTGCGCCTTCCGTCCGCGTTGCCGCTACGCTTCCGACCGCTGCGCGGTCGAGGCCCCCGTCCTCGAATCGATAGGGGCGCGCCACATGAAGGCGTGTTTCGCCGATGTCCGCCCAGCCTGACGCCGCCGCCGGCCCGCTCCTCGAGGTCGAGGACCTCAAGGTGCACTTCCCGCTGATGGCGGGGATCATCGTGAAGAAGCAGGTGGCGAGCGTGCGCGCCGTCGACGGTGTCTCTTTTTCCTTGAAGCGGGGCGAGACGCTCGGGCTCGTCGGCGAATCGGGCTGCGGCAAGTCCACCACGGGCCTCGCGATCCTGCGCATGGTGACACCTACCGCGGGAAGGATCGTCTTCGAGGGAAACGACATCACCCGTCTCGACCGGGCGGAAATGCGCCCGATCCGCCGGCGCATGCAGATGGTCTACCAGGACCCCTACGGTTCCTTGAATCCGCGCATGACGGTGGCCGATATCGTGGCCGAACCGCTGGAAGTGCATGGCATCGGCGATCGGGCGGAACGGCGCGAGCGCGTGCGCGACCTCCTCGCCATGGTGGGCCTCCGGCCGGAGATGGCCGAGCGCTATCCGCATGAATTCTCCGGCGGCCAGCGCCAGCGCATCGGCATCGCCCGGGCGGTGGCGGTGCATCCCACGCTCCTCATCTGCGACGAACCGGTCTCGGCGCTCGACGTCTCCATCCAGGCCCAGGTGGTGAACCTGTTCCAGGAACTGCAGGAGAAATTCGGCCTCACCTACGTCTTCATCGCCCACGACCTCGCCGTCGTCCGCCACATTTCCGACCGCATCGCGGTTATGTACCTGGGCAAGATCGTCGAGATCGCGACCAGGGACGAGGTCTACCGCAATCCGCTCCACCCCTATACCCAGGCGCTGCTGGCCGCGGTGCCGATCCCGAGCCCGGCACTGGAAGCCGCCCGCCCGGAAGCGATCATCAAGGGCGAGGTGCCGAGCGCCTTGAACCCGCCCTCGGGCTGCCGCTTCCACCCCCGCTGCCCCTATGCCATGCCGGTCTGCGCGCAGGTGGAACCGCCGCTCGTCACCTTCGGCGACGGCCGGGCGGTCGCTTGTCACCTGCACACGGCGGATACGGCGCAGGCGGCGGAGTAGGGGTGGTTCGCTATTCCGATGCGTGGCGCAGCAGGTCGACCCAATCGTCGGGCGGATTGCCGGCATCCAGGCGTCGCTTGAAAATCGCATAGGGATCGGTCTTCGAGCCCGCCTTGCGCAGGCTGTTCTCGTCGTTCACCCAGGCATAGATGATGATGCGGCTGGTGCTGTCGAAGCGGAAGAACAGCCGGAAACGGCTCATGAATTTCGCTCGCCGCCAGTGGCGATGCGTGGGGCCGAGCGTGTTGCCCTGGGCGAATTCCGCCGCATTCGGATCGCGCGGAATTTCGATCTCGATCAGATCGGTGATGCGGGCGAGCAGTTTCGCCTTCGGATGCGCTTTCCAGGTAGCCGGTTGCTGCCGGCGAAGCGCTTCGACGGTGCGCGACAGCCCGTCGATCGTCTCGCGAAAGGCCGGGTGGCGGAGAATCCGCCAGCCGTTCCGGACGGCGATGCTCAAAGCGTCACGTCGTCCGGAACAACATCCTCGTCGCTGGCCTCGACGCCCTCCGTCAGCTCCCGCAGGCGTGCGAAGTCGGCATCGCTCATCGTCTCCAGGCGCTCGGGATGCTCGGCCATGTCGCGCTCGAGAAAGGCGAGGAAGGCCGAGACGACGGGGTCGCGTTCGACATCTTCCTGCCCAGATCCGGCAACATCCTCCACCACCGAAACGAGCAGGTGCCCGGGGCCGATGACATGCGCGCGCACATTGGCCCGCTGGCGGAATTCGGGGTGAGCCTTGAACAATGCCTTGTCCAGCCGGATCGCTTCCGACCGGCCGGTCGTCGTGATCTTCCCGCTGAAGCCGGTCACGGGACGCTCCATTGCGATGTTAGTACGTGAAATAGTGCGTACCGTGATATCTGGCAAGCTTTTCTGGCTGACGAGAGTTCTGGTCGTGATCGCAGAACCAAGCCCCGGGCCCGGTGTTCGGCCTAAGTCCCGAAGCACGCCTCGATCAGTTTCCTGAACGCCACCGCTCGGTGGCTGATGGCGTGCTTGGCGTCCTGGTCCATTTTCCCGAAGGTCTCGGCCGCGCCCTCGGGCAGGAACATCGGGTCGTAGCCGAAGCCGCGGGTGCCTCGGGGCGGCCACACGAGCGTGCCTTCGATCGTGCCCCTGAAGGTCTCGCAATGCCCGTCGGGCCAGGCCAGCGTCAGCGCGGCGACGAAGCGGGCGGTGTAGGGCTTCGGCTTCCCGCTCGCCTCCGCCTTGCTCCAGACGGCCTGCATGGCGGCGGCGAAATCCTTCGACGGGCCGGCCCAGCGGGCGGAATAGATGCCGGGGTCGAGGTCGAGCGCGTCCACTTCCAGGCCTGAATCATCGGCGAGCGCCACTTCGCCGGTCGCGGTCGCGGCGGCCAGCGCCTTCAGCTCGGCATTGGCCTCGAAGGTCGTTCCCGTCTCCTCCGGCTCGGGCAGGCCGCGGTCGCCGGCCGAGACCGGGGTGACGCCGAAGGGCGCCAGCAGTTCGCGGATCTCCCGCACCTTGCCCTGGTTGTGGCTGGCGACGATCAGCGTGCCGCCGGGGAAGCGCCGCGCCATGCCTAGAGCCCCAGTGCCTTCTTCTGCAGCTCGACCAGCTGGCCGATGCCGTGGCGGGCGAGCTTCAGGAGATTCATGAAATTCTCCTCCGAGAACGGCTCCTGCTCGGCGGTGCCCTGGATCTCGACGATACCGCCCGACCCGGTCAGCACGAAATTGGCGTCGGCGCCGGCGTCCGAATCCTCCGGGTAGTCGAGGTCGAGGACCGGCACGCCCTTGTAGAGGCCACAGGAAATGGCGGCGACGTGATCGGTGAGCGGGTCCTTGGTCAGCTGGCCCTGGGCCCGCAGCTTCCCGATCGCCTGGTGCAGCGCGACATAGGCGCCGGTGATCGAGGCGGTGCGGGTGCCGCCGTCGGCCTGGATCACGTCGCAATCGATCTTGATCTGCCGCTCGCCCAGCCATTCCATCTTGGTCACCGAGCGCAGTGCCCGGCCGATCAGGCGCTGGATCTCCTGTGTCCGGCCGGACTGCTTGCCGCGGGCAGCCTCGCGGTCCGAACGGGTATGGGTCGAGCGCGGCAGCATGCCGTATTCGGCGGTGATCCAGCCCTGCCCGGTGTTGCGCAGGAACGGCGGCACGCGCTCTTCCACGCTCGCGGTGCAGAGCACATGCGTGTCGCCGAAGCGCACGAAGCAGGAGCCTTCGGCATGCCGGGAGAAGCCGGGTTCCAGGCTGACGGGGCGTAGGGCGTCGGCGGCGCGGCCGGAGGGGCGCATCAGGGCGGTCCTTGGGACGGGAATGCAGGGAAAGGGCTTCTAGCCTCGCGCGGGCCGCCGGTCAAAGCAAGGATCGGCGGTCGGGACAGCGAAAGGGCCCGGCGCTGCGCGCGCCGGGCCCTTCGTGGCGAGGGCGGGAAGACTGCTCCTTCGGCTCAGTTGGTCTTCACCTTGCCGGTGGTCTTGGCCGCGTCGCTGGCCTTCTCGGCCGGGGTCGCGGGAACGGCGGCCGTCCCGGCCTTGGGTGCCGCCGGGGTCGCCGGCGTCGCGCCCTTGATCGCCTTGTCGGTCTGATCGGGCGTCGAGGTGGAGATGCTGCGCTGCACGTCCGGCGCGACCGGGCTGGTCTGCGCCTGGGCGACCGCGGCACCGGCGAGGCCGAGGCCGAGAACCAGGGTCGCGGCGATCCGGCTGCGGGTCGAGGGGGTGGACATGGCGATCGGTTTCCTTCGGCTGGGTTGTCGTTCCGGGGTCCCGGAGCCCCGCTACAAGACAATCCGAATGCGGCGGAAGAAGGACGGGATCGCGGCGCGGACTTATCGTGGATTGATTAAGCCGGCTTCGCGGATTACTTCTCTTTTCATGATCCAGGAGATGAACGACCGGTCGCGGGAGATTTTCCGACAGCTTGTCGAGTCCTATCTGGAAACCGGGCAGCCGGTGGGCTCGCGCTTTCTGTCCAAGCGTCTCGACCAGCGTCTGTCGCCGGCCTCCATCCGCAACGTCATGGCCGACCTCGAGGAGGCGGGCCTGCTTTTTTCGCCGCATACCTCCGCCGGCCGCCTCCCGACCGATGCCGGGCTTCGGGTCTTCGTCGACGCGCTCCTCGAACTGGGCGAGCTGACGGCGGAGGAGCGCGCCTCGATCCAGAGCCGCTGCGCCACCGAAGGCCGCAGCATGCAGGAGGTCCTGTCGCGCGCCTCCAGCACACTTTCGGGCCTTTCGGCCGCCGCCGGGATCGTGCTGGCGCCGAAGGCCGACGCGCCGCTGCGGCATGTCGAGTTCGTGCGCCTCTCGCCGACCGGCGTCCTGGTCGTCCTCGTCTTCGAAGGCGGCTTGGTCGAAAACCGGGTGATCGAAACCGGCGATACCCTCGCCGCGGCCGACCTCGTCAACGCCACCAACTATCTCTCGGCGCGCCTGCAGGGACGGACGGTGGGGCAGGCCAGGGGCGAGATCCTGGCCGACCTGGAAAGCCGCAAGGTCGAGCTCGACGAGGTCACCCGGCGCTTGGTCGAACAGGGGCTCGCCACCTGGGGTGGCGGCGAAGGTCCGCCGTCGCTCATCGTCAGCGGCCATTCCAACCTGCTCCAGGACGTGCATGCGATCGAGGACCTGGAACGCGTCCGCCGCCTGTTCGGCGAGCTCGAAGAGCACGAAAGCATGGCCCGCCTGCTGGAGATGACCCAGAAGGCCGAGGGCGTGCGCATCTTCATCGGCTCGGAGAACAAGCTGTTCGGGCTTTCCGGCTGCTCGATGGTCGTGGCCCCCTATACCAACGCCCGGCGCGAGATCGTGGGCGCCATCGGGGTGATCGGCCCCACCCGGCTGAACTATGCCCGCATCATCCCGATCGTCGACTACACCGCCCAGCTGGTCGGCCGCTTGATCGGCTGACCCCGAACCCCTACATGAAGCGGGTTCTGTTCGACCTTTCCGGTATTTGCCCCTCATGACACACGCTTCCGACCCGGCCGCCGCGCCGACCCCGCAGACCGCGGCCGATGCCCAGGCAGCCGCGAACGATGCCGCGCCCGAGACGCAGGCCAAGGACTCTCCGGAGCAGCGCATCGCGGCGCTCGAGGCGGAACTGGCCGAACTGAAGGATCGGGTGCTGCGCGCGCATGCGGAGACGGAGAACGTGCGCCGCCGGATGGAGAAGGAGCGCGACGACGCCCGCGCCTATGCCGCCTCGAAATTCGCGAAAGACGTCCTCTCGGTCGCCGACAACCTCCGCCGCGCCCTCGACAGCGCGCCGAAATCGGAAGACGAGGGCCTGAAGACCCTGGTCGCCGGCGTGGAAGTGACGGAACGCGAGCTCATTTCGGTCTTCGAACGTCACCAGATAAAGCGCATCGACCCGCTCGGACAGCGCTTCGACGCCAACCTGCACGAGGCGGTGGTCGAGATCCCCGACCCCACCAGACCCCCCGGTTTCGTCGTCCAGGTCATGATGCCGGGCTACACCATCGCCGGCCGCCTGCTCCGCGCCGCCGTGGTCGGCGTCTCCAAGGGCGGCCCCGCCGCCGGCCAGTCGGTCGATACGCAGGCCTGATCGGTTATCCCGGCTTGAATGGCTGCGAGCCGGTCAGCAGACGGTCGAAATCCGTCGGCGGCCGGTCCGACTTCAGCATTCTGGCAAAGACCTCGTAGGCATCGTTGCGGCCACCGGCCTTGCGCAAGGTCTGCTCATCGTTCAGCCAGGCCAACACAATGACCTTGCTGCGGCTGTCGAAGCGATAGAACAGCCGGAACCGGCGCCCGATCTTGGCGCGGAACCAGCCGGTGTTGCCCTTGCCGAGAGTCAGGCCCTGCCGGAACTCGGATGCGCCGGGGTCGGCCGGTATCGCTTCGGTGACGGCGTGGATGACGCCACGCAGGAGAACAGCCGCGGGATGGGCTCGGTAGCCCTTCGGATCCGCCGCCTTGGCGCGCTCGACGGCGGCCAGCAGACGATCGTATTCGGCCAGAAACAGCGGGTGGGCGAAGATTTCCCAGCCGCCGATCCGCATGTCAGTAGACCGGGTCGGTTCCGAAATCGTGATCGGGATCGACGGGCTTCGCGCCCACCAGCTTTCGGCCTCGCTTCAGGCCGGCTTCCTCCATCGGGCGGATACGCTCGGGGCGGCTCGACATGTCCTTGCCAAGCAAGGCGAGGAAGGCGTCCAGCACCGGATCACCTTCATTCGGCTTCTCCTCGGGGTCGGCCTCGGCGATGACCAGAAGGCGGCCGGGGGCCAGGATGTGGCCGCGGACCCGGCCACCGAATTCCGGATGCTGCTTGAACAGAACCTTGTCGAAGCGGAACGCCTCGGAGTTGCCGGATTGCACGCGCTTGCCGGCGAAGCCGCTATCGCCCGCGCCTGAAGTCTCTATCGGTTGTTTCCGCGCACCCGTCATCTGGCGTCCCGGCATGTCGGCTCCTTTGCGTGATCACCATTGTAGTCACGCAAAGGAGCCGACGCCAGCCCTCACTCGATCGAGGCGTGGACGAAATTGCTGATGCGGTCCAGCCGCCAGCTGTGCCAGGGGTCGGGGATGCGGCAGTTGGTGACGTAGGAGAAGGAGACGCCGCTCTCCGGATCGCCCCAGCAGTAGGACGAGCCCACGCCGCCATGCCCGAAGGCGTCCGGGTGGCCGAAGGCGCCGAGCCCGCGCACGGTGGGGGTCAGGCCCCGGCGGTGCGGTCCCAGGCCCCGATGCATCGGCATCCCCATGTATTCGTCGATGCGGTCGCCGGTGAAGTTCCTGAGCGCGTACTGGATGGTGCGCTTGCCGAACACCGTGGTCTTCCCCAGCGTGCCCTCGCCCAGCAGCATCTGGTAGAAGGCCACCATGCCGCGCGCGGTGCCATAGCCGCCGCCGCCGGGCACGCCCGCTTCCCACCAGATGGGGGAATTTTCCGGATGCCGCGCCGGATGCCGGCCGTCCGGCCCGGCCGGATCGTGCATCACCGCCGCGCGGGCCTGCGCGCCCTTCGACAGGCCGAGATGGATGTCGTCCTCGAGTCCGAGCGGTTTCAGGATCTCGGTCCTGATGAATTCGCGGAAGTCGCGGCCCGTCACCGCTTCGATCAGCACCGCCGCCACCCAATGCGCGGACAGCCCGTGATAGAGCACCTTGCTGCCCGGGCTCCATTCCAGCGTGTAGTTGCAGACCACCTCGCGCAGCTTGTCGTGATCGGCCCAGGCCTCGGGCGGCACCTCGGCATTGGGGAAGCCGCCCTGGTGGGTGATCAGCTGCAGGATGCTGACGCCGCTCTTGCCGTTCCGGCCGAAGCCCGGGATGTAATCGGCCACCGCGTCGGTGAAGCCGAAATAGCCGCGCTCGGCGAGCAGCCAGAGGGCGGAGCAGGTGATGACCTTGGTATTGGAATAGAGCAGCCACAGCGTGTCGGGCTTCGCCTTTACCGGCTTCGGCTCGCGCTTCGCGTCCCCGAAGGTCTTGAACAGGGCGAGCTTGCCGTGCCGGGCGAGCGCGATCTGGCAGCCGGGATAGGTGCCGTCGGCAACGTGCCGTCCGATCATCGCCACCAGATCGGCCAAGGGACGGTCGCGAAAGCCCAGGGCGGCGGGCGTGGCGGGTTTCAGCGGATAGGTCATCAGGTTCCTCCCAGTCGTTCGATCCTGGCGGCTTTCAGCCGCCTTGGGCAATGAAATCTGGATTCTCGAAGCCGGGCTTGCCGTAGGCGAGGGGGGCGCCGTCGAAATCGACCACGCGCCCGCCCGCACCCGCCAGCACCGCCTGACCCGCCGCCGTGTCCCATTCCATGGTCCGCCCCAATCTCGGATAGTGATCGGCGCTGCCTTCGGCCAACAGGCAGAACTTCAGCGAGCTGCCGGCCGACCGCAGGTCCTTCACGCTGATCCCGGCGAGATAGGCATCGGTGCGCGCATCGCGATGACTGCGGCTCGCCACCACGATCAGGCCGTCCGCGCCGGGCCGCCGGACAGCGATCGGCTCGGCGCTGCCTGCTCCCTTCCGCCGGAAGGCGCGGCCCGGTCCCTCCGCCCAGTAGGTGACGTCGAGGGCGGGCGCATGGACGACACCCAGCGTCGGGAAACCGCCCTCGATCAGGGCGATATTGACGGTGAATTCGCCGTTGCGGCCGATGAATTCCCGGGTGCCGTCCAGCGGGTCGACCAGCCAGAACGGACCCGTGCCGATATCGGGGATCCGTCCCGCCGCGGCGCTTTCCTCTGCCACCACCGGGAAGGGGGAATCCAGCCGCTCCAGGATGATCCGCTCGGCACGCTCGTCGGCATCCGTAACCGGGGAGGCGTCGCTCTTGCTGCGGGTATCGAAATCGGTGCGGTAGACCGCCATGATCGCCCGGCCGGCCGTCTCGGCGATGCTGACGATATGAGCGGCGAGCGCAGCACGGTCTTTCAGGTCGGACGACATCCGCTCTCTCTGTTGGGGCGGGGGAGCCAATCAAGCCGAACCCCCCGGGTCAAGCTGTTAGAATGCCGGGCATGCATGCTGAAAGGGTGTTGGGCGTCATTCTGGCCGGCGGGCGGGCCACCCGCATGGGCGGGCGCGACAAGGCGCTGATCGGCTTTGCCGGCGCGCCGCTGGTCGCGCGGGTAGCGGCCGTCCTGCGGCCGCAGGTCGGGCGTCTCGCGCTCAACGCCAATGGCGATCCGGCCCGCTTCGCCTTTCTCGGCCTTGCGGTCCTGCCCGATCCCGAACCCGGGCAGCCGGGCCCGCTCGCCGGCATGCTGGCCGGTCTCGACTGGGCGGCCGCGACCGAGCCGGACGCGATGATGCTTGCCGCGCCGGTCGATTGCCCCCTGCTGCCGGCCGATCTGGTCGCGCGCCTGGCCGTGGCGGCCGGGGGGCGGCGAATCGCCATGGCGTCCTCGGCCGGCCGGCTGCATCCGGTCGTCGCGCTCTGCCCGCCGACGCTGCGCCAGGCCCTGCGCGCGGGCCTGCGGGACGGCTCGGCCGGCAAGGTCGGCGCCTTCCTGCGCGGGTTCGACCACGTGGTGGTCGAGTGGCCGGTCGACCGCTTCGATCCCTTCGCCAATCTGAACCACCCCGGCGAGGTGGCCGCCGCCGAGGCGGTGCTTCAGGCCGGCTGGGCCAGATAGCGCTGGGCCATGCCCTCCAGCGTGGTGGCGTGGTGTTTCCTCTTGGGGAAGTCGTAAGGGGTGATATTGACTGCGCGGATGTACATCCGCTGCACTTCGCCCGCTTCGTCGGTATCGATGTCGATGATGTTGAGACAGCAGGAATCCTGCTCGAACACCGGGAAGGCGTGGAGGTCGGCTCCCAGTGCCCAGCACAGGACGGCACGATTCACGCCGCCATGCGCCACCAGCAGCAGCGAGGTCCAGTCATCCAGCTTCAGCACCGCTTCAATTCCTTGCCGGCAGCGGGCGAAGAAGGTGTCGAAGCGCTCGCCGTCGCGATAGCCGCCGCCACCCTCGTGCCGCGCCTGCCAGAAGGCATAGGCGATGTCCGGCAGGATGCGGTCGCGGGCGATCTCGACCGTCGAACCGCCGTGGATCTCTTCCAGCAGCGGTTCCAGGCGCGCCGGCAGGTTGCGGCCTTCGGCCACGATCTCCGCCGTTTCCACGGTGCGCGGCAGGCCGGAAATGACCACGCCGTCGAAATCGACGTCTTTCAACAGCTCGCGCATGGCAGCCGCCTGCTCCCGGCCGCGGGGGGTCAGGGACACGATGCGGGAATCGCCCGTGCGCTTGCCGGCGGCGTCGAAATAGGCTGCTTCCGCATGGCGGAGGAGGTGGATGCGCCGGCGCCGCGCGCCGTCCAGGGCTTTCGGGATCATCTCGGGTTTCTCGCTTCCTCTATGACGATCAGGTCGACCGTGCCGCCCTGGATCACTTTCTTGCCGGCATTCTCGAAGTTCACGGTCACGCGTTCGCCGATCGACGATTGTACCCGGCCCATGCCCCAGTCGGGCTCGGTCGGGTGGCGCACCAGGGCGCCGGGGACGATCGCTTTCGGCATGCATTGCTCCCGCGCCACAAGGCCGGCATTTTAGCGCGCTATTGTAACGGGTCGATGATCGGACGGGGCCATGGTGGATTCTAGCGAAAGCGGGGCGGATCTGGTGCTGGTGGCGCAGCTCTGCTCGAAGCTCTGCCACGACCTGGCGGGAACCATCGGGGCGATCGCCAACGGGGCGGAACTCCTCGCCGACGAAGACGACGCCGATATCCGCGAGCAGGCGCTCGGCCTGCTCGCGCAGAGCGCCGAACAGGCGGCCCGCCGCCTCAAATTCTACCGCATTGCCTTCGGCGCCGGCGGCAGCCTCGGCGACCGGATCGATCTCGGCGACTACAAGGACGCGGTCGAGGGCCAGTTCGGCGGCGGCCGGGTCAAGCTCGACTGGTCTTCCATCACCGGGCCGCTCGCCAAGCCGAGTGCCAAGCTGCTCGCGAATCTCCTGCTGGTGGCGGTGTCGGGCATGCCGCGCGGCGGTGTCATGCGCCCCACGGCCAGCGAGGCCGGCGCCGTCGGTGTGGTCGTGGTGGGTGATGGGGCGGCGCTGGCGCCGGAGATGGTGGCGACGCTCGAGGGCGGCAGTTTCGGCGAAGGCGCCAGCGCCGTCGCTGCCCATGCTGCCCTGCTAGTACGTGAAGCGGCGGGCAAATTATCCGTGACGCCGGGGGCGGGACAGTACGCCATCGAACAAGGTTAGTCCCTCGCCCGGGTGTTTAGAGCTCTCTTAACCGGTCCACCGCCAATGTGCGTCGACCGCGGCCCTCATGGCCTGCGCGGAAGAACAAGACACACCGGGCGGTGCGACCGATGGATGACCTCCTCAGCGAATTTCTGACCGAAACCAACGAGAGCCTGGCGGTTCTCGATGTGGAATTGGTGCATCTCGAGCAGAATCCCAACAACCCGAGCCTGCTCAACAACATTTTCCGGCTCGTCCATACGATCAAGGGCACCTGCGGCTTCCTCGGCCTTCCCCGGCTGGAGACGCTCGCGCATGCCGGCGAGAACGTGCTCGGCAAGTTCCGCGACGGCGCTCTGGTAGTGACGCCGGACTCCGTGACGCTGATCCTCGCGACTCTCGACCGCCTGAAGGCGATCGTCTCCGAACTCGAGCGTACCGAGGCCGAGCCGGCCGGCGACGATGCCGATTTGATCGCCCGCCTCGATGCCGCGGCCCTGGGCAAGGTCGCCGCCGCTCCCGCTCCGGTGAAGGCCCCGCCGCCCGTCGCGGTCGAGCCGGTCGAGCCCGCCTCCGAGGAAGGTCCCTACGACGCCAAGCTCGGCCGCCAGCTGAAGCCGGGCGAAGTGACGCTCGAAGAACTGGAAGCCGTTTTCCGCGCGACGGAAGCCGCCGCGGCGGAAGTCGCCGCCCCGGCCGCCGCGGCAGAGGTCGTCGCCGAGGCGCCGAAGCCGGAAGCGCCGCATGGCGATACCCAGATGGCGGAAGCCGGCGAGAGCGCCGTCGCCGGCCAGTCGATCCGCGTGCGGGTCGATCTGCTGGAGAATCTCATGACCATGGTGAGCGAGCTGGTGCTGACGCGCAACCAGCTGCTCCAGATGGTCCGCAAGATCAACGATTCCGAGTTTGCCGCGCCGCTGCAGCGCCTCTCGCTCGTCACCACCGAGCTGCAGGAAGGCGTCATGAAGACGCGCATGCAGCCGATCGGCAGCGCCTGGGCGAAGCTGCCCCGCATCGTGCGCGACCTGTCGCGCGAACTGGGCAAGAAGATCGACCTCGTGATGCAGGGCGCCGAGACCGAGCTCGACCGCCAGGTGCTGGAGCTGATCAAGGACCCGCTCACCCATATGGTGCGGAACTCCGCCGATCATGGTCTCGAGACCCCGGCCGAACGGCAGTCGAACGGCAAGGGCGATACCGGCCGGATCGTACTGAACGCCTATCACGAAGGTGGCCATATCCTGATCGAGATCCGCGACGACGGCCGCGGCCTCGACGCGCAGAAGATCAAGGCGAAGGTGCTGGAGAAGGGCCTCGCGACCGAAGCCGAGCTCGAGGCGATGTCCGACCGCGAGCTGCATCGCTTCATCTTCAAGCCGGGCTTCTCGACCGCCGCCAAGGTGACCTCGGTTTCCGGCCGCGGCGTCGGCATGGACGTGGTCCGCACCAACATTGAGAAAATCGGCGGCACCATCGACCTGCGCACCGAGAAGGGCAAGGGGTCGACCTTCACCATCAAGATCCCGCTGACGCTCGCCATCGTCTCGGCGCTGATCGTCGAATGCGCCGGCGAACGCTTCGCCGTGCCGCAGATCAGCGTGGTCGAACTGGTGCGCGCCTCGCCCACCTCGGAACAGAAGATCGAGCGTATTGAGAACACGGCCGTGCTCCGGCTGCGCGACCGCCTGTTGCCGCTGGTCTTCCTGAACGAACTCTTCGGTCTGGAAGCCGCCGGCGCCGGCATCGCAAAGCAGGGCGAGTCCTACATCATCGTCACCCAGGTCGGCAGCCACCGCTTCGGCATGGTCGTCGATCGCGTTTTCGATACGGAGGAAATCGTCGTCAAGCCGGTCGCGCCGATCCTGCGCAACATCTCGGTCTACTCCGGCAACACCATCCTGGGCGACGGCAGCGTCATCATGATCCTGGACCCGAACGGCATCGCCGCCAGCTCCGGCCAGCAGGTCAGCGACAATGCCCGGGCCGAGGAAGACGCGGCCGCGAAGAAGGACAACCGCAACGACGATCGGATGGCGCTGCTCCTGTTCCATGCCGGCGGCACGGAACCGAAGGCGGTCCCCCTCGCCCTCGTGGCGCGCCTGGAGGAGATCGAGACGGCCCAGGTCGAACGCGTCGCCGGACAGATGGTCGTGCAGTATCGCGGACAACTCATGCCGTTGATCTCGGTCTCCGACGACCAGCAGCTCTCGCCTACCGGGCGTCAGCCCGTCGTCGTCTTCGCCGACCGCGACCGCAACATGGGTCTTCTGGTCGACGAGATCGTCGACATCGTCGAGGACCGCCTCGCGGTGGAACTGCGCACCAAGCGGCAGGGCGTGCTGGGCTCCGCGGTGATCGCGGGCAAGGCCACCGAAGTGGTCGACGTCGCCCACTTTCTGGGCGCTGCGCGCGAAGACTGGTTCATGAACGGCTCCAAGCAGACGCTCGACGACAAGGGCGACGGCCGCAAGCTGCTCCTGATCGACGACAGCCCGTTCTTCCGCAACATGCTGGCGCCGCTTCTGCAGGTGGCCGGCTATCAGGTGACCACGGCCGAGAACGCCGAGGCGGCGCTCAAGATGCGTGAGAGCGGCGAGGCCTTCGACGTGATCCTCTCCGACATCGAGATGCCCGGCATGGACGGCTTCGCCTTCGCCGAGGCGGTGCGCCATGACGGCAGCTGGATGAAGACCCCGATCGTGGCGCTTTCCGGCCATGTCTCGCCGCGCTTCTTCGAGCGCGGCCGTGAGGCCGGCTTCGTCGACTACGTAGCCAAGCTCGACCGCGACGCCCTCTTGGCCTCGCTCGAGCAGACCCTCTCCAGGAGCCATGCGGCATGAGCACCGCCATCGAAAACGCCGAATTCGTCACCGTCAGCATCGAAGGACAGCTGTTCGGCATCCCCGTCCTGATGGTCCAGGACGTGCTGGGCCCGCAGAAGATCACGCGGATCCCGCTGTCGCCGAAGGAAGTCGCCGGCGTTCTGAACCTGCGCGGCCGCATCGTCACCGCGGTCGAGCTGCGCACCCGCCTCGGCCTGCCCATGCGGGCGTCGGGCGAGCAGGGCATGAGCGTGGTGGTCGAGCATCGCGGCGAGCCTTACAGCCTGATCGTCGACGGTGTCGGCGAGGTGATGGCGCTCAAGGCGGAAGCCTTCGAGCGCAATCCACCGACGCTGAACCCGCGCTGGCGCGAGGTTTCGCTCGGCGTCTATCGCCTCGACGGCAAGCTTCTGGTCGTGCTGGAAGTGCCGAAGGTTCTCGATTTCCTGGAGATCGCCGAAGCGGCGTGACCCAAGTCTGTCGTTTGGGAGGCTGAGCAATGAAGTCTTGCCTGGTAGTCGACGACTCGCGCGTCATCCGCATGGTCGCACGGCGCATCCTGGAACAGCTCGAGTTTCAGATCGACGAGGCGGTCGACGGCAAGGATGCCTTGGACGCCTGTCATCGGCGGATGCCCGATGCGATCCTGCTCGACTGGAACATGCCGGTGATGAGCGGGATCGAATTCCTGCGCGCGCTGCGTGCCCAGGACGGCATTGCCCAGCCGGTGGTGGTCTTCTGCACCACCGAGAACGACATCGCGCATATCCGCGAGGCGATCGAAGCCGGGGCCAACGAATACATCATGAAGCCCTTCGACCGGGACATCATCGAGGCGAAGTTCCACCAGGTCGGACTGATCTGAGAGCCATCATGTCGCTCGCCGCCTCCGTCGCGCCACCCGCCGCCCGCACCGACGCCTGCCGCGTCGTCGTCATCGACGACTCCACGGTCGTGCGCGGCCTGATCGCCCGCTGGCTGGGCGAGGAGGCCGGCATCGAAGTCGTCGGCACCGCCCCCGACGGTGCCAGCGGCTTGAAGCTGGTCGAACGCGTACAGCCCGATGTCGTCATCATGGACATCGAGATGCCGGGCATGGACGGCCTGACCGCGCTGCCGAAGATGCTGGAACTGGCCCGCGACCTGAAGATCGTGATGGCCTCCACGCTCACGCTCCGCAACGCCGACATCAGCCTGAAGGCGCTGCGCCTGGGCGCCACCGACTACGTGGCCAAGCCCTCCAGCGCCCGCGATGCCGGCGCCGCCGAGGCCTTCCGCCGCGAGTTGACCGAAAAGGTCCGCACCCTCGGCAACGTGCGCCGGCGCAACCGTCCGGTGCCGGTCGGTTCGGCCGTCGGCCGTCCGCTGGCGCCGGCGGCGAAACCGGTAATCACGCTGCGGCCCTTCCCGCGCATCCAGCCCAAGGTTCTCGCGGTCGGTTCCTCCACCGGCGGACCGCAGGCCCTGTTCCAGCTCTTCGGTCAGTTGAACGGCCGCATCCGCCAGCCGATTCTGATCACCCAGCACATGCCGGCCACCTTCACCACCATCCTGGCCGACCACCTCTCGCGGATCGCCGGCGCGCCCTGCCGCGAGGCGAAGGACGGCGATGTCCTGGCCGACCGGCAGATCTTCGTCGCTCCGGGAGATTTCCATATGACGGCGGTGGCCGACGGCCCGCGGCGCGTAATCCGGTTGACCCAGGAACCGCCGGAGAATTTCTGCCGGCCATCGGTCGATCCGATGCTCCGCTCGCTCGCCGGCGTCTATGGCAGCGGCGTGCTCACCGTGATCCTGACCGGCATGGGCCAGGACGGGCTGAAAGGCGGCCGCGTGCTGACCGAGGCGGGCGCGGCGATGATCGCGCAGGACGAAGCCACCAGCGTGGTCTGGGGAATGCCGGGCGCGGTGGCGACGGCGGGTCTGTGCAACGCGGTGCTGCCGCTCGGCGAGATTGCGACGACTGTTGAGCGCGTGATGGCGGGAGGCCTCGCATGAACCCCTGGGATTTCGAGTTCATCGCGACCCTTCTGAAGCAGCGCTCCGGCCTCGTCGTGTCCAAGGACAAGGTCTACCTGCTGGAAAGCCGGCTGGTGCCGGTCGCGCGCAAGCACGGCCACGGCACTCTCGATGCCCTGATCGCCAAGCTCCGCTCCGGCGCCGCCGAGCCGCTGGTCCGGGAAGTCGTCGAGGCGATGACGACCAACGAATCCTTCTTCTTCCGCGACGGCAAGCCCTTCGAGCTGTTCCGCACCGAGACGCTGCCCTTCATCCTGAAGGCGCGGGCGGCGAAGAAGAGCTTCCGCATCTGGTCGGCCGCCTGCTCGACCGGGCAGGAGGCCTATTCGCTCGCCATGATCCTGCGCGAGGAGGCGGCCAAGCTCGCCGGCTGGCGGGTCGAGATCGTCGGCACGGACCTGTCGACCGAGGTGCTGGAACGCGCCAAGGCCGGCCTCTACACCCAGTTCGAGGTGCAGCGCGGCCTTCCCGTCCAGCTCCTGATCAAGAACTTCGTGCAGAAGAACGAGATGTGGGAGCTCGATCCCGCCGTGCGCGCCATGGTGCAGTATCGCCCGCTGAACCTTCTGGGCGACCTCGCCAGCCTCGGCACCTTCGACGTGGTCTTCTGCCGCAACGTGCTGATCTATTTCGACCAGCCCACCAAGACCACGGTGCTGGAGCGGATCTCCAAGACCATGCCGCAGGACGGCGTCCTCTTCCTGGGCGGCGCCGAGACGGTGCTCGGCATCTCCGACCGCTTCAAGCCGATGCCCGGCCAGCGCGGCGTCTACGCCATGGCGGCCTGACGCCGCCTGCCGCTACTGCCCGACCGCCTGGAAGGACTGCGGCGCCGGCTCGACGACGCGCACCGCCGACCGCGGGCCGATCTCCAGGATGGCGAGACCGCGCTCCACCCAGCCTTCGGCGGCGAAGCGGAAGATCCCGTTGTAGCCGGCGAACCCGTCTGGATTGCCGAGCGCGTCGCGCCCGAACCGCGTTGCGTCCTTGCCCTTGGCGAGGAGGGCGGTCAGCGCCACCGCGTCGTAGCCGAGGGAGGCGATGCGGATCGGCCGGCGGCCATAGACCTGCTCGAATCGCCTGGCGAAGGCCTCCACCAGTTCCGGCGGCGAGGCGGCATACCAGCCCCCCACCATCGCCGGCTCGGTTCCGAGGCCCGGCTCGTCCCAGAGCCCCGTGCCGAGGAAGCGCACCTCCTTCGGGTCGATGTCGTAATAGGGCAGGAGCGGGACCAGCGAGCGCAGCCGCGTCCCGCCCTCGGCCAGCAGGAGCGCCTTGTAGTCGACCTCGCCCCAGGTATCGGCCTTTTCCAGGCGGCGCAGCTGCAGACGCGACTCGTCATCCCCCTTCGCCGCCAGCTCGCGACGGTGCTGGAGCAGCGCCTGCCGGCGGTTGTCGTAGTCGCCCAGCCGCTTGATGGTGGATGTGAGGTCCCGTGCGTCGGCGGGATAGGTCTCGATCCGTCCGACCGGAATGCCGCTCTCCTCGGCCGTCTTGCGGAAGGCCGCCAGCACCGCGTTGCCATAGGCGCTGTCCGGGGTCAGCGCCGCCATCGGCGCCAGGCCCTGCCCGGCGGCATAGCGCACCACGCGCGCCACCTGCTCCTCGGGCGAGAATCCCAGCAGATAGACGCCATCGCCCGCCACCGTGCGGTCGGTGGAAAAGCCGATCACCGGGACGCCGGCCGGCCGCGCCACCGCGCCCACCGCCTGCACCTCGGCGGCGAACAGCGGGCCCAGGATCACGCTCGCCCCTTCGGCCATCACCTCCCGCGCCAGTTCGGCCGCCTTGTCGGCCTGACCGGCCGTGTCGCGCGGCAGCAGTTCGACATCGGGATTGCCGGCATCGATCAACGCGAGATGCGCCGCCTCCAGCAGCGCCCGGCCCACCGCGCCCGCCTGGCCCGACAGCGGCACCAGCAGCGCCACGCGCGCGCCGCC
>JALHMN010000097.1 GCA_022844005.1 bacterium | reverse complement strand
TGCTCAGCGTTTCCCGGAAGCGACCGGAGGAAGGCTAGCGCAGGGATGACGGCCGCGTCTGACCCCTGGTCACGGTGAAGGCTGGCTGAATGCTGGATGGCCGGCTGGATCAGCGCCCCCCGCCGCGCGGCACCTGGGCGAAGCTCATGCCCTTGTCGGCGCGCGGGTCCTGCGGCAGGCCGAGCACCCGTTCGGCGATGATATTCCTCAGGATTTCGTCGGTGCCGCCGGCGATCCGCAGGCCCGGCGAATAGAGGAGCGCCTGCTGGAACAGGCTCGCCGCCGGCGTCTCGCCATCCTCCATCAGCGCCCCACCCGCGCCCAGCAAGTCCATGCCCGCATTGGCGATTTCCTGCAGCTTGGTGGCCGAGACGAGCTTGGTGATCGAGGCTTCCGGCCCCGGCGTCTGGCCGCGCGAGAGCGCCGTCATGCTGCGGAACTTGGTGAGCCTGAGCCCTTGCGTCTCCACATACCAGTCGGCGAGGCGCTCGCGCATCGCCCGGTCCTGGATGGCGGGCGCGCCGTCGACGCTAACCTCCCGCGCCAGCTGGAAAATATCCTCGAAATCGGGCCCCGGCGCCTCGCCCACCGCCAGCCGCTCGTTCATCAGCGTGGTGAGCGCCACCTTCCAGCCCTCGCCGACGGCGCCGAGGCGCTGGGAATCCGGGATCTCGACATCGGTGAAGAACACCTCGTTGAAGTTCGAGGTGCCGGAAATCTGTTTGATTCTGCGGACTTCCACCCCCTTCGAGCGCATGTCGAGGAAGAACATGGTGAGGCCTTCGTGCTTCGCCAGGTTCGGGTCGGTGCGGGTGAGGAGGATGCCGTAGTCGCAGAAATGCGCCCCCGAGGTCCAGATCTTCTGCCCGTTGATCACCCAGCCTTCACCATGACCACGCCGTACCGCCCGGGTGGAAAGCCCGGCGAGGTCGGATCCCGCCCCCGGTTCGGAGAAGAGCTGGCACCAGATCTCCTCCCCCCTCACCGCCGGCGGCACGTAGCGCTGCGCCGCCTCAGGGCTGCCATGCTTCATCAGCGTCGGGATGCACATGCCGAGCCCGATCTCATAGACGCCCCTGGGGATGTCGTAGGCCGCCTGCTCCTGGTTGAAGATCACCTGCATGATCGGCGACAGGCCGCGGCCGCCCCAGGCCTGGGGCCAGGTGAGCGCGGCATAGCCGGCCTCGGCCTTCTTCGCCTGGAAGGCGCGGGCGGCGGCGAGCGTCGCCTTCAGCCCCTCCGCGTCGTCGGGCCGGCCGCGGACCGAGCCGGCGGTGCCGTCCTTCTTCCTGGCATTGGCGGCAAGGAAGGCGCGCACCTCGGCGCGGAAGGCGGCTTCCTCGGGCGTGTCGTTGAAATCCATGACTTTTCTCCCTCAGGCCGCGTTGCGCTTCTCGAAGGCCGCGACCAGCTTTTCCTTCCATTCCGCCGGTGCGCCCAGCGCCAGAGACAGGAGCTTGGCCCGGCGGTAGTAGAAGTGGCAGTCGCCCTCCCAGGTGAAGCCCATGCCGCCATGGACCTGGATGTTCTCCTTCGCCGCCAGCCAGAAGGCCTTGGAGGCCGCCACCCGGGCGGTCGCGGCCGCTAGCCCCAGGTCGGGCGCGCCGGCGGCGAGCGCCCAGGCGCCCCAATAGGCGTTGGAACGCGCCAGCTCGACCGCGCAATAGACATCGGCCAGCTTGAACTTGATGCCCTGCTGGCTGCCGATCGGCCGGCCGAAGGCGAAGCGCGTCCTTGCGTATTCGCAGGCCATCTGCAGCGCCGCGTCGGCGCCGCCCACCTGCTCGAAGGCCATCAGCACCGCGGCCCGGTCGAGCAGCTGACGGCGGAGTTCGGCGCCCTCGCCCTCCTGACCCAGGCGCTCGGCCTTGGCGTTCTGGAAGACGATGCGAGCATGGCCACGGCTGGGGTCCACCGTCTTCACCGCCTCGCGCGCCACGCCCGGCTGGTCGAGCTCGACCAGGAACAGCGCCTCGGCTTCCGAACCCGCGCGTGCCACCACGATGGCGAGATCGGCATAGGCGCCATCGGCCACCGGGATCTTGGTGCCGTTGAGACCGCCCTTGTCGAAAAGGGTCGCCAGCGCCTTGCCCGAGCGCGCCTCGGCTCCCTCGGCCTCGGCGAAGCAGCCGATCGCCTCGCCCTTGGCAATGCGGGGCAGCCAGCGGCGCTTCTGCGCCTCGGTCCCGGCCAGAACCAGCGCCTCGGCGGCGAGATAGGCGGTGGAGGCGAAGGGCACGGGGGCGAGCGCCGCGCCCACTTCCTCGGCGATGGCACAGAGCCCGACATGGCCGAGTGCCGCGCCGCCGTATTCCTCGGGAATGGCGGCGCCGATCCAGCCGAGATCGCCGATCGCCTTCCACAGCTCGCGATCGAAGGGCACCTCGCCCTCCAGCACGCGGCGGACGGCCTTGGGCGGGCAGCGGTCACGCAGGAAGCGCTTCGCCTCGTCCTTCAGCGTCCTCTCGTCCTCGGAGAAGTCGAAATCCATGGGCGATCTCCCGGGGTGTCGCGCATTTTTTCGTTAACCGGAATTCGGCCCAAAACGGACCCTCCCCGGCGCTTTCAGCGTTATATAGGGATCACCGCCTGTCCAGAGCCATTGTCGAGACACGGATCGCCATGACAGTTTCCACCCGTCCCCGCCCGGTCGTCCTCTGCATCCTCGATGGCTGGGGCCTTCGCGACGAGCCGGAGAACAACGCGGTCGCGCTCGCCCGCGTGCCGAACTGGAACCGCCTGCTGAAGACCAAGCCCTGGTCGCATATCGGCACCTCGGGCAGGGATGTGGGCCTCCCCGCCGGGCAGATGGGCAATTCCGAAGTCGGCCACATGAACATCGGCGCCGGCCGGGTGGCGGTGCCCGACCTGCCGCGTATCGACACCGCGATCGAGGATGGCAGCTTCTTCGCAAATGAGAGGCTGCAGGCGGCGCTTCGGGCCGTGAAGGCGACCGGCGGCACACTGCATCTGCTTGGCCTGCTCTCGCCCGGCGGCGTGCATTCGCACCAGGACCACATGGCCGCGGTGGCCAAGGCGGCGTCGGATGCCGGCGTGCCGGTGGCCGTGCATGCCTTCCTCGACGGCCGCGACACGCCGCCCTCCAGCGCCGGCGAATATCTGGCCGATTTCCAGACCTCGATCGCTGGTTTGAACAACGTCCGCCTCGCCACCATCACCGGGCGCTTCTTCGCCATGGACCGCGACAAGCGCTGGGACCGGGTGGAAAAGGCCTATCTCGCCCTGGTCGATGCCAGGGGAGAGCAGGCGGCCGACGCCGCCGCCGTCCTCGCCGCCGCCAGGGCGCGGGGGGAGACCGATGAATTCGTGCTCCCCACCGTGCTCGCGGGCTTCACCGGCATGAAGGACGGCGACGCGCTGCTGATGGCGAATTTCCGCGCCGACCGGGCGCGCGAGATGCTGACAGCACTCCTCGACCCCACCTTCGACGGCTTCAGGCGCCCCCGCCTGGTCGATTTCTCGGCCGCCGCCGGCATGGCGGAATACTCGGGCGCGCTCAACCCCTTCATCACCACCATGTTCCCGCCGGCGAAATACCCGCACACGCTGGGCGAAGTGGTGGCGAGCGCGGGCCTGCGCCAGCTCCGCATCGCCGAGACGGAGAAATACGCCCATGTCACCTTCTTCCTGAACGGCGGGGAGGAGGCGGTGTACGAAGGCGAGGACCGGATCATGATCCCCTCGCCGAAAGTGGCGACCTATGACCTCAAGCCGGAAATGTCGGCGCCCGAGCTCACCGACCGCTTGGTGGGCGCGATCGAGGCCGGCACCTACGACCTCGTCGTCGTCAATTACGCCAATCCCGACATGGTCGGCCATTCCGGCATTCTCGCAGCCGCCATAAAGGCCGCCGAAGCGGTGGACGCCTGCATCGGCCGGGTGGAAGCGGCGGTGGACAAGGCAGGCGGCGTGCTGCTGATCACCGCCGACCACGGCAACCTCGAAGAGATGTACGACCCTGAGCACCACAGCCCGCATACCCAGCACACCACCAACCCGGTGGCGGCGATCCTGACCGGCAAGGGCGCGGCGGGCTTCGGCATTGCCGACGGCAGGCTCTGCGATCTGGCGCCGACATTGCTCAGGTTCCTCGGCATCCCGCAGCCCAAGGAGATGACCGGCACCGCGCTGCTGGTGCCGGCCGACCGCGCGAAGGAGACACGATCGGCGCGGGTGGCGTAAGCGTCAAGTTGGATATCAGGGTCCGTAACTCGAGTTCGCGCAGGGAAATCGGCCGAACGGCGCAATGGAGAAAGTAAGGGCGCCCACCGGCTTCGGTGGACGCCCGCTGTTTTGACGTTAGGCGACTTTTACGTCCTGGAGTGCGTCGCGGAGAAAGTCATCAATCTCCGCCTTGGCCTGCCTCGCCTTAGCTTTCCTGTCAGCGGTAGCTTCCGCCTCGGCAACCCGATGCGCCGTATCGTCAGCTTCAAGGCTCAGCTGCGCGCAGATCTTGAGCCATGCCTCATCAGCGTCGACGGACGACGAACTAATGCGGTAGCGACCTTCACCGATGACAAGCAGGTGTCTCCAAAGGGGTTCAGCATGCTTGAAGACTTCGGTCGCATATGTCGGGCCAAACGGGAGATCCCCACGTTCACAGTCCAACAAGTTCCAGTTAACGGTCGCAAGCTTCGACGCCATAACGCCGAAATCAACGTCCTGCATTTTGCAGTGCAGGAACGCCCTTGCGAACATGGCCATGCCCATGCCGCGCAATGCGACATCACCGCCCCTAAGGTCGCGAAGCGACCCCGTTGTAACTTCTGATTCGCGATCCTTGCGCGCTCTTTCGAGTTCACACAGCTGCGGCAAGTGCCTAACCAGAGCGGTGAAGAAGTCGTTGGCGCCTTCAGTCTTTTTGTTTTCGCTCAGATCGCTGTCCGGATGGTGTTCCACGATGTGTGCGACGAACATGCGCACGGCACTCATGGACCAGATCATCCGCGACTTCGATGAAAGATTAACGTTCGAGGCCGTAGCGTCCACGTAAGCAGACAAGAATGGATTGCCTATAACCAAATTGCGGCTCAACTCATTCCGGGCGTCACGGACATCGAAGGTGGTAACCAGAGACTTCGGAATCGCCTTCGCCTTGCCACAATCTGCGAAGTCCTGGTGACTGTCAGACCGGCTATCCTCGAAGACGATTTTTACGTCCACGGCATTGCGCTTCAATGCCTCTTTCTGATCCTCACTGACCTTGCCGCTAGTCAAGATTTCATCGATTTGCGCGCGGCGGTGCGCGCCGTCGGTAGTATCCAGCTTTGCCCCTTGCGGTAACAACAAGATGCCAGGCCAGGCATTCGTCCCGTCTGCGTTATTCGCAAAGAGAATCAGTGTGGCATTGGGTGACTCATCATCCAGTCCAACGCCGTAGTTGAATGTAAAGGCAGGCAGAATAAATTTATCGCCGATGCAGGCTGTATTTAGGAGATAGGTACGTACCTGCTTGGCGTGCGCCGGCTCTTGAGGGCGATTGGAGTGCTCGGTAACAACCTTGACGTTGTCTTTCTTCTTGGACCGATCCGTCTTGCTTACTTCCACCATTTTCTGAATCGGCATAGCGGTGGTAAATTGAAGGCGAGAACCTTGAACGAAGGCGGTTCCAAAGAAGACTTCACCGGAAAGACCCATCATTGACCGGCGGCCAACCTCAGACATGAGGGCCTCGAAGTTGTCTGTCGTCTGAACCTTGACGTGGGGGGGTACGTTGATGTCGGCAAGAGCCGGGACTACGTTAGACATGCGATTGATTCCTTCAGGGTTGATCGCGTTTCGATGAAACCGCCTCGGGTGCAACCGGGGCGGTTTTTCGTTGCAACGGGGTATTTCGAAGGAATCAATCCGAAAATCATCCAGATTCGTAGAAATTTCTACGAAACAGCCTTCCTTTCGAGAGCGACTACCCTGCGGCGGCGCTTGCCCTTGTGATGCGGGTCAAAAGGATGCGAACTGCATCGCGAGGCTTGAACAGGATCAGGCGGCGCGTTCGATCCTGTAGGGCCGCACCAGCAGATCGGCCGGAATCTTCCAGCTCTCGCTGATCTTGTGGATCATCTCGACGGTGAGCGAACGCCGCCGGGAGAGAATCTCCGATGCCCGGGAGCGGGAGCCGAGAAGCTCGGCGAGTTCGGTCTGAGTATGCCCGAGTTCCTCGATGGCATAGCTGAGCACGTCGATCGGATCGAAATTTTCCCCGATCTCGATCGGCCACCGTTTCTCTTCGTAGATTTCGACCAGGGCGAGGAGCACGCTGAGCCGGTCTCCCTTGGCCGTGCCTTCCGGCGCAGCCCAGCAGGCCTCGATCTGGGCCAGAGCGGCGCGGTGATCATTGTCGTTACGGATTGGGCGGACGTTCATGACCCAGCACCTCTAGAACAGAGAAACGGTCAAAGCATCGATGCGGTCGTAGGCGGCATGGGTTCCGATGAACTTTACGAAAGCGACCTGACGGCGGAAATCGAACGCCGCGATGAGCCGATAATTGCCACCGGCAACCTCAAACCGCACGCGCTCGCCGTTCAGTACTTTCGCCTTCGGAGACGCCCCCTGAATGTCCTCCGTCGACGCCCAGTGCGCAGCCTTGACGATCTTCAGCCAGCGTTCGAGCGCTGCCTTCGTTTCCGGATGATCGGTCCAGAAGTCGACGAGCGTCGAGCGAGCGATGACCCTCATCGGTGGACCCTATCATGTTCCCATTAGGGGAACAATGGTGGAAGCGTGCGGTATCTTTCCGGTCGATGCGCCGGTCATCCGACCAGCACGATCTTTCCGGGATAGCGGGCGACCGTCGGGTCCGCCGTCAGGAGAGTGGCGCCTTCGGCTGCGGCTTGGGCGATCAGGATGCGATCGAAGGGGTCCTTGTGCAGTGGGGGAAGGTCGCGCACGGCGAGCGCATGCTCGCTGGCAACGGGAAGTTCCCTGTAGCCGGCATCGAGCAGTCCGCGGCGCAGGCGCCGGGGTTCGACCGCGAAGTCATCGCGGTCGAGGCCGCTCTTGATCACCACTTCCCAGATCGAGGCAGCGCTGAAGCTGAGCGTGTTGTCTGCATCCTCGAGCAGCGCCCGACTCTTCCGGCCGAGGCGCTTGGAGCACGCGGCCGCCCACAGAAGCACGTGGGTATCGAGCAGCAGCAGGCTCACGGCTTTCCTTCGAACAGGGCCGCGATCTCGCCTGGTTGCATTCGGTCGAAGTCGTCCGGCACCGAGACTTCTCCTTCGAGGAACCCGAGGCGCCGGCCGGCCGTGGTCTCGGCATGGTCGAGGGGCACCACCTTGACCATCGGCCGGCCCGCCTTGGCGATGACGAACGGCTCGCCCTTCGCCGCCCTGTCGATCAGGCGCGAGAGGTGGGTTTTGGCTTCGTGGATATTGACGGTACGCATCGTTCGATCACAACAGACTAAGTCCCGTTAGTCCAGTCCAACTCGCGCCGGTTCCTGAACCAGCCGCTCTGGACGCGAGCATTCTCACGCGGCAACGCGATAGAACAGCACCCGGCCAGCCGGCAGGATCTGCAGCAGAAGATCGAAATCGGCGGTGTTCGCGGTGAGCACGATGAAGCCGAGCTTCTGCGCCTGAAGGAAGAGGATGCAGTCGTGAAGCGCCTTGAGCTTGGCATCGCGCGCGTAGCCCTGCAGTCGCGACAGGATACCGGCGAGCAGCGCGGCCCGTCCGAGCACCTCGGCGTCCGGGGCGAAGAGCCGGTGATCCGGCATGGCCTCGATCTGGCTCCGGATCGCCTTCACCACTCCCGCCGTCCGACGATCGCCGGGGTCGAGCACACCGATGGTGTGCATCAGTTCCCGGATAGCCACGGTCGAGTGGTTGACCTGGCGGGCATCGACGATGCGTTCGACGAGGATCGGCGACCGGCCTTGCATCTGATCGATATAGACGCAGGTATCGAGGAGGATCGGCTGTCCCGCGATCTCTCCCTCGTCGGCGAATGCGAGCGCGGCGTCCGGCCGGCGCGACAGGGCCCGTCTCGGATCGAAGCGGGCCCAGCGAAGGGCACCGGCGACGTCGAATCCCGCCACTTCAGAATCCGAGCTTCAGATCCGGATCCACCTTGCCGCGGACGGCCTTGAAGGTCTCGGCGAACCTGTCCTCGAGCGCGATGTTGGCCAGCGCGAACTCGATCAGGTCGGTATCGGTCGCGATCCCCGTGCGCGCCTTGGCCCGCTCGACCAGGGCCGGGCTCACCCGCCCCCCGATCCGGCCGCTCTTTTCACTGAGAAGACCCGAACGCTGGGCCGCGGCCATCACGGCTTCTACCTGCGCCCCCTGTGCCTCTGTGGGCTGACCCATGCCGGCACTGCTTCGGCTTTCGCCTCCCTCGGCGCGGCGGGTTCCAATGACTTTTGCCATGCCACTTTGTCCAACGAAATTACAATTCGTCCAACATAAATGCGCGGGCCGAGTGAATCAAAGCGGCTTTCGAACCGCAGCTGTCGCTCCGGCCCTGCGTCATTCGCCGCTGCTCAGCCTCGCGCCAGTTCCCTCGCCAGCCGCTCGAACAGGTCGCGCGTGCCGGTCTCGCGGCCCTTCACGGCTTCCGCCTTGTCGAGATAGGCGCCCTGTTCGGTAAAGGTCATCAGCGTGCCGCTGCCCTCGGGTTCGAACAGCGTGGTGGTGAGCGAGACGGAGAAGGGGTTGTCGCCGATCCCCATCGCATAGGTGAGGATGATGCGCCGCTCGGGCACGATGTCGTGATAGGTCGCCCGCAACCAGACCTCCGGCCCGTCGCCGAAGCGGAAGCGCGACAGCTCGGCGCCGCCCACGCGGAAGTCGAGCTTGTATTCGAAGGTCTCGAAGCCTTCGACTTCGGCGAACCAGCGCCGCTTGCTCGCTTCCTTCGCGAAGGCGGCGAAGACCCTCTTCGGCGCCGCCGGATAGCGCCGCTCGATGGTGAAGCTGCCGTGGAAGGTGGGCAGGGGTTCGGTCATCGGTTCGTCCTCGACTGCGTTCAGGTCTGGGGTGTCTCATCCGGTGGTGTCTCGTCCGGCTCGGCCAGGATCGCGGCCAGCCGGTCGAAACGGCGTTCCATCAGCGAGCGGCGCTCCGCCACCCAGTCGGCGATGCCGCCGAGACCGGCGGGGTCGATCCGGCAGGTGCGCACGCGGCCCTGCTTCTCGCTCCTGATCAACCCGCATTCCTCCAGCACCTGCAGGTGCTGGACGACGGCGGCGAGCGACATGTCGAAGGGCCGGGCCAGGTCGCTGACGCTGGCGGGGCCGAGCGACAGGCGCTCGACGATGGCCCGGCGCGTGGGTTCGGCCAGGGCCCGGAAGGTGGCGTCGATCGCGTGAAGGTTAAGCATTGGCTTTAGTATTGGCTCGGCCGGTTCAATAGTCAAGTCATTGCTAAACTATTATACCGGTTGCCGGGGCGGGCGCTTCGTCGAAGAGTTCCGGGCCGGGAACGCGGGGGAGGGGTGCATCACCATGGAAGAAACCTTCGAGGGGGGCTGCACCTGCCCGGCAGTGCGCTATCGCATGCTGAGCCGGCCGATCTTCGTTCATTGCTGCCACTGCCGCTGGTGCCAGCGCGAGACCGGTACCGCCTTCGCCCTGAACGCCATGATCGAGGCCGATCGGGTGGCGCTGGTCTCGGGCGCGCCCGAGGTGGTGGACACGCCCTCGGCCAGCGGCAGGGGCCAGAAGATCTCCCGCTGCCCCGCCTGCCGCATCGCGGTGTGGAGCAATTATGGCGGGGCAGGCGACAAGATCCGCTTCGTGCGCGTCGGCAGCCTCGACGAACCCGACCGGCTGCCGCCCGACATCCACATCTTCACGTCCTCGAAGCAGCCCTGGGTGGTGCTGCCGCCGGGCGCCAAGGCGATGGCCGAGTACTATTCCGCGAAGGAACACTGGCCGGCGGAAGCCCTCGCCCGCCGGCAGGCGCTGTCAGGGCGGTAGTCAGCCCGGACGCTTCGGGATCTCGAGGCCGCGTTGCACGGCGGGACGGGCGAGGCCGCGTTCCAGCCAGGCCGGCACCGCCTTCAGCCTGTCGTATTCGACCAGCTCGCCCGCGCCATAGAAGCCGATCAGGTTGCGTACCCAGCCGAGCAGCGCGACGTCGGCGATGCTGTACGCCTCGCCCATGATCCATCGCCGCCCGTCGAGGCGGGATTCCAGCACGCGGAGGAGGCGCTTGGATTCGTCCACGTAGCGTTGCAGCGGCCGCTTGTCCTCGTACTCGCGGCCGGCGAATTTGTGGAAGAAGCCGAGCTGGCCGAACATCGGCCCGATCGCCGCCATCTGGAAATGGACCCATTGGATGGTCTCGATGCGCCGCGCCGGATCGGCGGGAAGGAGCTTGCCCGTCTTCTCGGCCAGGTACTGCAGGATGGCGCCCGATTCGAACAGGCTGATCGGCTTTCCGCCGGGGCCGTCGGGGTCGATGATCGCCGGGATCTTGCCGTTGGGGTTCAGCGACAGGAATTCCGGCGTCCAGGTCTCATTCTTGCCGATGTCGATCGCATGCGGTTCGTAGGGCAGCCCGATTTCTTCCAGCATGATCGACACCTTCACGCCGTTGGGCGTGGGCAGCGAATAGAGTTGCAGGCGATCGGGATGCAGGGCCGGCCAGCGGCGGGTGATCGCAAAGGCGGACAGATCGGACATCGGAAACCCCGGATTGGCGAAATCGAAGCGGCGCCGCGCGGCGGAACAGGATCGGGTGCGAGCACGTTGCTATCCGTATCTCACCAACAACGTCAGGAGCAACCCATGGCGACCCAGCAGGCTACCAGCGACCGTCTCGAAGCCCAGGCCCATTCGACCGGGGCCAGCGTCATCGCCGCCGACCAGGTCGAGGGCACCAACGTCTACAACCGCGCCGGCGACAAGCTCGGCACCGTCGATCATGTCATGATCGACAAGCAGAGCGGCAAGGTGGCCTATGCCATCATGTCCTTCGGCGGCTTCCTCGGCATCGGCGAGAGCTATCACCCGCTGCCCTGGTCGAAGCTCAGCTATTCCGACAGCCAGGGCGGCTATGTCGTCGACCTCGACAAGCGCCAGTTGGAAGGCGCCCCGCACTACAAGTCGAGTGACGCCTGGACCCCGGCCTATGGCCGCCAGGTCGACGACTACTACAAGGTGCCGACGACCTACTGGGCCTAAGCGCCCCGCACCGAAGCGCGATGGGCGGCGTTACCGGCTTCCGGCCGGTAATGCCGCCCCTGTCGCCTGCCGCTACAGCCTGGGCCGGCGCGGCGCTCAGGCCTCCGCCATGACCATCCAGCTGACGCCGAAGCGATCGGCCAGCATGCCGAACTTCGGCGAGAAGAAGGTCTTGGCCAGCGGCATCTGCACTTGGCCGCCCTCGAGCAGATTGGCGAAGAGCCGCTCGGCCTCGGTTTCGCTCTTCGTCGACAGTGCCAGCGCGATACCCTTGAACTCCGGCTTCCCCGCGACCATGCCGTCGGAGCACATCACCTCGGTGTCGCCGACCTTGAAGCTCGCATGCATCACCTTGTCCGGCGAGACGCCCGGTGCGCCGCAGCCGTCGCCCTGCGGCGGCTCGGGGCTGTCCTTGAAGCGCATCAGCATCTGCACCTCGGCGCCGATCGCCTTCTTGTAGAAATCGAGCGCCTCTTCGCAGCGGCCATCGAAAAACAGATAGGACTGGACCTGCATGGAACCATCTCCTCGGGGGGTGGGCGATCCTATTAATTAACTTGTCGGTTAAATAAAGAACGTCGCGGCTTCCGTCAAGCCTTCGTCGTGCTACATCGCCTCCCTGACAGCACTGGTCGGGCAAGGGAAAGCATGACGAACGAGGATACCGGCAGCCGGCTTCGTCCCTGGGATGTCACGGCGAGCCGCATCACCTATCGCGACCGCTGGCTGACCCTCAGAAGCGACACTTGCGTTGCCGCCGACGGGACGTCGATCGACCCCTACCACGTCCTTGAATTCCCCGACTGGGTGAACGTTGTCGCGCTGACGCGCGACGCGCAGCGGCTGTTGCTGGTGCGCGAATACCGGCACGGCTATGGCCGCGTCATCACCGGTCTCGTCAGCGGCACCGTCGAGCGGACCGACGGGCCGGATACCGCGGCGCGGGCAGAAGCGGCGGCACGCCGCGAGCTGGAGGAAGAAACCGGCTATCGCGGCGGTACCTTCCTGCCGGTGCTCGACGCCTATGCCAATCCGGCGAACCAGACCAACCGGGTCACCTCCTTCCTCGCCGTCGACGTCGAGCCGGGCGGCAGGCTGGCAACGGACCCGACCGAGACGCTGGAACTGGTGGTGACCGACCTGCCCGCGGTGATGGCGGCCTTGCGCGACGGCGGCATGACCATGCAAGTGAGCCATGCCGCCGGGCTCTGGGCGGCGGTCGGCCGCATCCTCGCCGATGGCGAGCGCCTCGCCGAGCTGGCGCCACTGCGCGCACGCCTCCTCGCCGCGCTTGGTACCACCGCGGCCGCTGTTGCCACTGTCTGAGGCTTGCGGCAGAAAGTGGCGACCGGCGCCCGAAAAAATGAAGCCGGATCCCGGGAAAGGAAACGCCGCCAGTGACTGAGCCCCTCGATTCCCGGCGCAACTCCACCGCGGCATCGGCCGCGCTCTACGACCGCGCGCTGAAGGTGATGCCGGGCGGCAATACGCGCCTCACCTATGTGATGCAGCCCTTCGCTCCCTATGCCGCCCGGGGCGCCGGCGCGCTGGTGCATGACGTGGACGGCAACGCCTATCTCGACTTCGGCAACAACTTCTTCTCGCTGATCCATGGCCACGCACATCCGGCCATCCTCTCGGCAATCGCCGAGGCGATGACCCGAGGCACCAGCTTCGGCCTGCCGACCGAGGCCGAGGTGCTGCTCGCCGAGGAGATCTGCGGGCGTTCCCCCGCGCTGCAGCAAATCCGCTTCGTCAACTCGGGCACCGAGGCGATGCTGACGGCGGTGAAGGCGGCCCGCGCCTTCACCGGCCGGCCGAAGATCGCCAAGATGGAAGGCGCCTATCACGGCGGCTACGACCACACGGAAGTGAGCCTCGACCCCACGCCCGCGAACTGGGGCGAAGGCGAGCCGGCCTCGGTCCCCTACGACACCGGCACGCCGCAGGCGGTGCTGGACGATACCGTGGTGCTGCCCTTCAACGACATCGAGACGACGAGCCGGCTGATCGAGCGGCATGCGAGAGACCTCGCCGCCATCATCCTCGACCCGATGCCGTCGCGCATCGGCCTGGTCGCGGGCCGGCCCGACTATCTCGCCCGGCTGCAGGCGCTGGCCCGCCGGCACGGCATCCTCCTGCTGGTGGACGAGATCATCACCTTCCGCCTGGCGCCGGGCGGGGCGCATTCGATCATGGGCATCGCGCCCGACTTGGTGACGCTCGGCAAGGTCATCGGCGGCGGCCTGCCGGTCGGCGCCGTCGCCGGCCGCGCCGAGGTGATGGACGTGTTCAACTGGCGCAACGGCAAGCCGCGGGTCTCGGCCAGCGGCACCTTCTCGGCCAATCCGCTCAGCATGGCGGCGGGGCTCGCCTCGATGCGCCTCCTCACGCCCGGCGCCTATGCGCGGCTGGAGGCGCTGGGCGACCGCCTACGCGCCGGGGTCGGCGCCGTGTTCCGCGAATTGGGCCTGCCCGGCCAAGCGCTGGGGGCGGGCTCGCTCTTCCGCATCCACCTGCACGACCGGCCGATCCATGACTATCGCAGCGCCTATCCGACCGAGGCGGAGAAGGCGCGGGTGGCGGCCTTGCACCGGCAGCTGCTCGACCGGGGCGTGCTGGTGACGGCGAACCTGTCGGGCGCGCTCTCGACCCCGATGGGCGAAAGCGAGGTTGACAGGTTCCTCGCCACCTTCAGGGATGCCCTCGAGGCGCTCGCCGGACAGCGATGAGGAAAAACGCGATGATCGAACCGGTATCGCCGAACGGGCCCCTCAGGCTCGCGATCAGCATGGACGACCTGTTCCTGTGGCCCGATATGCCGCTGGCGCCGGGCTACAGCCATCTCGGCATCACCCGGGCGATGACCGCCGCCATGGGCCGGCACGGAATCGCCGGCGCCTATGCCTTCTCGGCCACCACCCCGGCGGAGAAGGCGCCCGATCTCTATCGCGTCTTCGATCACTGGGTGGAGGCGGGACATCACATCGCCAACCACACCCATCACCACGCGAACCTCAATTGGGTGACGGTGCCGAAATACATCGCCGATATCGAGCGGACCCAGACCCTGATCCAACCCTGGGCGGGGCGCGCGCCGACCCGCTATTTCCGCTACTGCATGGACAACTGGGGAAATACGCCCGAGAAGCACGAAGGCGTGCAGGCCTATCTGGGGCGGAGCGGCTTCACGCCGGCGCCGATCAGCATCTGGTTCTACGATACCGAGTTCCTGGCCCCGCACTGGCGGGCGCTCCGGTCCGGCGACGCCGAAGGGGTCGCGCATCTGCGCCGCGCCTTCGTCGATACGGCGGAGAAGCAGCTCCGCGTCCAGGCCGCCGCGGCACGGGCGATGTTCGGGCGCGATCCGGCGCATATCTGGCTGATCCACGGCACGCCGCTCGCCGCCGATTGTCTGGATGCGATCCTCGACCGTTTCCAGGCGGCGGGGGTGGTCTTCATCTCCCTGGAGGAGGCGATGGCCGATCCGATGAACGCCGAGGCCGTTCCGATCGTGACCCCGCGCTTCCTCAACCAGGTGCAGAAATGGGCGGCGCTGAAGGGCGTCCCGATCGAGGATTGCCCGCCCGCGGTGCTGGAGGAGATCGACTGGATCGCGCCGATGGCAGGCCAATCGACGCCCGAGGTGATGGGCCGCGTCTTCCGGGCCATCTCCGACAGCATGGACGGAGAATTCTTCGCCAAGCTCTACTGAGCGACATCGCGCCAAGCCAGGGGTTGCCTTTGTATTCCCGCCTGTTGGGATTTCGTGAAATTCGCCAAATGCATCCGACGGCAGGTGTAATGTATTTTTTTGTACAGATCGAGTATCTTTCCCTACAGAGACATAGATAATTCGGTCTAGTAAAATTAACGATGATGGATTTGCAGTTCAACTGAAGTGAATGGTGGGATTTTCTTGGCGTATGTCTTCCGATATAGCGTCGCATAACTTGTTTTTAATTCAGGGCTCTCACGTTGTGGCGCGACAGACGGCGCAGAACGCGGCGGGTTGGGAATGGACTGCGGACAGCGGATTCCGATCAGCAGCCACTCCGCCGCATCTGCTGCAATAGGCGCTTGGAGAGGGTTACCCGGAATGACCAAATACGCCGTCGAACCGACCGGCCGTGAGCGGACGTTCGGTCAGGACGAGATCATCGTCAGCAAGACCGATGTCACCGGCCGCCTGACCTATGTGAACGAAGTCTTCTGTCGCGTCGGGCAGTACACCGAGGCGGAGACGATCGGCCAACCCCACAGCATGGTTCGCCACCCGGACATGCCGCGCGCGGTCTTCAAACTCCTATGGGACACAATTCAGAGCGGCTCTGAAATATTCGCCTATGTCAAGAATATGGCGAAGAGCGGCGATCACTATTGGGTTCTGGCCCATGTCACGCCGAGCTACGACCGTAACGGCCAGATCAGCGGCTATCACTCGAACCGCCGATCTCCCGACCGCTCGGCGCTCGCTTCAATCGAGCAGCTCTATCGCGAGCTTCTCGCCGAAGAAAACCGGCATGGCGGCCGCAAGGAGGGTCTCGTCGCCTCCGAAGCGAAGCTGGCGCAGTTCCTGAAGGAGCGCGACCTCGCCTACGACCGGTTCATCTTCTCGACCCTGAAGGCGGCCTGAACCCGTCGCTCTACAAGCAGTATTCCGCTCGCCGGATCGGAGAAATCGCAAAATGTTCGGAACCATGACGTCCAAGGCCGCGAAGAACGTCTCCACCCGCCTGGAAGCGGCCGAGCTTGAACTGGCGCAATGCCGCGCCCTCATTGCCGAGACGAAGGAAGTCTGCGAAGCGGCCGCCCGTGGCGACCTGCAGGCCCGCATCGTCCATACCGAGAAGTTCGGTGAACTCGCCAGCCTGCCGCTTGCGGTGAACCGCATGCTCGACATTGCCGACGCCTTCGTTCGCGAATCCGGCGCCTCGCTGGAATATGCAAGCCAGGGCAAGTTCTACCGGGCCTTCCTGACCCAGGGAATCCTGGGCGACTTCCGCCGCGGCGCGGAGGTGATCAATGCCGCCCGCCTCGGCATGGAAGCCCGTACCGTCGAGGCCGCGGCGGCGGAGGAGCAGCGCCGCGCGCTGGAGCGACAGGAGCAGGAGCGCACCCTGGCGGATGCGGGGGCGCGCGAGGAACGCGCGACCCGCATCGCAAACCTCATCGCCGGATTCGAGCAGGAAGCCGACACGGCGACGGCGGGTCTCGCCTCGGCCGCCACGCAGCTGCGATCCACGGCGGACACGATGGTGGCGACGGCCGATCGCGGCAGCCGGCAGGCGACGGCGGTCGCTGCCGCGGCAGAGCAGGCAACGGCCAATGTGCAGACCGTGGCCGCGGCGGCGGAGGAACTCTCCACCTCGATCCACGAGATCAATCGTCAGGTGAACCGCTCCTCGCAAGTCGCGGCCGAAGCGGTGACTGCGGCAACGCAGTCCGACAAGATGGTCGCCGATCTCGCCGATGCCGCGCGCCGGATCGGCGATGTCGTCAGTCTGATCAGCACCATTGCAGGCCAGACCAACCTGCTCGCCCTCAACGCCACCATCGAGGCGGCGCGGGCGGGCGAGGCCGGCAAGGGTTTCGCCGTCGTTGCCTCCGAGGTCAAGGCGCTCGCCAACCAGACCGGCAAGGCAACCGGGGAAATCGGCCAGCAGGTGGCGGCGATCCAGGAAGTCACCGCAACCTCGGTGGATGCGATCCGGGGAATCGTACGCACCATTTCCGAGATCAGCACGATCTCGACCTCGATCGCATCGGCGGTGGAGGAACAGGGCGCTGCGACGGGTGAAATCGCGCGCAACGTCCAGGAAGCGGCGACCGGCACGCGCGGGGTTTCGGAGGGCATCGTCGAAGTCTCCCTCGCCGCCGCCGACGCGGGTGCGGCGGCGAGCGAGCTGCTCGGTTCGGCCGGTAACCTCGAGCAGGTATCGGCAAAGCTGCGCACGCAGATTCGTCGTTTCATGGACGAGGTTCGGGCGGCCTGATTTCCGGCTCGACGGCGGGCACCATCGCGTGTCCGCCGTTCGCCTTCCTCCCCCGATCATCAGCAAAGGCTGAGGGACCACAAGCAATGTTCACGGCACACGATCCCGATCTGCGCCGCTGCCTTCTCGCCTTCGGGGTAACCGAGATGGATCTCGCTCTCCTGTCGCAGCGGCGGCCGGAGATCGACCCCGCAATGACGCTCGGCATCCTAAACCTCCGGCACCAGTTGAGTGACTGGCCAGAGATGCTTCCTGCGATCGCCGACCCGAATTTCTTCTCCGTGATGACGGCGCATTGGTTCCTGCTGATCGGGGCCGCGTTCGATCGCTCCTATCGAAAGTCGGCCGAGGATGTGTCGGCTATGCTCATCCGCGCCAACATGCCGGTTCATGGGGTCGCTCTGGTCAGCGCCCAGATTGCGGCGGAGACCATACGGATCATTGCCGCCAAGACCGGAGCATCTGCAGCGAGCGCGTCATTGCATCCGGCCATCTCGGGCGCGTTGAGGAAGCTCTCCTGGCTCGATAGTGCGTTCATCCAGGGCATCTATTGGCGGCGTGGACAGGACGTTCGGCAAAAGACCGAAGAACTCGAGGACTTGGCGGGTCGGCTCTCAGGTCTCGTACAAACTCTCGCCGGCAGCAGCCGCGCATTGTCGAACAGCCTGCAGCAGGTGAGCGTGGCCGGACGAGCCGTGTCATCGGCGGCGCCGTAATCGATTTCGAATCTCGCCTGAAAGGGCTATAGGCTAGCGCCCTCATGATGCGAGCCGTTTGAATCTTGCGCCTCTTCCGGCGGACCCGTTTGTCGCACGCGTTCCCGCGCGCCGGTTTCCGCTTCGCGCGAAGCGACCGGGGCGGGGCTTGCATTCTGCTTGTTTGTGCCCTGCTCGCGGCCGGCATTGCTCATGCCGAAGCACCACCGAAGGACCGGCTGAAGTCGATCGAGGCGGAGATCCGCGAGACGAGGGCGCGCGAGGCGGCGCTGGCCACCGAGGCGAAGCGGCTCGAGCGCGAGCGCGGCGCCCTCGAACGCCGGGTGGCGGAAACCGCCCGGGCCCTGCTCGAGCAGGAACGGCGGGTGGCGCTGACCGAGGAAAAGCTCACCACCCTGGCCGGCGAAGCCGAACTGGCGGAGGCAGAGCTCGACAGCCGCCGAGCAGCCCTGGAACGCACGCTGGCGGGCCTCGTCCATACGGCGCGCATGCCCCAGGGCATCGCCGCGCTCGGGGCGGGTTCGCCGGTCGAAACCCACCGCGCCGCGCTGCTGCTGGGGGGCGCCAGCACCGAACTGGAGGCCGAGGCACGGGCGCTCAGAGTTTCGGTCGACCGTCTGGCGGCCACGCGCGACGCCCTGTCCCGGCAGCGGGAAAGCCTGGCCGGCAGTCTCGCCGCGCTCGGCGAACGTCGCGCCGCCCTGCAGGCGAGCCTCGCCGAGCGTGAAAGGGCGAGCCTCGCCACCGGGGAAGCGCGCAAGGCGGAAGCGGAGCGGCTGCGCGGCCTCGCCGCCGACGCGCGCGACGTGAAGCAATTGATCGAGAAGGCGGAAGCCGAGGAACGGCGCCGGGCGCAGGAAGCGAGAGCACAGGCAGCGGCCAAGGCCCGCGAGGCGGCACGCGCCGAAGCCGAGGCGGCGAGGAGCGCGGCACCGCCGTCCTCGCCGGCCCGGGAACCGGTCCCGCTGGTTGCCGCCCTGCCGTCCCCATCCGTTCCTTCCCTGCCCGTCATTCCCCAGGCTGAAGCCCCATCGGGCGGCCCCGCCGAGGCGGCACTCCTGCTGCCGGCTCGCGGCCGCGTCGTC
>JALHMN010000096.1 GCA_022844005.1 bacterium | reverse complement strand
ACCGAAAATTGCGGGTCTGTTTGCCGGGCGGGCGCTTCCCCTCCCCGCCCGGGCCTGTAGTCTTCGTCATGAAGGACCGCCTGCGCAGACGGGCGGCCGCAAGGAGGATCGCCCATGAAGTTCGGTGTGTTCTACGAGCTGCAGCTGCCGCGTCCCTGGACCGAGGACGCCGAACATCGCCTGTTCCAGGAGGCGCTGGACCAGATCCAGCTCGCCGACGAGCTCGGCATCGACCATGCCTGGGCGGTGGAGCATCACTTCCTCGAGGAATATTCGCACTGCTCCGCGCCCGAGGTCTTTCTCGCCGCCGCCGCCGGCCGCACCAAGCGGATCAGGCTCGGCCACGGCATCCGCCAGGTGATCGCCAACTACAACCATCCCGCCCGCACCGCCGAGACGGTGGCCTCCCTCGACCTCGTCTCCAACGGCCGCGCCGATCTCGGCATCGGCGAAGGGGCGACGCGTCTCGAACTCGGCGGCTTCCGCATCCCGGCCAAGGAAAAGCGGGCGATGTCGCTCGAGGCGGCCGAGCAGATCGCCAATATGATGGTGATGGAGCCCTATCCCGGCTTCGAGGGGCAGTCCTTCTCCATGCCCTGCCGCAACGTGCTGCCCAAGCCCAAGCAGAAGCCGCATCCGCCGATGTGGATGGCCTGCACCAACCGCGACACGATCAAGGTGGCGGCCAGCAAGGGCCTGGGCGCGCTCGCCTTTTCCTTCCTCGATCCGGAGGAGGCGAAGAAATGGGCCGAGATCTACTACGGCATCATCAAGTCCGAGGAATGCGTGCCGCTCGGCCACCGGGTGAACGCCAATATCGCCATGGTTTCGGCCTTCTCCATCCATCCCGACCGGGCAGAAGCCATCCGCCGCGGCCAGGAAGGGTTCGAATTCTTCGGCTATGCGATCAACGCGCTGGTGGCCCAGGACACGATCCCCGGGCGCTCGCGCCTGTGGGACGAATTCCAGGAGCGCAAGAAGACGGGCAACCTGACGCTCGGGCGCGATCTCAACTCGGCGCCGGGCATCGGCACGCCGGAGGAACTCGCCCGACACATCCGCGAGTTCGAGGCGGCGGGGGTCGACCAGACCATCTTCCTGCAGCAGGCCGGACGCAATTCCCATGCCGACATCTGCGATTCGCTGAAGCGATTCGCCGCCGAGGTGCTGCCCGAATTCGCCGCCAAGCGCGAGGCCCGGGAGGCACAGAAGCAGGCGGAACTGGCGCCCTATATCGCCGCCGCGCTGGCCCGCAAGAAGCGGATGCCGGCGCTCGCCGATCACGAGATTCCGATCGTGCCGGCCTCGGCGGTGAAGGCGAAGAACTCGGGCTGACCGGCTCGCCCCCGCGCTACTGCGGCCGGTCGGGGTCGGGGCGGATGGCCCGGCCGCGGGCATCGACGCAGATGCCGCCCTCGCGGCCGGCCGTCCGCTCGCAGGAGCGTCGGTCGGGATAGAGGCACTGTACGGCGGGTCCGTTGCGGACGACGCAGAAGTTCTCGCCGCCCACCAGCGCCACTTCGTCCGGATTGAGCGAGCAGACGCCCTTCATCCGCCGCGCATCGGCGCGGCACTGGGCGACATCGTGGTGGATGCACTGGGCCGGCACGCCCTGGGAAGCGACGCAGTAGGGCGCCGCCGCCGCGGTCCCGGCCGGAAGCAGGAGGACGAGAAGGACGGCGCCCGGCCAGCGCATCACAGCAGCTTGTAGATCATGTTCGGGATATGCATGCGCCGCTTGTTCATCACCGCGCCGATCACCGGACAGCCCTGTTCCTCGATCATGGCGCGGGCCTCCTGAACCAGCGGCGCGCGGGTCCTCTCGGCCTCCACCACCAGAATGGCGCCGCCGCAGTGCCGCGACAGCGCGACGGCGGCGGCATCGGTCAGGACCGGCGGCGCGTCGATCAGCACCATGTCGGCCGCGTTGAGCGCCGCGTTCAGCACCGCCTTGATCGCCGTTCCGTTCAGCGCCTGCCGGCTGCCCTGCTCGTCCAGGGTCAGCGTCGTGTGCTGCAATCCGGGGCCGGGGCCGCGGGCGACCACTTCCTCCAGCCGCGCCGCGCCGTCGATCGCCGATTCGAGGCCGCCGTTCAGGCCGGGAAGCCGACGTGCCGTCGCCCGCACCACCCGCACCAGCAGCACGCGCTTGCCCATGTCCTCGGCGGTGACGACTGCGAGATCGGCCGCGATCGTGCTGGTGCCTTCGCCCTTGCTGGCGGAAGCCAGCAGCAGGATCGGAACCGCGCCTTCCGGCAGCCGCGCCTGGATCGAATGATACAGCGCTCCCAGGGTGCGCCGCGGCAGGACCGTCGGCGCGAAGGCCGGCCGGGGCTCGAGGATGGTGGCGCCGATCTCTTCCTGGTGGCGCTGAAGCGCCGCGTAGATACGGGTCACGAGGCGCTTCTCCCTGGCCGCCGCAAGGTGCCGAAGCTCGCCAGCACCGGAACGTCCAACGCATCCGGAATCTGCTCCGGCAGGCTGAAGGTCTGATCGGCAAGTTCCCGCGCCAGCGCGACTACCGCGGCGAGGCCGAGGCCACCCAGCACCCCCAGGGCCGCGATATAGAGAAGCCGCGGCCGGGCCGGTTCGCTCGGCACCGTCGGTTGCTGGATCACCACGACGGAAGTGACGTTCTGACGCTGGAGTTGCGCGGCGGCACGCGCCTCGTCGGTCCGCTGCATCAGGCTCTTGAATTGTTCCTCGTCCATCTGCCGCTGCAGGTTGAGTTCCTGTAGCCTCCCGCCCTGGCCCGACAGACCCGCAAGCCGCTTCTCGACCTGCGCCAGTTCCGCTTCCAGGGGCGGCACCGCCGCCTGGGCCGCCGCCGCTTCGGCCCGCGCGCGCAGCAGATCGGCCTGAATCTCCTGGAACACCGGGTTGGGACCCGTGCGTACGCGGGCGAGGGATTCGCCGGATCGCGCCTTCAGGTCCTCCTCGGCGAACTTGATCTGCGCCTGCAGCGTGCGCATGGCAACACTGTCTTCGCGGTAGTTGTTGCCGAGTTCCGTCTGCTTCGCCTTGAGCTCCGTCAGGCGAGTACGCGCATCGTCCACCGATTTGAAGCGGTCGTTCTCGTCGGAGAGTTGAATGCTTTCAGGCACGCGCCGAATTGAAGCCTCGAGAGCCCGAAACCGGCTTTCCGCCTCGTCGCGGCGTGCCTGCTGCTGCGCCAGGCTGGAGCGGATATCGCCTCGGATCTTGATCAGCAGCGTGCGCTCCTCGTCGAGCGAGGAGATGCCGGCATCGCTCTTGAAACTCTCGACTGCCGCCTGCGAGGCGGCGAGCTGGGTCTTGGCCCGCTCCAACTGTTCCTGCAGGAAGTTCGACTGCGGATCGAGAAACACCTCGGTCTGACGGATCCGGAACTGCTCCACCAAAGTACGCAGCGCGGAAGCCGCCACCGCGGGATCGGCGTTCAGGAGAGAAACAGCCAGCACGTTGGCGTCCTTGGATGGCTCGGCCCTCAGATCCTTGGCCAGCCGATCGACCGCCTTGTCGGCGACGTCGCCGCCCGTAGGCGCATCCGCCGCCAGTTGCGGATAGAGGCGCTCGATACCCACTTCTCGGACCAGGGACAGCAACAGGTCACGGCTCTTCATGATCTGCGCCTGGGAGTTCATCACTTCCTTGCGCTCGGTCGCCTGAGCGGAGATCGCCGAAGTCGCGAGGGCGTCCGAACCGGCGGTGCGGCCGTTGAACTTCACCAGCAACAGCGCCTCGCTTCGGTAGTTTGTCGTCAGCATCAGGCAGCCGACGGCCGTCGCGATCAGCGAGAGCAGGAAGACACCGACGAACAGCCGCCGCCGGCGGAAGGCGCTGTTCAGAATGCCGCGTGCGGATGGCTGAATCATCATCGGCGTTTCACCCTTCCTCCAGACCCGGTCCGCGCTACGGCGAAATGGCGATGCCGATGCTGCTCGGCAGGAACTGCTGGAAGTACTGCTGATAGGCCAGATAGACGTTGGCCACACCCGTGCGCGGCACGAACACGTGGTCATAGGGCGCGAGAACCACGTCGGCGCCTGCGACACCGCCGGCCGCGTTGACGAAATTCACACCGTATGGAGTGGCCTTTCCGCCCGGCCCTCGGCGCACGATGATGATTTCTTCCTGGTTCGCGGAGTTCTTCAGGCCTCCAGCACGCGCGATCGCCTGCGCGAAGGTCAGCGGCGGGCCGACATTGATGTATTCACCCGGCGACACCACCTCGCCGCCGACGTAGATTCGTGTCGGTAGAGCGTTCTTCAGCTGCACGACAACGCGTGGATCCCGCAATTCACGGGCATAAGCGCTGTTCAGGCTCTGGGTGACCTCTTCCAGGGTGCGGCCAGCGGCGACCGTGTCGGGTGCCATCGGAAGTGTGAAGCGGCCGTCCGGCTGGACCGTCACCTGCTCGTTCAATTCGGGATTGTAGAGAAACTTGACCTCCAGCTGATCGCCGGGCTGCAGCGCATAGCGCGGCGGCGTCTCGGCGAGCGGCGGCGGTGCCGTCTCGGGCACGACGGGCAACGGCGCGCAGGCAGCGAGACTCAACAGGAGTCCCATCGCAAGCCGGCGTATCGCCACAGTAAGTCCGGCAAGGTCCGTATTCGGCATCATAGCCCCTTTCTGCTCGTTGCCGAACGCGCGACGGTCGCTTCGGTTCACCTCGACCTCCGCGGTATCAAAGAGGTCTGAAGCCCGGCTTCCCGCTGATCGCCCCGCAGGTTCGGGCACAAACCATCAGGCGAGCGCCTTTGAATGACGTCCATTGAATACTTACTATCAGAAAATATATGCACCGCAAAAAACATTATAATGACATGTATTAATGTTGGATCATTTCTTTATCACACCAATATCACGCGACATCTTGGTTGTATTCGGGCAGCATAAAGACCATGCATTGAGAGGCACCCACTCCAGCATGGCGACAGTGTTTTGTCATGTTGCAACGCAACAACTTATCATCAAAGTTTTGTGATGCTTCGGATCTGGAACCGACCTTCATAGTTAGTAGTTGGCGCTGGGATGATCAGTGCATGTTTTGCCCGTCGAAGCCGCCCCGAAGCAGGGCGCAACGGGCAAGGGGGGTGACGGCAATCGGGTGCGGCGCGGGATTTGAGCCGACAGCGTGGAGAGTCGACCGATGGAGTCCAGGGCCCCCACCGTAGCAGCGACCGTGCCGCATATCCGCCGGAGCCGCGATGGAAGAGCGGGACACATCTCCCGTGAGATCGTCACAGGCGCACTCAAGATATTCGATGCCGTGGCAATTCTTGGCACATCGGCAATTGCCTATGCCGCCTATCTCACCCTCTATCGGGGCGAACTGCCGCACGGCATCGACCGATACTCGCTGGTCAGCATCGTCACCGCCGCCGTCACCCTCGTCGTACTCGAATTGACGGATGCCTACACGTTCCAGCGGGTTCGCAACGCCCGTTGGCAGATCGGCAAGATCGCGGCGATCTGGGCGGTAGTGTGTGGGCTAGGGCTAGCCGCCGCCTTCCTCACCAAGACCTCCGACTTCTATTCCCGCGGCTGGGCCCTGAGCTGGATGGTATCGGCCTTCGCTCTCCTTTGCCTCGGACGGCTGTTCCTGCACCGGCAGATCCGATCCTGGGAAGCCCGAGGGTTGATCTGCCGCCATGTCGCTGTCGTCGGCGCCGGAGATCCCGGCCTCCGACTGATCGACAAGCTCTCTAGATCAAGTGACGACAGCATCCGCATCGTGGGTGTGTTCGACGATCGCAAAACTCGCATTGCCGGTGAAAGCCTGGGCAACGTCCGCATCGCGGGAAGCGTCGACGACCTGGTCGAGTTCTCCCGGGAGGCCCAGCTCGACGAAATCATCGTTGCATTGCCACTCAACGCCGAAGCACGCCTGCAGGAGATCTTCCGCAAGCTCGCCAGCCTCCCCGTCGATCTGCGCCTCAGCCTGGACCCGATCGCCACGCATGTCCCGATCCTGGGAACGAGCAACATCGGTGGCGTTCCAGTGGCGATGATCGTCGACAAGCCGCTCAAAAATTGGTCGGCAGTGGCGAAATCCATTGAGGACAAAGCGCTCGCGGTCGCACTTCTCGCGCTGTTCGGTCCGCTCATGGCGCTACTTGCGCTGATGATCAGGCTCGACAGCCGCGGCCCGGTTTTCTTCATTCAGGAACGCTTCGGGTTTAACAACCGCATCATCCGGGTGCTGAAGTTCCGCACCATGTTCTCCGACATGGGTGATGCGAGCGGCGCCCAGCAGACCGTCCGAAACGATCCGCGCATCACGCGTGTCGGGCGCTGGCTGCGGGCGACCAGCCTCGACGAATTGCCGCAACTGATCAACGTGCTGCGCGGCGAAATGTCGTTGATCGGCCCGCGCGCACACGCCCTGCGCATGAAGGCAGCCGGTACGCTCTATCACGAAGCGGTCGAAACCTACTTCATGCGCCATCGGGTGAAGCCGGGGCTAACCGGATGGGCGCAGGTACACGGCTTGCGGGGCGAAACCGATACGATCGAGAAGGCACAGCGCCGGCTCGAATACGACCTCTGGTACATCGACAACTGGTCGCTGTGGCTCGACTTTAAGATCGTCTTCGCCACCACCCGGATCATCCTGAAGCGCGAGAACGCCTATTAGCGCCCGGCCCCCTGTTCCGGACGGCCCCATCATGCCCGATACCCGACCTTCCCAACGCCCCGGCCTGCGTCAACGGATGACGCAGCGTCTCGCCGGGTCTCGCCTGATCGTCAACACCGGGGTCATGGCTGCCGGCACTGGCGGTCGTCTGCTGCTGCAGATCGCACTCTTCGTCATCGTCGCTCGATTGCTGGGACCGGAGTCCTTCGGCGCTTTCGTTGGCATCACCGCGCTGGTTGCCATCGTCTCGGCTTTTGCCGGGCTGTCCTGCGAGGTGCTGCTCGTACGGAGCGTGGCGCGCGATCCCGACAGCTTCGCGGCGGGGTTCGGTCACGGCCTTATGCTCTTGGCGCTGACGACGCCGATACTCACCGGCTTCGTGCTCGCCGTCGCGCCCCTTATCGGGGGCACCGCCATCGACCCGCTCACCATCTGCATCATCGCGATTGGCGATCTCTTTTTCCTTCGGGTGTCGCTTCTCTGTGCGGCCTGCTATCAGGCAACCGAGAAGGTCGCCAAGTCGGCCGCCATCAACATTGGCTTCAGTGCCTGCCGTCTCGCCGCGGCAGGGATCGCCTTTGCGGCTGTCGAGCGTCTGGATATCGCGACCTGGGGCATTTTCTATGCCGCCGGGGCGGGCGTCGCCGCCGCTTTCTCGCTCGCCTGGGTGATCCGTGATCGCGGCTGGCCGAAGTTCGTCATCCGCTGGCGCGATCTTGGCTTCGGTGCCCAGGCATCGCTGCAATCGATGCTCTATTTCACCCTTCGCGACATCGACAAGCCCTTGCTCACCCGACTCGCCTCGCTCGAGGCAACCGGGCTGTACGCGGCGGCGTTCCGGATCGCGGATGCCGCAGTGATCCCCATTCGCTCGCTGATGTACGCTGCCTATGCCAGCTTCTTCCGCCATGGACAGGGTGGCGCGCGCGGGAGCCTGCGCTTTGCTCTCCGCATCCTGCCTCTCGCCACGGCTTACGCCATCCTGGCCGGCATTGGCATACTGCTCGCCCCCGACGCACTGCCTTGGCTGCTCGGCGCCGAATATGCGGAGGCCGGCGAAATCCTCCGCTACCTGGCGGCCCTGCCATTGCTGCATGCCGCCTACAACATTGCCGCCGACGCCCTGACCGCCTCCGGCCACCAGTCGTCGCGGACCGCCTCTCATGCCGTTGCCGCGGCCTGCATGTTGATCGCCTGCACGCTTCTCATTCCCCGCTACGGCGCGGTCGGCGCGGCGATGGCAAACATCGGCAGCCACGCGCTCCTGGCCGCGATGAGCTGGGCATTGCTGGGCTGGCATCAGCTGCGGTCTTCCGCCGTTCCGCTCGTAGCGGAACCGCTATCCGCCAAACCGTGACGAGGAGGGAAGCATGTCGCTCGCACCCGGCACATCCGAGGCCAACTCCGCCAGGACATCACAGCCCGGCTTTGCCGGCGCAGCCATCTTCGATCGCTACGTCCTCAGCCGGCTGACCCGCCGCACGCGTCTTCGGCGGCTCCTCCTGGAACGCATTACCGAGCCGCTGCATCTCAACCTCGCCTCGGTCTTTGTAGCCCTGTTCGGGACCTACCGGGCGAAGGTCGCCTGCGACCTGGTTATCCGCCAGCAATTCGCCTGGCCGCTTCTGCGCATTGCCGACGAAGCCGTGAAAATAGGATTGAAGCGCGTCAGCATTGCCGAATTCGGAGTCGCCAACGGCGCCGGCCTCCTCAACATGTGCAAGCTCGCAGTCTCGACGACCAAGGCGACAGGCATCGAATTCGATGTCTACGGTTTCGATACCGGGACCGGAATGCCGCCCGCGATCGACCATCGCGACCATCCGGAACTCTGGCAGCAGTCCGACTTCCCGATGGATGTCGGGGCACTTCAGCGAGCGCTGCCGGGCTTCGCACGCTTGTTGATCGGCGATGTGGCCGAAACGATCCCGAGCTTCCTCGCCAGCCTTTCGCCACAGGCTCCCCTCGCCTTCGTCTCTCTCGATCTCGACTACTATTCTTCCAGCAAGCGTGCGCTCGAAGTATTCAAGGGCGAGCCCACGCAGTACCTCCCGACGGCGCAGATCTATCTCGACGATATCGTCATCGAGAATGCGAATCCCTGGTGCGGCGAACTGCTGGCCGTAGAGGAATTCAACGCCGAGACGGCAATGCGAAAGATCGCCCCGGTGCCGATGGTGCGAAGCCAGCGCCTGTTCAAGAACGCCCGCTACCTCGACCAGATGTACCAGCTGCACGTCTTCGACCACCCCCTGCGGCAACCCCGCAGCGACCGCGCGGCGCACGTCATCCCCAATGAGTACATCGGCTGAACCAATGCGCCGCCACACCCCAGGACCGCCGCAATGGATGCGATGACCAGCAGAGGCCGCGTTGTCGCCGCTCGGCAACGGGTGGCGGGCAAGGCATGGCAAGCGCCGCTTCTTCTGGGCGCGGCCATTGCTTACCCCCTGATCATCTCACCCCTGATAGAGAGTGGTTACGCGGATCTCAGCACCGATGCCAATGTCGAGGCGTCGGCATCGAACTCGATCAACCAGGTCTTCTGGCTGCTCATGCTGGCGGCCGCGCTTTACGTCGGCCGGCAGGTTTCACGGCCGCTCCTCGCGCGCCGCCTTTGGCCGATCGTCGCCTATCTCGCCTGGAGCGTCATGACGCTGATCTGGGCCATTGCCCCAGACATCGTGTTCCGGCGCCTTCTGCTCCAGTTGTGCGTTGTCGGCACGATCGTATTCGCCGTCTTTTCGATCGAGGAACCGGAGGATGTCCACGCAATAGTGTTGCGGGTCGCATTCGCCGCTCTGCTGATCAACCTCCTCGCCGTCCTCACAACGCCGGCCACCCCTCTGGGTCATGCGGGCATCTATTCCCAGAAGAACGAACTCGGCCTGCTCGGTGCCCTCGGATTTCTGGTTTGCCTGAGCGGGGTTGGACCGCGCCGCACGTCGCTCCGGGTGATGGCGGTGGTCGGGTTGCCGGCCGCCGCCGTCCTTCTCCTTCTCAGCCAATCGAAGACATCCATGCTGCTCGCGGCCCTGGTACCGGCTATCGGCCTTGGTTCAGTCGCGCTCTCGCGCCTAACGGGACTGCCTGCCGTGTTGCTCGGCGCGGTGATGATCGTCCTGATGATTCCCCCGTCCTTGATGGTCGTGGAGATCGCGGGCTGGAGCAGCGGAGATATCCTGGAAGCGCTGTTCGGCGATCGCACCTTCACCGGCCGTACCGATATCTGGGCCTTCGCCTGGGATCAGATCATGCAGCGTCCGCTGATCGGATTCGGATTCAACGGATTTTGGGGCATAGGCGAGGACTCGGCGGCAGCCCACAGCACGAACACCCTGATCGCCAGCATCCTGCAGGCCCATAACGGCTATCTCGACATCATGCTTGAGACGGGAATGATCGGCTTCGCGATCTTCCTGGCGCTGCTCGTCAGCATCGCGTCCGGCGGCCAGCGCATGCTGCGCAACCACCCCGGCGTCGGCCTACTGATCCTGATGATGGTGGCCTTCTCCGCCTTTCACAATCTCTTCGAATCGACCGCCACGAGACGTTTCCACCCGGTCTGGATTCTTCTTCTGGCTGCCGCGGCACTTGCAGCACGGGCGGGCCGGGCCGAGCGACTGCCGGCCGCGCGTCCGTCATCCGCCCAGGCGAGGCGCTACTGATGCTGATCTCCGTCTGCCTCTGCACCTACAAGCGCGCAAGTGTCGCCGAGACGCTCGCATCGCTGGCGCGGCAAATACTGCCCGCGGATTCGATGCTGGAGATCGTGGTGGTCGACAATGACGCGACCGCATCCGGCAGGGCCATCGTCGCCGACTTCGCCGCCGGGAGTTCGATACCCGTCGCCTACGACGTGGAGAGCGAGCGCAACATTGCAGCTGCGCGAAACCGCTGCCTCGCTCTTGCACAGGGTGATTGGCTCGCGTTTGTCGATGACGATGAAGTTGCCGACACCGACTGGCTGGCTCGGCTGCTGGAGACCGCTTCCGCGTATCGCGCCGACGCGGTGCTCGGCCGCGTCATCGCCCAGTATCCGCCCGAGGCGCCGTCCTGGCTGGTATCCGCCGACCCCTTGTCGCGCGACTGGGGCCCGACCGGAAGCGGCAGCGACAGTGGCTCGACTGCGAACGCGCTTGTGTCCGCCGCCATGGTAGGCCGGCATGCACTGAGTTTCGATCGGCGGTTCGGGCGCACTGGGGGTGAGGATTCCGACTTTTTCAGCCGGCTGCGTGAGGCCGGCGGACGCATCGTCTGTTGCCGTGAGGCCGTCGTGCGCGAGGAAGTGCCCGCGGGGCGGCTGGCGCCGGGCTACCTGCGCCGTCGCGCGCTCCGCGCCGGACAGACCACGGGCGAGCTCTTCCTGCGGGCGCCGGCACGGGCGAGCCGAGCGCGGCTCCTTCTTTGGTCGGGGGCCAAGACGATTGCCTTCTATGGCCTGGCGGCGGGTATGCGCCGGTTCGGCCGCGCCACGGCCTGGAGACTCCAGGTCAAGGCATGGCTCAACCTCGGCAAGCTGCGCGCGTGCGTCGGTCTGCCGACGCCCACCATGTATTGAGGTCTCGACCGATGCGGATCACACATGTCGTGCGGCAATTCTCTCCGGGGATCGGTGGATTGGAGAACTACGTCGCGAACCTCGCGCGTAGTCAGGCGGAATCCGGCCATCAGGTGCGGGTGGTGACACTCGATCGGCTGTATTCTCGTCCGGATCAAGCGCTGCCCCGGCACGAGACCATTGGAGGATGCGAGGTCGTTCGCATCCCCTATCGTGGCAGCCGCCGCTATCCCCTGGCGCCGAGAGTCCTGCGCGAACTCGGCGACTGCGACATCGTTCATGTTCATGCCGTGGATTTCTTCTTCGACTTTGCTTCCCTGACCCGGCTGCTGCATCGCAAGCCCATGGTCGTGTCCACGCATGGGGGCTTCTTCCATTCGGACTTCGCCAGCCGGCTGAAGCAGATCTATTTCCGCACGGTGACCCGCGCGACGATCGGTGGATATCGCGCGGTTCTCGCATCCAGCGTGCATGATCTAGAGGTGTTCAGGACGATCCGTCCCACCGGACTGACGCTGGTCGAGAATGGCGTCGACACGCTGAAGTTCTCCGATTCCGGCGCGCGCTCCCTGCGCAAGCGGATGGTCTTCGTGGGGCGCTTTTCCGCCAACAAGCGTATCGACCGGCTGATGGACCTTCTGGCTGCGTTGCGTGGCCACGATCCGGACTGGACGCTCTCGATCATAGGGATGCCCTGGGACAACGATCCGGCAACGCTGGCGCGGTGGGCGGAGGAGCGCGGCCTCAGCCAGGCGGTGAAGATCGAGACCGGCCTCGACGACGGCGAGATCGCCGTCCGGCTCGGTCAGGCGTCCTTCATTGCAAGCGCCTCGGAATACGAAGGCTTCGGCATCTCCATCATCGAAGGCATGTCGGCGGGCCTTATCCCGCTCCTGCACGAGATTGCCGCCTTCCGGCGGGTTTTCGACGAATCGGGCTTGGGCGCGATCGGCGATTTCACCGATCCGGAGGAGATGGCACGGCGGATCACCGCCATGCTGCCGCCGACGGACGAGGCCTATCAGGCGATGCGCAAGGCCGCCGTCGCTTTCAGCCGACGCTATCGCTGGCCGGCCGTCGCGGCGCGGATCGAGGGCATATATCGCGATGTGCTTGGCGCGAAGCAGCGACGCATTCTCGACCTCGACATTGCTGTCGCTTCCAGAACCGAAGCCGTCGAAATGCTGGACCGTCGCGTTGTGGACGGTGTGCCCACGGCCGTCGCTTTCGTGAACGCTCATACCGCCAACGTCGCCCAGGACCGCGCTGAAGTCCGGCGCTGCCTCGGCGACTTCGTCCTGTTCAATGACGGTGCGGGCTTGGATCTCGCCAGCCGGTTGATCTATGGCGGGAGCTTCCCGAGCAACCTGAACGGGACGGACTTCCTCCCGGCTTATTTGGCCGAAACGACGGTCCGGCACCGTGTCTTTCTCGTGGGCGGCCGTCCCGACGTGGTCGAGGCGGCGGCCCAGCACCTGGCGGCAGCCTTCCCGCGCCACCACATCGTCGGCGCCCACCACGGCTACTTCCCGCCGGAGGCGAGCGGCGATGTTCTGGAGCGCATTCGCACCGCGGGCGCCGACCTGTTGCTGGTGGCTCTGGGCAACCCGGCCCAGGAACTCTGGATTCACCGTCACCTGGAAGAAAGCGGCGCCCGGCTCGCTTTCGGCGTGGGGGCTCTGTTCGATTTCCTGTCGGGACGGGTGCCACGCGCGCCGGCCTGGATGCGCTCGGCCCGCATTGAATGGGTCTTTCGCCTGGCGATCGAACCTCGGCGGATGTGGCAGCGATATCTGCTCGGCAATGCCGTTTTCCTGGCCCGCGTCCTCAGGCAGCGCCGAAAGGGGCATGAGCTACCGGCCCATGCCGGCGCGACGGCTACTGGCGGGACGGGCACGTGAGCGCGTCGCGCCCACTCATTCTGCACATCACCGGCGAATATCCCGATCCGGTGCGCAACCGGACCACGCCTGCCGTCAAGAACTTCATCGACAGGCTTCCGGAATTCGATCACCTGATCGTCTCGCTCAAGCGATGCAGTGATCCCCGCCGAACCTATTGCCGAAGCTTCGCCTGGGAGGGCAACCGGAAGGTCGTCGCGCTCGGCTATTGGGCGTTGCCGGGCGGACTGCTGCACCGCTGGATGATGCGCCGGCTGACCAACGCCGTTGAACGCATCCTCGAAGCGGAAGCCCGCCGGCCTGCGCTGGTGAGCGCGCACAAGCTTGCGATCGAGGGCGTGGTCGCGCTGGCGCTGAAGAAGCGGCTGGGCCTTCACTATACCTGCGCCGTTCGCGGCGAGGTCGAGGACAAGTTCTTCCGATTCAAGCCGGAACTGCGGGGGCTGTTCGGTCGTGTCGTCGCCGAAGCGGAGTGTCTTTACTACGTCTCGGCCTGGTTCCGGCCGCAGATCGAGGCACGCTATCCGGGGTACACCCGGGACGCGAGCCTGCTGCCAAATTTCATCGCTCCTACCACACTGCCTGGCACCAGCGCCCCGGATCCGCAGGCGCTTGTGACGGTGATGGATCTGCACGTCTACCGCCGCAAGGGACTGCCGGAACTGATCGCCGCCTTGGCTCTGGCGCGACGGACGCGCCCCGAACTCCGTTTGGATGTGATCGGCTGGAGCTCGCCGGGCGTTCAGTCGGAGATCGACGCGCTGATCGCAAGGCAGGGCGTCACGGACGCCGTCCGCTTTCTCGGAACCCTCGGCAATGCAGAGGTCATCCGGCGTCTTCCGGCCTATGCCGGATTCGTCCTCGTGGCCCGGAACGAGACCTTCGGCATGTCCTATGTCGAGGCGATGCTCGCCGGCGTTCCGATCCTCTATAGCCGCGGAAGCGGTATCGACGGCTATCTGGACGGCCTCGATGTCGGCATCGGCGTGCCCGTGGGGGACGTCGGCGCGCTGGCGAAGGGTCTATCGGACATGGCCGATGGAGCGCCCGCCTTTCGCAAGGCGATCCGCGATGGCTATGCGGTCATCGGGGATCGCTTCATGCCGGACTCCTATCTCGCACACTATCGCCGCCTGGTGGCCGGCCTGACGAGCGGCAGACGGGGCGCCGTCGAGCGACTGGAGGCTGCCGAATGAGCGGACCCGACACCCTGCACCAGAACGAACCACCTCGTCACTACGAGGCGCTCGACCTGCTGCGCGGCGTGGCGGCGCTGATCGTCTGCATTTATCACGTTCGCTTCCTGCTGTTCTCCGACGCGAAGCTGTTCGCCAGCGGCTACCTTTGCGTCGATCTCTTCTTCATGCTGTCCGGCTTCGTGATTGCCGCGAGCTACGACCGCAAGATTGCGCTCGGCCTCAGCTTCCGCACCTTCTTCGTCGAACGCATGGCGAGGCTGTATCCCCTGTTCGCCGCGGCAACGCTTCTCGGCTTCGCCGCGGTCGGATTGCAGCAGTTCTCCAAGCAAGGTCTGGTCGACCAGGACAAGGCGATCATCACGCTGCTGGCCAATCTCGCGATGATCCCGAGCTTCTTCCCTCCTTGGGACGTCCGGTCGCTGTTTCCGTTCAACGGCGCATCCTGGTCGATCTTCTTCGAGCTATGGGTGAACCTCGTCTTCTTTCTGCTCTGGCGCTTTCTGGGTATGGATCGGCTTCTGAAGCTCGTCCTGGCCTCGGCGGTGGCGTTGATCGGAATGGGCATCGCGCATGCCACCCTCGACCTCGGCTGGGGCAGGCCGAATTTCGGAGAGGGCTTCATCCGCGTCACGTTTTCCTTCTTCGCGGGTGTCGCGATTCACCGCCTGGGCCTCGCCAACCTGGCGCGGTCCGGGCCGGTCCCCATCGTCGCGGCGCTGCTGCTTCTGGGCATCATGCTGAATGGACGCATGTTCCTCCCGGAGTCCTGGAGTGTGGCGAACGATCTTCTGGCCGTGGTCGTGGTCTTTCCAATCGTCATCGTTCTCATGTCCGGCCTGACGCTGCCACGCCCATTGGCCTGGATTGCCAGGGTTCTGGGCGGCGCTTCCTACTCCATCTATCTGCTGCACACGCCCCTGGTGATCATCGCCTCGGGCCTGCCGCAGATGCTCTTCGATCGCAAGATCGCCGAATTCGCGCCGCTGGCGGGGCTGGTGTTCGTGCCCGGGATGGTGGTCGTCGGCTACGTCACCTGGCGCCTTTTCGAGCTGCCGGCCAAGACCCGCCTGCGTCGCTGGCTCAATCCGCCGATGTCGGCCATCGGTGTTCGCTCCTGAGGCAGAGGTCAACGCCCCTCGGGCTGTCCGAACAGCGCGTCCAAGGTGTGCGGCTCGATCCGGCGGGAGGGGCGGTCCTCGACCACGCCGAACGCTCCGTCATAGGCCCAGAGGGCCCAACCGAATCCGAACTCCCGGCTGACGGCGACCACATCACGCAGCCAGGCCTTCTTTGATTCTTCCGGACGCTCGGCCAGGCGAATGCCGGCCCAGCGATGGACCCCAAATTCCCCGATCAGCACGCGTTGGCGAGGCAGGCCCGTCCGATCCGCCCAGGCCGCCGCGAGGCCGAGCCGGGCCTTGATCTGGACCCGGCCGATAGGCTTCGCGAAATAGCCGTCCGCCATCCTCAGGGCATACCGTCTGGCTTCCTCGCGGACCTCCGGATCCAACCCCTTCGCATCCGCGATCCAGCGCTCGGTTGCTTTCCGGCTCGTCTCCCGCGCAGCCGGATCGACCGGATAGTCGAGGCCGGCGACATGGCGGACCGGCGCGCTCCAGCTGGCGCCCTGATGGGTGAAGAGATGCGGCTCGTAGAAATGGATCATCAGGTAGAGATTGCGGTCGGCTCGCATGTCGAGGTCCAGATGAGCCAAACCGTCCACGGAGGACCAGCAGCCGGTCGTTACGACAAGACCGACCTCCGGCCCCGCGGCCCGGGCAGCCTCCAGCAGGCGTGATTGGGACAAGGTCCAGTCCGGCCCCTTGGTCCGGCGACATTCCTTCTGGGGTTCATTGAACAGCTCGAGCGCGACGCGGCTGTCGCGCAACCCTGCGATCCGGCGGGAAAGATCACGTACCAGGGCCAGCAGGGCATCGAACTTCGGCCCCTCCAGGCTTTGCAGGATGGCGTTCGCATTCCAGTCGCGGCTGTCGGGCCGGGTATGCAGGTCGAGAATGACCCCGAGATCGCGCGCGCGCGCCGCCGCAATGAACGCGAAGACCTGCTCGATCGCGCCCTCGCGGGCGGCCTCCGGCAGGGCAAGCAACGGCCCGGGATCGACCGGCAGGCGGATATGATCGAATCCGGCCGATCGGAGCATGCGGAGTTCGCTCTCGCTCACCTGCTGGCGCCAAGGTCCGAAGGGCTGTGCCGCATACGCGCCACGATCCAGCCTCGGCGTATCGAAGAGCCGGGTGACGTTCATGCCTTGACGGAACTCCGCCGACGCGGCAGCCGGCCAGATCAGACCGACCAGAAGCGCGACGAGGAGGCCCCTAGCGGCCCGGCGCACGGGCCGTCCGGCCATTATTGACGGCGGGAAAGACGATCACTTGGCCCACCTGCACGCGCGACAGGTTCCGAATGCCGGGATTGGCCTTCCGGACCGCGCCGAGTTCCTCGGCACCGCATTCGCCATAGACGTCGATGCAGAGCCTCAGCACCGTTTCGCCAGCTGCAACCGGCCGCCGCACAGGCCCGGCCGCTGCCGGCGCGGGAGGAGCGGGCCGCGGCGCTGAAACCGGCGGAATCGGTGGGACGGCCTCGGTTTTGCGTACCGGAACCACGACCTCAGGCAGCGCCTGCGGCGGCGTCTCCGGTTTCGAGGGCTCCTCCCTCGCGGCAACGAGGGGCTCCGGCGGGAAAGCTTGTGGCGGCGGCTGCGTGCTGGCGGTCGACAGCGCCTCGGCCGGACGCGAGAAGAACGCGGGTGGGTCGGTCGCAAACCACAGTACTGGAAGGAGAATCAGCGCGCCTACCGCCGCGGCTGCAACCAGTGGCACCGAGCCGAACGCGAAGACCAGGCGCCGCCGGGGTGCCTTCTCGCCCTGCAGCGGGCGCGCCGCCTCGCGGGCGATGGCGTAACTGACCTTCTTCACGCCGTGGCCGAAGGCGTTCAGAAGAGCGTTGTCGCATAAGATATTGAGCCTGCGGGGATTTCCGGCCGCCTGCTCGACGAGGAAGGCTTCGGCCGCGCGGCTGAACGGGCGCACCGGCTGATCGGCGGCGGCGTCCAGACGGTGGGCAATATAGCGATGCGCCTCGGCGCGGGTGAGCGGCGGAATCCGAGCGCGGACCGCAATGCGTTGTTCCAATTGGCGAAGTTCGTGCCGGGCGAGCAGCCCGTCGAGTTCCGGCTGGCCCACCAGCACGATTTGCAGCAGCTTCTCGGTCGCGGTTTCCAGATTCGATAAAAGCCTAAGTGTTTCAAGCGCTTCCGGCGGCATGGTCTGCGCCTCGTCGATGGCGATGATGACCAAGCGGCCGCGCCTGTGCCGGTCGAGCAGGCGCTTCTGGATATCGGCGACCACGGCGTCGAGATCCTCGCCCGGCGGCAGGACTTCGCCCTCCGCGGCCAGCTCGCGCTGCAGCATGCGGAGGAATTCCCCAGGCGACAGAACGGGTTGCAGGATGTAGAGCACCTCCGCCTGATCGGCCGGGAAATGTTCCAGCGCGCGGCGCAACACCGTGGTCTTGCCGGTGCCGACTTCGCCGGTGAGGAGGACGAAACCCTTGCGGCCGAGGATGCCGTAAAGCACGGTCCCGAGCGCCTCCTGATGCCCGGGCGTCAGGAAAAGCAAACCCGGATCGGGGGTTACGTGGAACGGGGCCGTTCGCAGGCCGAAATGAGCTTCATACATGCTCCTACTCCTAGCACCCCAAACCGGCGGAAAAGCGTCCTCCCCACGCCTTTCACAAATCCATCACAGCACCGTCCTTCACCGTGACCACGCCAGCGCAGGCTTGAAACTCACGGACCCGTCCAAGGTTGCAGCACGTCGCGCTTGGCCTTCCGCTTTTCGGCTTCCGACTTCTTGAAGTCGTGGCCGAAGGCGGCGCTCTCGAAGGAGCCGTAGGCGGGATTGGCGATGACGATCCATTCCTTGCCGAAGCGGGCCTTGTTCTCCTCATAGGCTTTCAGGCGGTCCGCTTCGCTGCCCCGGAAGGCGTCGGTGAAGTCGCCGAAATTGTCGCCGATATTGAGCAGGATGCGGTAGTCCTTGGCGATATGGGCGCGCCGCGTGCTTTTCGCCGAGCCCCAGTCGGGCTTCTCGCGGCTGGTGAGCACGGTGTCGACATTGCCGCCCATGGGAAAGCCGTACTTCTCCATGTTGAGCCGCGTCGAGGGTTCCTCCTCGGCGGTGCGGTTGGAGACGTAGAACACCTTCACGCCCTTCGATTCCGCGTATTTGCAGAATTCGAGCGCCCCCGGCACCGGGGTGGAGGTCTGGGAATTGACGAAGGCGGTCCAGGTCTTCGGGCTGAAGGCGTTGCCGCTGCTCACCAGCCAGGACTGGTAGCCGGAATTGTCGAGCGCCGTCTCGTCGAGGTCGAGGATCACCGCCGGTGGCAGGGTCTCGTAGGCGCCGGTCTGCTCGCCCGGGGCGGCGGTCCATCTGCCGTCGGCCAGCGCCTGGTCCAGCCGGATCGTCGCCAGCGCATAGGCGGTGAGCGCCGTGCCCTTGAACTCGACCGAGCGCTGCAGCCAGAGCGCCGCGTTCAGCCCGTCATTGGCGGGCGGCTCCTGCGCCGCCACCGGGCCGGCCAGCAGCATCAGCACGGCGAACGCCGCGACTCCTCCCCTCATTCCGATCATGCTACCCATCCTCCTGTTCTTCAGTTGAGCCCTGCCAGCAGGGCCTTGCGTGTCTGCTCGTCGACGAATGCCGCCTCGATCGCCGTGCGGGTGATGCCGAGCAGGGCGGCGCGGTCGAGACCGCAGGCCTCGTACTCGTGGCCGATCGAGGTGGCGAAATAGGGTGGGTCGTCGGAATTGAGCGTCACCCGGCATCCCGCTTCGATGAGAC
>JALHMN010000095.1 GCA_022844005.1 bacterium | reverse complement strand
TTGGCTCGATGTGGATGCCGTCCCGCAGATTGGTGCAGTTGACAGCGGCAGTACAGCCGAAAGAGATCGAATGCGATGAACAACACACGAAACCTGAAGGGGATCCTCGCCGCCGCATCATTCATCGAGGAGAGCGACGTGGAGATCGCGGGCGCGGACCCGGTTCTGCCCACACGTTTCCGCATAGCCGAGGCCGGGGCGGCGGCCCTGGCGGCGACAGGAATCGGCGCAGCCGCGCTCTGGCGGCTGCGCACCGGGAGGCAGCAGAGCATCGGTATCGACGCCCGGGCCGCCGCGGCGGCGCTGCGCTCCACCCGCTATCTGCGGATCGACGGCGCGGAACCGCCGCCAATCTGGGACCCGGTCAGCGGCATCTATCCCGATGCCGCCGGCAGGCACCTCTACATCCACTGCAACTTCGCCAATCATCGCGCCGCGGCGGTGAAAACACTCGGGGTCGCAGACGACCGCAAGGCGGTGGCCGCCGCCATCGCCCGGGGCAACGCGGCGGATCTGGCCGAAGCGATCGTCGCCGCCGGCGGTGTGGGTGTGCTGGTGCGCACGCCCGCGGAATGGGCGGCGCATCCGCAATCGGCCGCCGTCGCCTCTCTTCCCCTCTTCTCCATCGAGAAGATCGGCGAGGCACCACCGGAGCCCCTGCCACCCGGTGAGCGGCCGCTTGCCGGCATCCGCGTCCTGGATCTGACCCGCGTGCTGGCGGGGCCAACCTGTGCGCGGACACTGGCCGAACACGGCGCCGAGGTGTTGAAGATCGCCGGTCCGCATCTGCCGCATTCGGGCGCGGTGGAACTCGATACCGGGCATGGCAAGCGATCGGCCCATCTGGACCTGCGACAGCCCGCAGATGCGGAGACCCTGCGCCGCCTGGTGCGTGGCAGCGATGTCTTCTCCCAATCCTTCCGTCCCGGCACCCTCGCGGCCCGCGGCTTCGCGCCGGAAGCACTGGCGGCGCTCAGGCCGGGCATCGTCGCCGTCACCTTGAGCGCCTTCGGCGGCGTCGGCCCCTGGGGCGGCCGCCGCGGTTTCGACACCGTGGTGCAGGCGGTGAGCGGGATGGCCGTGATCGAAGGCGGCACGGAAAAGCCGCGCTTCATGCCGGTTTCCGCGATCGACTACGTGAGCGGCTACCTGATGGCCTTCGGGGCCATGGTGGCGCTGCACCGCCGCGCCAGCGAGGGCGGAAGCTGGCTGGTGACCGTGTCGCTGGCCCGCATCGGCCAATGGATCACCGAGCGGGGACTGCTGTCGGCCGCCGAGATCGAGGGACTGCCGGCCGACCTGACGACGGAGGAGATCGCCGCGCTCAGTACAGAAAGCCGGTCACCCGCCGGCCGCCTCACCCACCTCGGCCCGGTACTGCGGATGTCGGAGACACAGCCGCGCTGGGCCCGGCCGGCCGTGCCGCTGGGACACGATCCGGCCGCCTGGACAGATCAATAGGCCAGTTCGCGATAGGCCGGCTCGACGCTGCCGTTCCACTTGCCCTTGTAGAGTTCGAGCAGATCCTCCGCCGGAGTCCGGCCACTCGCGATCACCGCGCGCAGGGGATCGAGATAGTGGTCCTCGCCCTCGCCCGCATCCGACTGCCGGTTGCGGCGGCGAAGACCGTCGGCGGAGATGGCCACGGCCTCCCGACCGATCTCCAGCAGCGTTCGGCCGTTCACCTCCGCCTTGAGGCCGAGGCGCGGCGCCTGTTCGCGCAGCTTCGAGCGGGCTTCGGCACTCCAGTCCTTCACCAGGTCCCAGGCGGCGTCGAGGGCGGTGCCGTCATAGAGGAGGCCCACCCAGAGGGCCGGCAGGGCGCAGAGCCGCCACCACGGACCGCCATCGGCACCGCGCATCTCGATGTAGCGCTTGAGGCGAACTTCCGGGAAGAGCGTGGTGATGTGGTCGGCCCAGTCGCGCAGGCCGGGCTTTTCGCCGGGCAGCGCCGGCAGCCGGCCAGCCATGAAATCGCGGAAGGACTGCCCCGAGGCATCGATGTACTTGCCGTCGCGATAGACGAAGTACATCGGGACATCGAGGGCGTAGTCCACATACTGCTCGAAGCCGAAGCCCTGCTCGAAGGCGAAGGGGATCATGCCCGTCCGGTCGGGGTCGGTGTCGGTCCAGATGTTTCCGCGGAAGCTGACGAAGCCGTTGGGCTTGCCCTCGGTGAAGGGCGAATTGGCGAAAAGCGCCGTCGCGAGCGGCTGCAGGGCCAGCCCGACCCGCATCTTCTTCGCCATATCGGCTTCGGACGAGAAATCGAGATTCACCTGCACGGTGCAGGTGCGCATCATCATGTCGAGCCCGAGATTGCCCCGTTTCGGCATATAGGCGCGCATGATCTTGTAACGGCCCTTCGGCATGACGGGGACATCGTCCCGCCGCCATGTCGGGGTAAAACCGAGGCCGAGGAAGCCGAGGCCGAGTTCGCCGCCCACGGCCTTCACCTGGGCGAGATGGGTGTTCAACTCGCGACAGTTGTCGTGCAGCGTTTCGAGCGGCGCGCCCGACAGTTCGAATTGCCCGCCGGGCTCCAGGCTGACCGACTGACCGTCCATGCTGAGGGCGATGATGTTCTCCCCCTCCATCACCGGGGCCCAGCCATAGCGCTGCAGCCCCTCGAGCAGGGCACGAATGCCGCGCGGCCCCTCATAGGGGACGGGACTCAAGTCGCTGGTGTTGAAAACGAATTTCTCATGCTCGACCCCGATCCGCCAGTCGCTGGCGGGCTTGGAGCCTTCGGCAAGATACTCGACAAGCTGACGTTTCGACTCGATCAGCGTATCCGGCGCGCTCGCGGGTCCCGACATGCCCCTCCCATCCCGGCCCGACCCGGCCGATACCAACCCAGAGCCATATCTGGGGGCTCCCCAGTATCGGATCAACCCGATGCGTGCAACCACACCCATTGCACCCTAGCGCCCGGCGCCGAGCCACATCGACAGCGCGGCGAGCGCGGCCGTTTCCGCCCGAAGGATGCGGGGCCCGAGCGAAACCGGCAACACACCCGCCCGGGCACGCAGCGCCGCCGTCTCCTCGGGCGCGAATCCGCCTTCCGGCCCGACCAGCATTGCCAGCGGTGCCGGCGGGGCCACCAATGCCAGCAGGGGCGCCTCCCCCCGCTCGTCACAGAACAGAAGGGGCCGGTCGTCCGGCCATGCCGCGAGGAGGCGTTCCAGCGCCACCGCCGGTTCGATCCTGGGAACCGAGAGGCGCTCGCATTGCTCGGCCGCTTCGATGGCGATCGCCTCCAGCCGCTCGGGGCGCAACTTCTGCATCTGTGTCCGCCGCGTGATCACGGGCGTGAGGCGGGTCGCCCCCAACTCCGTGGCCTTCTCCACCAGCCAGTCGATCCGCGGCTGCTTGATCGGCGCGAAGCAGAGCTGCAACTCGGGCTCCACCGGCTGCCGCTTCAGCCGATGCGACACCGCAAGCCGCACGTCGCGCTTGCCGGCGAGTTCCAGAACGGCGGCCCATTCGCCGTCGCGGCCGTTGAACAGCGCAACCACCTCGCCCGGCGGCAGCCGCAAGACGCTCAACAGGCGATGGGAAACCTCGCGCGGCGGGATGATCTCGGCCCGCTCGACCAGGGTCTCGGTGACGAAAAGGCGGCGGCGGGGCCGGGAATCCGTTGCGGCTTCGGGGGGTGCTTTGGCATGGTGGTCCGACATCGTTCCATTCAAGCAGGTTCGGACCGCCGCGGCATGACCGAAGCGATCAGCCCCGTCGCCGATGCCCCCAGCGGCAACTGGGTCGACCGGTTCGCGCCGGCGCCCTTGCGACCCTATCTGCGCCTGTCGCGCATGGACCGGCCGATCGGGACCTGGCTGCTGCTGCTGCCCTGCTGGTGGGCGCTGGCCGCCGCCACGCCGGCGCTGGACATGCGCTTCCTGTGGCTGTTCGTCCTGTTCGGGATCGGCGCCCTGGTGATGCGGGGCGCGGGCTGCACCTTCAACGACATCGCCGATCGCGATTTCGACGCCCAGGTGGCGCGAACCCGCAGCCGGCCGTTGCCCTCCGGCCAGGCGACGGTCAAGCAGGCCGTGATGTGGATGCTGGCGCAGAGCCTGATCGGGCTCGTCATCCTGCTGCAATTTAATGGCCTCGCGATCTGGCTGGGCATCGCCTCGCTCGGCCTCGTCGCCATCTACCCCTTCGCCAAGCGCTTTACCTTCTGGCCGCAGGCATTCCTGGGACTTGCCTTCAACTGGGGCGCCATCATGGGCTGGGCGGCGGCAGCGGGCGAGATCCCCCTCGCCTCACCCATCCTCTATGTGGCCGGCATTGCCTGGACACTCGGCTACGACACCGTCTACGGCCACCAGGACCGCGAGGACGACGACCTGATCGGCGTGAAATCGACATCGCGCCTGTTCGGCGCCAGCACACGCGCCTGGGTGGCCGGCTTCTACGCCGTTGCCGTCATCGGCATCGGCCTGGCGGGCTGGCTGAGCGGTGCCGGCCTGCTGTTCTGGCCCTTCCTGGCCCTGGCCTGCATCCACTTCGCCTGGCAGGTCCGGACCCTGAAGATCGGCGATCCGGCCGACTGCCTCACCAAATTCAGATCCAATCGCGATGCCGGCCTGATCATCCTCGCCGGTTTCCTGCTGGGAAGGCTCGCATGACCGACCGGGACGCCACCGTCGAGGATTTCCGCCGCATCTACGACCGCTTCACGGCGGTGATCTCTCGCTACAACTGCGGCAACTGGTGCGCGCCGCTGAACAACGGCGAGCCGGTCTGCTGCACGACGAAGCAGGCCATCCCGATCGTGCAGAAGAACGAATGGAAGCTGCTGCAGGAGCGCACCGACATGTGGTCGCGCTTCAAGCCCTATGACAAGACCAGCAAGCAGATCGTCAAGGACCTGCATAAGGACTGCCTCGCCATCGAATGCCGGGGGGCCCGGCACTGCGAGCGCGACAATCGCACCATGGCCTGCCGTGCCTTCCCCTTCTTTCCCTATCTCACCCGTTCCGGCGATTTCGTGGGCCTCGCCTACTACTGGACCTTCGAAGACCGCTGCTGGATGATTTCCCACCTGGAGCTGGTGGAGCGCGACTTCGTGCAGGAGTTCGTCGCCGCCTACGAATCGCTCTTCGAATCGGATGCCGGCGAATACGAGGCCTACAAGACCTATTCGGCCACCGCGCGGCGCACCTTCAGCCGCTTCAAGCGGCCCATCCCGCTGATCGGCCGCGAGGGCGGCTTCTACAAGATCATGCCGAAGACCGGCGAGATGCGCCCCGCGCCCCGCAGCGAGGTCGCCCCGCTCGGCCCCTACCGGACCGAACGTACCTATCGGGCGGCGGTGAAGGATGCCGGCGGCACGCTGCCGGACGGCTTCGCCTGGCCGGGCTGATTCGACGCGGCGCGGCCGCCATCCTTCGGGCGGCGATAGAGGAACGTGCCGAGCAGCACCCAGCGCGCAGCCCCGTCCCGGCCCCTGAGCGGCGTCGTGTAGTGCCAGAAGGGCAGGCGATAGGCGGTCACGCCGCCGCGCGTCGCCACCCCCACCATCTCGGTCAGGTGGCCGGCCTTGGCATAGACCAGCCACTGGTCCTGCACGCCGGGGGTGCAGAAGCTGAGGTGCAGGTCGAAATAGCCGCGCCTCGCCGCCGGCAGGTCGGGATGATGGTCGTTATGCGGGCCGGCATAGTCGCCCAGGCCGTAACGCAGCGCCTGGATGCCATGCGCGGGCTTGAGCGGCTTGCCCGCCAGAGCCGTGGCGAAGGCGCGGTAACTCTGCGAGCGCAGCATCGCCGGCAGGCCGATCGCCGCGGCCGCGGCAGCTCCCTTCTGGCGTGCTCGCTCGAGGTAGGCGGTGGAGACGCGGACCGTCTTCGGCAGCCGTTCGGCATAGCTCTCGGTCATGGCGTCGATGCTGCCGGGCGGTATCGGCTGCGCCATGCGCTCGAGGCGGGAGGCGAGTTCGTGTTCCAGGAGCGCCGCCACGGCGTCGGCCCGATCGCGCCGGATCAATCCCTCCAGCGCCAGGAAACGCCGCCGCGGATCGGCGAGCGCGCCACAGGCGGCATGTCCCAGCGCCAGCACCTTGCGGCCCTCGGCTGTCAGCAGATCTTCGAACTCGGCGGGCAGGCGGCGCATGGAGAGCCCGTGTAGAGTGCGAACGCCCCAGTGTACAGAGACCCGAATGCCCTATGCCTCGCTCCGCGATTTCATGATCCGGCTGGAAGCCGAAGGACGCCTCGTCCGCGTGACCGAGCCGGTGTCGACCGTGCTCGAGATGACCGAGATCCAGACCCGCCTGCTGGCCGAAGGCGGGCCGGCCGTCCTGTTCGAGAAGCCGATCCGGGCCGACGGCAGCCCTTCCGACATCCCGGTCCTGGTCAATCTGTTCGGCACGGTGGAGCGCGTCGCCTGGGGCATGGAGCGGCAACCGCACCAGTTGCGCGAAGTGGGCGAGACGCTCGCCTTCCTGCGCCAGCCGGAACCGCCCGGCGGCTGGCGCGAGGCGCTGGAGATGTTTCCGCTGCTCCGGACCGTCATGGCCATGCGCCCAAAGACGGTGGGCAGCGCGCCGGTGCAGGAGGTGGTGCTGAAGGGCGATGACATCGACCTCAGCCGCCTGCCGATCCAGACCTGCTGGCCGGGCGAGCCGGCGCCGCTGATCACCTGGCCGCTGGTCGTCACCAAAGGCCCAGGCAAGGAGAAGAGCGACGGCTTCAACCTCGGCATCTACCGTATGCAGGTGACGGGGAAGAATACGACGCTGATGCGCTGGCTGAAGCACCGCGGCGGCGCCCAGCACCACAGGCGCTGGGGCCTGGAGAAGCGCGAGCCGCTGCCGGCCGCCGTCGTCATCGGCGCCGATCCCGGCACCATCCTGGCCGCCGTGACGCCGGTGCCGGACACGCTGTCGGAATACCAGTTCGCCGGCCTCCTGCGTGGCAAGAAGGTGGAACTGGTCGATTGCCTCACCGTGCCGCTGAAGGTGCCGGCCGAAGCCGAGATCGTGCTGGAGGGCCACGTGTCACTCGATACTTTCGGCGACGAGGGCCCCTACGGCGACCACACCGGCTACTACAACGCTGTGGAGCAATTTCCGGTCTTCACGGTCTCCGTCATCACCATGCGGAAGCAGCCGATCTATCTCTCCACCTTCACCGGCCGGCCGCCGGACGAACCCTCGATCCTGGGCGAGGCGTTGAACGAGGTGTTCATCCCGCTCCTGATCCAGCAGTTCCCGGAGATCGTCGATTTCTGGCTGCCGCCCGAGGGGTGTTCGTACCGCATCGCCGTGGTGTCGATGAAGAAGGCCTACCCCGGCCACGCCAAGCGGGTGATGATGGGCGTGTGGTCCTTCCTGCGCCAGTTCATGTACACGAAGTGGGTCATCGTGGTGGATGACGACATCAACGCGCGGGACTGGAAGGACGTCATGTGGGCGATCTCCACCCGCATGGACCCGGTGCGCGACATCACCTTGGTTGATCGCACGCCGATCGACTACCTCGACTTCGCCAGCCCCGAAAGCGGCCTCGGCGGCAAGATCGGCCTGGACGCCACCAACAAGCTGCCACCCGAGACCCATCGCGACTGGGGCAAGGAGATCCGCATGGATGGCGAGGTCATCCGTGCCGTGACCGAAAAATGGTCCAGGCTCGGCCTGCCGGGCTCCGGCAAGCCGATCTGGAAGTGAAATATTTCCCTCTCCCTTGGGGAGAGGGTGGCGGCGCAGCCGACGGGTGAGGGGCAGGCTCGACGGTGAATCTCCAGGCTAGGGTGCCCCTCATCCGCCCTTCGGGCACCTTCTTCCCCCAGGGAGAAGGAAGCCTCAGGCGAACGGATTCTCGACCAGCGGCCACTGGTGTTTGTTCGCCTTCTGGTAGGGCAGGAGCGACCAGTCCGGCACCAGCGCACCCGGCGCGGCCACGTAGAGCACCTCGCTCGCGATCGGCGCGTAGGCCGCGTGGAAATGCTGCATCGACTTCACCACCACGACCTTCATTTTCGACAGGTCGACGCCGAGCTTGGTGAAGCAGTCACGACTGGAGCACTGCGCGCGCTTGGTGTTGACGATGACGGTGATGCCACCGACATCGAGCGCCGCCGCATCGCCGATGTTCATCAGCGCCTTCCGCTCGCCGCCGAATTCCACCGTCACGTCGGCGGCCACCTTCAGCACCGTGGCCTCGAGGTCGAGCGGCGGGCCCGAGGTCGGCCCGAGCTTGCCGCCCAGGCGCAGCGCGAACGTCGCCCCCTCGCCCACCTCCTTGGCCAGCCTGACCACCATCGGGTCCCAGAACATGGCGATGGCGGCGTCCTTGATGCCCAGCTTCAGCATGGCATCCAGGATGAAGGTGGAGTCGCTGGCCGCCCCGCCGCCGGCGTTGTCCGACACGTCGGCCAGCACCATCGGCCGGGGCTGGTTGTGCGAGGCCGCGCGGGCGATGGCGGTATCGAGACTGATATAGGGAGGCTGGGTCTCGTGGCGCATGGCATAGAACTCGCGGCCCAGAGTTTCGGCGAGCGCCGCCGCCCTCGCCGGGTCGCCGTCGGTTACGGCCACGATACGGCTCCCCATTTCGGCCACGTCACCCCAGGGGAAGCCGTGGCCGACGGAGAGCGACAGGATGCCGTCCTTGCCCTCCATCGCCGACAGCTTGTCGACGAAGCCCCGCATCGGCTGCCGGGTGGTGTGGAAGATGCCGATCATCCTGCAGTCGAATGCCGCCATGACCGGCTTCGTCTTCCCCTCGGCCGCGTCCGCGATGACGTGGAACAGGTCATGGGCGCGCTCCGGGATGTCGATATGCGGATATTCCTTGAACAGGACGATCGCCGTCGCTGACCGAAGGATGGCATCCGAGATATGGCAGTGCAGGTCGAGCTCGGCGCCCAGCATCGCCTTCGGGCCGATGACGTCGCGGATCTGCGTCAGGAGATCGCCCTCGCAGTCGTCATAGCCCTCGGCCACCATCGCCCCGTGCAGCGAGATCAGCGCGATATCGACCGGCATGGCCGCCTTCAGGTCGGCCAGGATCTCGTCGCGGAAGGCTTCGTAGACGCGGCGGACCGTCTTGCCCGCCGGCATGGCGAAGGCGCAGAGGCTTTCCTCGACCTTCCAGCCCTTCGCCTCGGACAATTGCTTCCAGACGGCGAGCGGCGAGCCGAAGGACGGCACCTTGGCGCCATAGCTGCCGGCCCGGTAGAGGCAGGTCTCCTCGAACATCTGCATGCCGGTCGGCAGCGACGAGAAAGTGTTGGTCTCGGTCCCGAGGGTGGCGGTGAATACCTTCATGGAGTGCGCGTCCGGACTGGCGAGTGGAAGAACCCGATCAGACAGCCCGCGGGCGCGTATTGGCAAGCGGCGCATGGCAGCCTTGCCGGCAGCGCCGGATAAAACATGCTAACCACGCCTCCTGTTCAGGGACGGAGACGCGATCTCGATGCGCTGGCGAATGCTCGCCGTTTTGTTCCTTGCGCGCTGCGCGCTCGGATTCCAGTTCCAGTCGGCGGCGTCCGTCGGGCCGGTGATGATCGGACAGATCGGGATCACCTATGCCGAACTCGGCCTTCTGATCGGCCTGCACACGACGCCCGGCGTCTTCCTGGCGCTGCCCGGCGGCATCATCGGCCAGTGGCTGGGCGACAAGCGAGGCGTGTTGATCGGCTTCGGCCTGATGGCGCTGGGTGGCCTGATCGGTGGATTGGGTGACAGTTTTGCCGCCGCCTGCGTCGGTCGGGTCATCGCCGGGACAGGGAACGTCTTCCTTTCAGTGCTGATGACGAAGATGGCGACGGACTGGTTCGAAGGAAAGGAACTGGTCACCGCGCTCTCCATCCTGTTCGCCAGCTGGCCGATGGGTATCGGCCTCGCCCTGCTCCTGGTCGGTCCGATCGCCGCCGGGTTCGGCTGGAACGCCGGGTTGCTGGCAGCCGCGGTCCTCTCTGCCGGCGGCTTTGTCCTGATTGCCGTCTTCGCCCGCGAACGGCCTCCAGCCGCAGCGTCACCGGACGGCTCGCCGAGGCAGGTGTTCTGGCGGCTGTCGCGGCGCGACCTGCTGGCGGCAACCCTCGCCGGCCTCGTCTGGTCGCTGTACAACCAGCCTGCCTTGCTGATCCAGGGCTTCGCGCCGAGCTTCCTGGCCGATCGCGGCACCGGGCCGGCAGGTGCCGGCGCCTTGGTCAGCCTGACGACCTGGACCTTCCTGCCGGCCATGATCCTCGGTGGCTGGCTGATCCAACGAACCGGCGCACCGAAGCTTGGTATCGTGTTGAGTTGCCTGCCCTTGGGTCTGGCGATGGCAGCCCTGCCGTTCGCCTCGCCCGCCGCGATTCCCTTCCTGTTCGCGCTTTGCGGCATCCTGACGGGGGCGCCGACGGGCGCCGTGATGTCGCTGCCGGCAGCATGGCTGGCGCCGTCCTCACGCGCCCTCGGCATGGGCGTCTTCTACACTTGGCACTATGTCGGCATGGCGGCGACGCCCGCGCTGGCGGGCTGGCTGGTGGACCGAAGCGGCAACGGAGACGCGCCGTTCTTTCTCGGCGCGCTAACGACGGCGGGTGCGATCATGGCTTTGGCGGCGGCACACCGCCTGCTGAGCGGACCGAACAGGCCGGACTGAAAATCCGGCTAGTTCAACGCCCCATGCCGCTTGGTGACATAGATGCCGTCCTTGAGATCGACGAACATCTCGTCGACTTGCGGGTGGGCAACCGGTGCCTTCGTCTCGTCCACCAGCAGGTTCTGCTCGGAAACATAGGCCACATAGGTAGTCTGCGCGTTCTCGGCGAGCAGGTGATAGAAGGGCTGATCCTTGCGCGGGCGCAGTTCCTCCGGGATCGACGTCCACCATTCCTCGGTGTTGTTGAACACCGGATCGACGTCGAAAATGACGCCGCGGAACGGATAGACCCGATGCTTCACAATCTGGCCTATGTGAAACTTTGCCTGGCGAAGTTGCATGTGCGGCGCTCCCTCTGGCCTCATGGACGGCCGACTCCGCTTTAGTCGTTAAATGGTAGCAAACCCCGCGACGATCGGAAGCGGCAACCGTCACGGCCGCTTAATATGGAACAGCGGCGGGCTCCCGCAAGTCCCTCGCGAAGATGTCCCCAGACTTTCGTCGAAGGCATTTGCCAATCACGAGAAGTTGCTTAACTATTTGACCGGGGTGGAGAGATCTGGCGGGAGCGACAGCGCCATGTTTCTGTTGAACCGATTCCTTAACCGGCTGATCAGGCACGGAACTTTCAAGGTCGTCGACCCGCGGGGGCGGGTTCACAGCTTCGGGAACGGACACGGACCCAGGGCGGCCATACGCTTGCACGACAACGCGACCATGCGGCGGATCGGCCTGAACCCCGGCCTGGCGGTGGGCGAAGCCTATATGAACGGCCGGCTCGATCTCGAGGAAGGCGACATCTATAACCTCCTCGAAGTGGCTTGCGCCAATCTCGGCTGGGGTCATGTCGACCTGATAAGCCGCATGCCGGCTCCATTGCGGATGGCGCTGAAGCGGGCACAGCAATTCAATCCCATCGGCAAGGCCAAGGAGAACGTCGCGCATCACTACGACCTGTCGGCTGAGCTCTACGACCTGTTCCTCGATGCCGACCGGCAGTATTCCTGCGCCTACTTCGCCCATCCGGAGGACTCCCTCGAGGTCGCGCAGGAGCAGAAGAAGCGCCATATCGCCGCCAAGCTCGGGCTCGCCTCAGGTCAACGGGTGCTCGACATCGGCTGCGGTTGGGGTGGGCTGGCGCTGTATCTCGCCCGATGTGCGGATGTCGAGGTGGTCGGCTGTACGCTGTCGGAGGAACAGTTCGCGTTGGCAACCAAGCGCGCGGTCGAGGCAGGCCTCGCCAACCGCGTGAAGTTTGTCCTTGAGGACTACCGCAATGTCGAAGGCGCCTTCGACCGGATCGTGTCGGTCGGCATGTTCGAGCATGTGGGCGTGCTCCACTACGGCGAATTCTTCCGCAAATGCGCCGCGCTCCTCAAGCCGGACGGCGTCGCGCTGCTGCATACGATCGGTCGATCGGACGGCCCCGGGGCCACCAATGCCTGGATCCGCAAGTACATCTTCCCCGGCGGCTACTCGCCCGCCATGTCGGAAGTGATTCCCGAGATGGAACGCGCGCGGCTCTATGTGACCGATATCGAGATCCTGCGGTTGCACTACGCCGAGACACTGCGGCACTGGCGCCTGCGCTTCATGGCCTCGCGCGACAAGATCAAGGCGCTCTACGACGAGCGGTTCTGCCGCATGTGGGAGTTCTATCTCGCCGCGTGCGAGGCCACTTTCCGCTATGGCGGCCATTCGGTGTTCCAGATCCAGTTCACCCGGCACGTCGCTACGCTGCCGATCACCCGCGACTACATGCTGGACTGGGAACGCGCCCATGCGCCGGCGAACGCCCAGCAGATCGCGGCGGAGTAGCGCGCGGCCACACAGCGTTGATCTCGATCAAGGACGGCGGCTTTGCGTAGCCGCTGAACTGCTGGCAAACAGGGGCGGAGGAAACCCGCCGGCCGTGCCCGCACGACCGGTGACGAGGGCGGCCATCGCCCCGCAACCCGGAAGGACCAGTGGAGTTCATGTCCGATACAGCAATGTCGACCAGCGAGGCGGCCCGGAAGAGCGAGCATTTCGACGTGGTCATCGTCGGCGCCGGCATCTCCGGAATAGGCGGCGCTTGGCACCTCACCCGGCAGTGCCCTGAGAAGAGTTTCGTCGTCCTCGAAGCGATGGAGACGTTTGGCGGTACCTGGCACACCCACCGCTATCCCGGCATTCGCTCCGACAGCGACCTCTACACCTTCGGCTATCGGTTCAAGCCCTGGGTCGGCGCGCCGATCGCAACCTCGGCCGAGATCAAGACTTATATGGGTGAGGTGATAGACGAGAGCGGTATCGGCCCCCACATCCGCTATCGGCATCGCATCTCCTCGGCGCGCTGGTCGAGCGCCGAGAAGCTCTGGACGCTGGAAGGCATCCGCGAAGACACCGGCGAGGCCATACGCTTCACCTGCAATTTCCTCTGGATGTGCCAGGGGTACTACCGGCATTCGAAGGGCTACATGCCGCAATGGCCGGGAATGGAGCGGTTCAGGGGCCGGATCGTCCACCCGCAGACATGGCCCGAAGATCTCGCATACAAGGGCAAGCAGGTCGTCGTCATCGGCTCGGGCGCCACCGCCGCGACGCTGGTGCCGGCGATCGCCGACGACACGGCGCACGTGACGCTGTTGCAGCGCTCGCCGACCTATTTCATCCCTGCGCGCAACGCCAACAACCTCGCCGATACCTTGCGCGAGATCCAGATCGACGAGACCTGGATCCATGAGATCGTGCGCCGCAAAATCCTGTTCGATCAGGCGAACTTCATGCGCCGTTGCATGGAGGAGCCGGAGGCGATGAAGGAGGAGCTGCTGAAGGGCGTGCGCGCCTATCTCGGCCCGGAAGCGGAGATGGATCCGCATTTCACTCCCACCTACCGGCCGTGGCGCCAGCGCATCGCCTTCGTCCCCGACGGCGACCTGTTCCGCGGCATCCGCGCCGGCAAGGCCTCGGTGGTCACCGACGAGATCGAAGCCTTCACCGAGACCGGGATACAGCTCAAATCCGGCAAGACGCTAGAGGCCGACATCATCGTCGCCGCCACCGGCTTCGACCTGAACGTGCTGGGCGATATCGCCTTCGAGATCGACGGCGAGCCCCTCGTCTTCTCCGACACCGTCACCTATCGCGGGATGATGTTTACCGGGGTGCCCAACATGGCCTGGGTCTTCGGTTATTTCCGTGCGAGCTGGACGCTGCGGGCCGATCTGGTGGGCGACTTCGTCTGCCGCCTGCTCGGCCACATGGAGCGCAAGGGCGCCCGAAAGGTCGAGGTGGCGCTGCGTCCCGAGGACGAGGGCATGCCGCTGCGACCCTGGATCGACCCGGAGAACTTCAACCCCGGCTACATCATGCGCGGGATGCACCTGCTGCCCAAACGCGGCGACAAGCCCGAGTGGCAGCACACCCAGGACTACTGGGCGGAGAAGGACGAGTTTCCCGCCATCGATCTGGACGACCGGGCCTTCGTCTATCGCTAGCGACGGAGAAGCGGGCTTGCGCTAATCCGCCGCCAGCCTGCGTGCCGCATAAGTGACGCGATCCCGATCGTCCCGCTGCCAGGCCCAGTTCAGGGTCTGCCCCTGCGCGCCGGTGCCGCCGGACTGACCCCAATAGGCGGTGGGATAGGCCCCTTGCGCCAAGGGGCCGGCAACGACGACGGCGACATGGCCCTCAGCCGTGGGGCGGGCGTGCTCGTTGCCCTTGAGGCCGGCGACGACGAGTTCGCCCAGATCGGCGGCGTGCTTGGCAGCCATGCCGTCAGGCAGCAACCGCCAGCTGCCACGGACAGCCGTCACGATTGCGTCGGCATTGCCGGCGACCATCACGCCGAGGCGGCCGCAGACGCGGCGCACGAACAGGGCGCAGTCGTCCTGGGCCAGGGCGAATTCCGCCTCGCAGGCGGCGATGATCCGTGCCGCGTTCACCCGCCGGCTCCCGGTCTGGCGAACCCGAACATGGACCCGGCGATCTCGCCAGGGGCGGTGCTGGACGGCATGTGCTGCTTCTCCCCGATAGACGCCGGACAGAAGCATTTTCACTGTCATGTGCCCGTTATTCTTCGCCGCCGGATGAGGCAGCCGGCCCCCCTGAGACACGCCCCATCGAAGAAGCCGCTCCAAATGATGGAAAAATAACGCGACTGCGCCTTTGATTGCGGCAATGTGGGAACAACAGGAGGGGAAGATGCAGGACGATGGCATCGGCTGCCCGTTCGCGGATGCGAGCGCGCCTAGCGGAACCCCAACGCCGCCCCCCCGCCTCCCCCTCGGCTATGGCCCCGTCCGCGTGGGCGACTACCGCGGCGTGGAAGCGCGCGGCCGCCGCGACAACGCCCGTACGGAAACCCTGTTTCAGTTGATCCAGGAACATGTCTTTCGAGGCGGCGCCGGCGGGGATTTCGACCTCGCGCCCGAGCATGAACTGCCTCCGGCCGGCTACACCTACCTGGCACAGCTCGCCGCTCATGACCTCACACTCAGCAGCGCCGTCGGCCAAGCCCCCGACAGCGGCTCCGAACCGGTCAACGCCCGCCGCCGCGCCCTCCTCCTCGACACGATCTACGGCGAGCCCGGCGGCGGACCGACCCCTTGGCTGTCGCCCTTCGACGGCGGGGGCAAGCCGCTTCGGCCGGGTTGGCCGGCGACGCGCTTCCTCCTCTCGCAAGCGGGAGGCGCGGCCATGCGCGAGCGGCCGCTGGCGCCGAAATTTCCGGCCCGCGACATCGGAAGGGCGGTTGCTTCCGGGACGACGGCGCGCCCGCCGACGGTGGGCGACCTCTTCGCGCCGCAGCCCGGAACGACTGCGTTCGGCTTGGCGATCATCGCCGACCCGCGCAACGACGATCAGCCGCTGATCGCCCAGATCACCACCTTGTTCAAGATGGCCCACAACCTCGCGATCGATGCGCTGGAGAAAGGCGTCCCGCCGGCGACGGCGGAAGCGAGCCGTGAGCATTTCGACACCGCCCGCCTCGCGCTTACCGGCGTCTACCGGCGGATCCTGCGGGACGACCTGCTCCGCAGGCTGCTGGAACCCGCGGTTCACGATTACTACCGCTCGACCGGCAGGCGCTTCCTCGACGAAGCGACCGGCGGCCCGCTGGTGTCGCGCGAGTTCGCACATGCGGCATTCCGCGCCTGCCATGCGATGATCCGCGCCACCTACCCCTTCAATGCCGGCCCTCCCCATCGCCTGCGCCTGATGCTCGACAACGTGTCCGCCTATCGCGGCGGCATACAGGTGCCGCTGAAGGAGAGTTGGATCGTCGATTGGTCGAACTTCTTCGAGGTCGACGGTTCCAACCCCGTGCGCGCGCATCCCCTGGCCCCGGCCTTCTCGGCGGCGCTGCGCGACGTGCCCCTGAGCAACGGCGCAGCCGATGCGCGCTCGGCGGGGCTGTTGCATCGCGATCTGTGGAGCGGAGCGCTTTCCGGCATGCGGCGGGTTGCCACCTTGCGGCGCGAGGTCCGCCAACGCCAGCCCGACCTCGCCGCCCGGCTTCCCTGGCTCGGGCAGGACGCGCCCGGGAACGATGCGATGAAGCGCTGGCAGAAAGGCTTCGCGGCGGAGATGCCGGGAGCGGATGCCGCCTGGGTGAAGCGCGAGATCACCGCAAACCCGCCCCCCATCCTTTATTTCATGATCGAGGCGGCGCGCGCCGGCGGAGGCCGCCGCTTCGGTCCGCTTGGATCGGTCATCGTCGCCGACACGTTCTTCCGGGCCCTGGAGCATGGGGAGGATTCCCCCGCTGTCGGCACACGCGCGGCGGCGATGAAACGCGTCTTCGGAGCCGCTGTCCCCGGCGACATGGCCTCGCTGATCCGATGGATCAACACGAAACTGGATCCCCGCCACAAGACGTCGGCGGCCGGCGAACCGCTCCCCTTTGCAAGTTGAGATCAAAGCGTTCGATCAGACCAGGAAGGACAAACACATGGCCACCAAACCGAAAACCGACATGTCACTGATGCGCTACGTCGAGATCCTGGACTACAAGGCCTTCGGGCTGCTGATCTCCGAATATGCGCTGGGCTATCGCCTGAGCAGCGACGGACAGCAGCCGCCCGCCAACAAGCGCGTGCCGATGCCCTGGCCCAAGACGCTCGACGAATTCAAGAAGACCTGTCAGCAGCGGGGCGCGGCCAAGGTGCTGGACAGCGTGAAGGGCATCCAGGTCATCCAGCCCTCCGACGACGTCCTGTTGTTGCGGCTGCCGCCGAAGAAGGTGATCGACAGCGCGATCGCCTTCCACAAGAAGCCGGCGAAGAACACCGACTACGAGATGCCGGACTTCTACGAAACGATGCTTCTGGCCGGCAAGGAACGCGCCAAGCCCGAAGGGATGAAGCACCTGGACTTCTGGTACTGCCGCGTCGGCGACTACACCATCTCGTTCTGCGGGTAGATCCGGCCGGGGTCAGACCGGCGGCAGGCCAGCACTCGCCAGGCCGGCGACGAGACGCTCCCGCGCCTCGTTGTCGGCCACGGGGAAGCACTGCGCGACCCATTTCGCCACCGCCTGGCGGCTCGGCGAGGGTCCAGCGGTCCAGCGGCGGCTCGAACTCTCCAGCAGGGCCGCGCAGCGCTGCCGTGCCGTGTCCAGATCGCCGGTTTCCACCAGAGCGGCGATGCCCCAGGGCGCGGCGTGGAAGAACCCCTGCCCTGCCCGGTTGTAGGCATCGGCGGCGGCGGCATAGTCGCCGCAGAGAAACCACAGCCCGGTGAGATAGCCCCACTGCACCGGCGTGCCGACGAATTTCAGCTTGAGGGCACGCCTGGCGAGATCCGAGGCGAGCCGCGTGTTGCCGCAGAAGGCGAGGCCGGTCGCCACCGACACCACCGTCCAGGGATCGTTCTCGTTCAGGTCGTAGGCGAGATGGAGGTTGGTTTCCGCATCATCGAAGCGGTCCGTCATCATCGCGTTCCAGGCCGCGCAGAGATGCGAACGCGAATCGAAGGGGTCGAGCGACTGCGCGGCGCGGACGAGGCCCGATGCCTCCTCCAAATTGGCCCGCGAGCGGTGCTCGCCCACATAGACGAGGTGCCGCGAATGCATGGTCTGCGCGAGGCTGCTGTAGGCCGGCGCGAAGGCCGGCCGCTCCTCGATCAGCGAGCGATAGATGGTGATCGCCCGGTCGTAGTCCTCGGGCAGGTGTTGGAAGTGATGCTGCTGGCCGAGCAGCCACCTGTTGTAGTGCTGCAGCGAAAGTTCCGGCGCCGTCATGCAGCGGGCGAGCTGTTCGCGCGAGGCGTGGATGTTCACCCCGAGCGCGATCCGCGCCACGATCTCGGGCTGCATCGAGAACAGGGTCGCGACATCGACCCGGTAGTTGTCGCCCCAGATCACCCGGCCGCTGTGGATGTCGTGCAGGGTGAGGCTGATATAGAGCTTCTCGTCCTCGATGATGGCGCTGGAACTGAGCTGGAAGGCCGGGGCCTGGATCTGGCCCGGCGACATGTGCGCGCTCTCGATCACCGTCCATTCGCGGAACCGCACCATGCGCGACATCAGGTCGTGGCGGAAGACCGAGGCGACGAAGCCGTTGGTCCCGGAAACGTTCAGGACATCCACTTCGCTGATCAGGATGCGGGGGCAGATCTCCTCCACCGGTTCGGCCGGGGGCTGCGCCGGGAGCTGTGCCGGGACCAGGGCCGGCACCGGGGGCGAGGCGGCGTCGGCGAACCCGCCCAGCTTGATCCGGGCGACCAGTTCCTGCGTTTCGGCCGTCGGCTCGGTGTCGTATTCGGACTCCAGGTGATGCCAGAGCGCCTCGTAGACCCTGAGCGCGCCGGTCTGGTCGCCGGTCCGGGCCCGGATCGTCATCAGGGCCCGGCAGGCGGGTTCGTGCGAGGGATCGAGGTTGAGGAGCGCCTGGGCGATTTCCTCGGCCGTCTCCTGGTCGGTGCAGCGGGCGAGGCGGCGCTCCAGGCCGGAGCGGATGCGGTCGTGCACCGTCTGCCGCTGGACGTTGAGCCAGACGCTGAACTGCTCGTCGAGATGATCCAGCCCCTGCAACAGGAGCGAGGGCTCGAAGCTCTGGTGCAGCAGCTTGGGGTGCAGCGGCACGTCGGCGGTGGCCGAGGAAAGGATGCCGGCGAGATCGGTGTCGAAGCGGTCGGGCAGGAGCGCGATATGGGATTTCTGAACGTCGAGGCCGGTGAAGCCCACGGCGCGGAAGGCGTTGTTCAGCAGGAAGATGGTCTGCCGCAGGGAGGAGCGCGCCTGCAGGTCGGGCTTGTCGCCCCAGAGGAGGCCGGTCGCGGTTTCGCGCGCCAGCGTGGCGCCGGGCGCCAGGCACAGATAGGCCAGCATCGCGTCGGCCTTGCGCGAATTGGTCACCACCTGCCGGTCGCCGACCGAAAAGCCGAGCCGGCCGACGAGCGTTGCACTCAATACGTCTGCCCGCATCGGCGAGCGATCTCCCTCTGACACCCCGTATGCGGCATTCTAGCGATGATGCGCATCCAGGCGAGCCGGCAGTGGCTCAGATGATCGGCGGCCGGCGCGCCGCCTGCGCATCGCCCTCCGCCGCGCGCACCCCCGCCAGCCGGCCGGTGACGATCGCGCCGGGATCGGGTTGCAAGGTCGGGACCAACG
>JALHMN010000094.1 GCA_022844005.1 bacterium | reverse complement strand
AGGCGCTGTGGAAGGCGAAGAAGTTCCTGAAGAACGGCCATATCCATTTCGAGGCCGGGCTGAACGAGGAGCTGGCGGCCACCGCCTGCTGGGGCACGCAGCAGCTCGACCTGTATCCCCAATCCGCCAACTATGACGGTGTCTTTGCCTTCTGGTACGGCAAGGCGCCGGGCTTGGACCGGGCGATGGATGCCATCCGGCATGGCAATCTGGCCGGCACCTCGAAGCATGGCGGCGTCATCTGCCTGACCGGCGACGACCATGCCGCCGCCTCATCCACGGTCGCCTGTCATTCGGAGTTCAACTACGAGAGCCTGGCGCTGCCCTATCTCCACCCCGCGAACGTGCGCGAGTATCTGGAATACGGTCTCTACGGCATCGCCATGGGCCGCTATTCGGGCACCTGGGTCGGTTTCAAGTGCCTGACCGAGACGGCGGAGAGTTCCGCCTCCGTCATGTCCGATCCGCACGGGCTGGAGATTTTCACCCCCTCCGATTTCGAACTGCCGCCGGGCGGCGTCCATATCCGCTGGCCGCATACCTTCCAGGAGCAGGAGGCACTGCACTACACCCACCGCATGCCCGCGGTGCTGGCCTTCTGGCGCGCCAACAAGATCGACCGTCAGGTTTTCGGTGCGGCGAAGCCTCGCTTCGGCATCGTCACCACCGGCAAGTCCTATCTCGATACCCGCCAGGCGCTGGACGATCTCGGCATCGACGAGGGCATGGCCGCCGCCATGGGCCTCGCCATCTACAAGGTCGGCATGGTCTGGCCGCTGGAGCCCAGCCGCATTTCCGACTTCTGCACCGGTCTCGACGAAGTGCTGGTGATCGAGGAGAAGCGCGGCATCATCGAGGGCCAGCTGAAGAACATCCTCTATGCCCTGCCGGCGGACAGGCGTCCGCGCATTTCCGGAAAGCTGGACGAGAGGGGTGCCGCGCTGTTGCCCTCGATCGGCGAACTGACCCCGGCGCGAATTACCAAGGCCATACTGGCCCGCCTCCCCGCCTTCCTCGACAATGTCCGCGTGCGAGAGCGCCTGTCGCTGATCGAGGCGAAGGAAGCCGAAGTGGCGGCTTCCGCGCCGCCGACCGTGCGCACCCCCTATTTCTGTTCCGGCTGCCCGCACAACACCTCGACCAAGGTGCCGGAGGGCAGCCGCGCCATGGCCGGCATCGGCTGTCACTTCATGTCGATCTGGATGAACCGCGAGACATCCACCTTCAGCCAGATGGGGGGCGAGGGCGCGGCCTGGATGGGCCAGGCGCCGTTCTGCTCCGACAAGCACATCTTCTCCAACCTCGGCGACGGCACCTACCTGCACTCCGGCATTCTCGCCATTCGCGCCGCCGTTCATGCCGGCGTCAACATCACCTACAAGATCCTGTTCAACGACGCGGTGGCGATGACCGGCGGACAGCCGCATTCGCTGACCGTCGCGCAGATCAGCCAGCAGGTCTATGGCGAGGGCGTGAAGCGCATCGTCGTGGTCAGCGACGAGCCTGAGAAATACCCGCCCGGCTATGAATTCGCGGCCGGTGTGACCGTTCATCACCGCGACGACCTGGACGGTGTGCAGAAGGACCTGCGCGAGATCGAGGGTGTGTCGGTCATGATCTACGACCAGACCTGTGCCGCCGAGAAGCGCCGCCGCCGCAAGGTCGGCCGCTTCCCCGATCCGCAGAAGCGCGCCTTCATCAACGAGGCGGTCTGCGAGGGCTGCGGCGACTGCTCCGTGCAGTCGAACTGCGTCTCCGTCGAGCCGCAGGAAACCGAGTTCGGCAGGAAGCGGAAGATCAACCAGTCTTCCTGCAACAAAGACTTCTCCTGCGTGAAGGGCTTCTGCCCGTCCTTCGTCACCGTCAACGGCGGCAAGATCCGCCGCGCCAAGGTGGAAACAAAGGAGGCGCTGGATCCGGGCCAACTGGCGGCACGACTGCCGAAGCCGGAGACGGCGCCGACCGGCGAGCCCTGGGACATCCTGGTCACCGGCATCGGCGGCACCGGCGTGGTCACCATCGGCGCCATCCTGGGCATGGCCGCGCATCTCGAGGGCAAGGGTGTCTCCGTCCTCGACCAGACCGGGCTCGCGCAGAAGAACGGCGCGGTGGTGACGCATGTGCGCGTCGGCGACACGCCCGACCACATCCACTCCTCCCGCGTCGCCACGGCGAAGGCGAAACTGCTGCTCGGCTGCGACATGGTGGTTTCGGCCGGCGTGGAGGCGGTGACGCGCATGGGCAAGGGCGTCACCCATGCCCTGGTCAACAGCGCGCTGGCGCCGACCGCGGGCTTCACGCTGAACCCCAACATCGATTTCCGCGAGGGGCAGTTGCGCGAGCGGGTGAAAGAGGCGGCCGGCCACAACCTGACCGACTTCGTCGACGCGACGCGGCTGGCAACCGCCCTTCTCGGCGATGCCATCGGCACCAACATGTTCATGCTGGGCTATGCGGCACAACGCGGCCTCTTGCCCGTCTCCCTGGAAGCCATCGACAAGGCCATCGAGATGAACGGTGCGGCGATCGACTTGAACCGCCAGGCCTTCGCCTGGGGCCGGGTCGCCGCCGCCGATCTGCCGGCGGTGGAAAAGGCCGCCGCGCCGGTGACGAAGCTCACAAAGCGCGATCGGAAGACGGTCGAGACGCTGGGGGAGCTGGTGGCCCGCCGGGCCGAATTCCTGACCGGCTATCAGGATGCGGCCTATGCGAAGCGCTATACCGACCTGGTGGCTCTGGCGGAGCGGGCGGAAAGCGCGAAGGGCAAGGGCCTGACCGGCTTCGCCGAAGCCGTCGCGCGCTATGCCTACAAGCTGATGGCCTACAAGGACGAATACGAGGTGGCGCGCCTCTACACAGATGGCGGCTTCGAGGAGAAGCTGCGCGCGCAGTTCGACGGCGACTACAAGCTCACCTTCCATCTTGCCCCGCCGCTCTTCGCCCAGCGCGATCCACAGACGGGCGAGCTGAAGAAGCGCGAGTACGGCCCCTGGATGTTCAAGGCCTTCAAGCTGCTGGCGAAGATGAAGGGGCTGCGCGGCAGTTGGGCGGATCCGTTCGGGCGGACGGAGGAGCGCAGGACGGAGCGCCGGCTGATCGGCGAGTACGAAGCGGTGGTGACCGAACTGGCGGCCGCCCTCACCCCCGAAAATCTGGCGCTGGCGGCCGAGATTGCCCGCATCCCGGAAGAGATCCGCGGCTTCGGCCACGTGAAGGAACGCCACCTGAAGGCCGCCAAGGCCAAGGAAGCCCAGCTGCTGGAGAGCTTCCGGCATCCGCTCGCGCCGGCGGTGGCGGCGGAATAACCGAACGTCCGATGTCGACCTCCGCCACAGGCCCTGACGGGGCGGGCTGACTACACCCCGCCCCAGACGCTGGTTGCCACCTTGACGCAGAGTTCGAGCTTGCGGCGTTGATCGTCCACCGTGAGCTTGTTGCCCTCGATGGTGGAGGAGAACCCGCATTGTGCCGAGATGGCGAGCTGCTCGAGCGGGCAGTACTTCGCCGCCTCGTCGATCCGCCGCTTCAGCTCGTCCTCCGATTCGAGCTTGCCCGACTTCGAGGTGACGAGACCGAGCACCACGACCTTCCCCTTCGGCACGAAGCGCAAGGGCGCGAAGGTGCCGGAACGTTCGCTGTCGTATTCGAGGAAATAGCCGGTGACGTTGATCTCGTTGAACAGGATCTCGGCGACGGGATCGTAGCCGCCCTCGGCGACCCAGCCCGACTGGAAGTTGCCGCGGCACAGATGCATGCAGAGCGTCATGCCTTCGGGCTTGGTCGCGACAGAAGCATTGATCAGCTTTGCATAGGTGGAGGGGAGCTTGGCCGGATCCTCGCCGATGCCCTTCACCTGCTCGCGCAGTTCGGGATCGCAGAGATAGGCGAGGTTGACCTCGTCGATCTGGAGATAGGTGCAGCCGAGCTTGCCGAGTTCGGCCACCTCTTCCGCATAGATGCGGCCCAGCTCGTCATAGAAGAGCTGCATGTCGGGATAGGCCTGCGCGTCGATCGCGGCCCGGCCGCCGCGGAAATGCATGGTGCTGGGCGAGGGAATCGTCACCTTCGGGGTCTGCTTCGTTGCCTTCTTCAGGTACGTGAAGCTTTCCGCCATGATCGAGCGCGGACGGGCGAGACGGCCGGCGACACGGATGCCCGGCGGCCGCCATTCGAGATCCCCCTCAGCGGTATGGAACTTCGCCTTGATCTTCGCCTCGACCACCGAAACGCCCGAGAAGGCGCTCAGGAAATCGATATGCCAGTAGCGGCGGCGGAACTCGCCATCGGTGATGCCCTTGAGGCCGACGCTTTCCTGCATCGCCACAACCTCGTCGATGCATTCGTCCTCGACCGCACGCAGCTGATCGGCCGTGATCTCGCCGCGGTCGCGCCGGTCGCGCGCGGCGACGAGCCGGTCGGGTCGCAGCAGGCTGCCGACATGATCGGCGCGGAAGGGTGGCGTTGTTCGACCGCTCATCCGAGATCCTCCCCGTTCGTCTCGTGACAATAGTAGTGCACAACAACAATTTCGGCGCAAGCCGGTCTGCAGCCCTGTTGTTCGGTTTGCTGCTGTTCATGGGAACGCCCGAGGCGGAGGAGTTCCGTCCGCTGCCGGACGCCCCGCAGCGAATCTACCTGGGGGGCGTGCCGCATGTCGGCCAGGACGGGGGGATCCTCACGGATTTCGATCCGGCGCGGTCGCTTTTCCTGATCGGGATCGCCCATGCGCTGCAGGGCGAGTTCCTGGGCCGGCGCTACGACCTCGGTCTGCTGGCGCGGGCCGGCTTCAACACCATCGCCCCGTTCCAGCTGCAGGACCCGGCCGTGGTGGTGCCGCGGGCGGCCGAACTCGGCCTCAAGGTGGTCTGGCCCTATGCGACGCCGGATCTGGCGGCCCGCTACAAGGGCGACCCGGGCATGCTGGCCTTCGAGGTCGACCACGAACCCTCGATGCAATGGCCGGACGAGTCGGCGGGCAATCGGCTGAGTTCATTCCTGGCGACGAAGCGGGCGATCCAGGCGATCGATCCGGCCCGGCTGGTGCTGACCGTCAACAGCCCCAGCATCAGCCCGCCGCGCACGGAAGTGTGGCGCGCCTGGAGCCGGGCCGCCGACGTCCATGCGCAGTGGAAGTACCCGTTCATGTATCCGCCGGCGGAGAGCTTCGCCGGCGAGCGGGGCATCGCCGAGACCCTGGCGCTGGCGCGGATGGAGAACGGCGAGGGCAAGCCGCTGTGGTGGTATGCGCAGGGCTTCGCCAGCCCGATCTTCGAATGGTTCCTGCCGAACCCGGGCCAGGCCCGCGGCATGCTCTATGCCGGCCTGGTGCAGGGCATCAGTGGCGTCTTCTGGTTTGCCTTTGACAGTCCGGTCACGCGCGGCGGGCGCGTGGTGGGAATCGCCCCGGATACGCCGGCCGACCACGGGGTCGCCGCCCTGCCCTACGACCCGGCACCGCGATATCCGCCGCTGGTCGCCACTGCGGCGCAGGCGGAGGCGAGCCGGAGGCTGTGGCAGACGGTGCGCATCCTCAATCACGAGCTTTCGGTCCTGGGGCCCGTGCTGCTGCAGCCGACGGCGGACATCCCCTATCGGGTCGCGGTGTCGGGCGAAGCGAAGAGCCCGACGCCGATCCGCGCCCTATTGAAACCGGACGGGGCCGATCTGGTGCTGATCGCCGTCAATATCGACAACGTGCCGCTGAATGCCCGCTTCGAGTTCGAGGGCCGCGGTTTCGCCCTCGCCCGCCTGTTCGAGGATCCGGCGGGGCCGGATGCCGGGTCCGGGCAATGGACCGACGCCTTTCCGCCGTTCGGCGTGCGGGTCTATCGCCTGACGCCGCTTCCCGGCTGAGCGGGATCAGGCCCGCGGAAAGCCGGCGACGGTATGAGCGTGGTTGAGCGGGCCGTGCCCATGCCCGAAGCCGGGCGCGGTACGGATCGCTTCGCGCACATAGGCCCGTGCCCGGGCGACGGCGTCGCGCAGGGTAAGGCCCTGGGCGATGCCGGTGGCGATGGCGGAGGCGAGCGTGCAGCCGGTGCCGTGGGTGTGCCGGCTGTCTATGCGGGGGCCGGAGAAGGCTTCGATTCCCTCGGCCGTCACCAGCAGATCGGTCAGCGAATCGCCAGGCAGATGCCCCCCCTTCATCAGCACCGCCCTGGGTCCGCGTTCGAGCAGCAGCCGCCCGGCGGCTTCCATCTCGGCCAGGCTGCGCACCGGCCTGCCGCTCAGCACCTCTGCCTCCGGCAGGTTCGGTGTGAGGAGCGTGGCAGCGGGCAGCAGGCGGGTGAGAAGCGCCTCGGTCGCCTCCTCGGCCAGCAGCCGGTCGCCGCCCTTGGCCACCATCACCGGATCGACGACCAGGGGCACGTCGGGCGCGCTCGCCGCGCGCTCGGCCACCACCGCCTCGATCATCTCCGCCGTCGCCAGCATGCCGGTCTTCAGGCAATCGGCGCCGAGATCTTCCAGGCAGAGACGCATCTGCAGGCGCACGAATTCGACCGGAACGGCATGGATGCCGAAGACGCCCTGCGTGTTCTGCGCTGTCAGCGCGGCGATCGCCGTCATGGCGAAACCGTCGAGCGCGGTGACCGCCTTGATATCCGCCTGGATGCCCGCGCCGCCGCCGGAATCGGAGCCGGCGATGATGAGGACGCGCCCCTTCACGCCGCCGCCTTGGCGATGACGTCGCAAAGCTCGTCGACCACGGTCTTGACCAAGAGCGTGTCCTCGCCCTCGGCCATGACGCGGATGACGGGTTCGGTGCCGGAGGGACGGATCAGGAGGCGGCCCTGGTTTCCGAGCCGCAGCCGCACGGCGTCGATCGCCTTCTTCACGCTCTCGGCTTCGAGCGCCTTCTTCTCGCGCTTCACATTCTTCAGGACCTGCGGCAGCGGCTGGAAGCAGCGGCAGACCTCGCTGACCGGCCGGCCGTCGTCGACGATCACCGACAGCACCTGCAAGGCCGCCAGCAACCCGTCGCCGGTGGTGGCGAAGTCGCTCAGGATCATGTGGCCGGACTGCTCGCCGCCGACGTTGTGGCCGACCTTCAGCATGTTCTCGAGCACGTAGCGATCGCCGACCGCCGCGCGGTCCAGGCGCAGGCCCAGCCCGCCGATGTGCCGCTCCAGACCGAGGTTCGACATCACCGTGGCGGTGATGCCGCCGCCCTTCAGCCGCCCCTCGGCATGCCAGCGCCCGGCGATCAGCGCCATCAACTGGTCGCCGTCGATCAGCTGCCCCTTCTCGTCCGCGATCACCAGCCGATCGGCGTCGCCGTCGAGCGCGATGCCGAGATCGGCTCCCTTGGAGATCACCGCCGCGCGCATCGCCTCGGTCGCGGTCGAGCCGCAATCCTTGTTGATGTTGAAGCCGTCGGGGGCGACACCGAGGGGAATGACCTCCGCCTCCAGCTCCCACAGCACGGTCGGCGCCACGCGATAGGCGGCACCGTTGGCGCAGTCGAGAACGATCTTGAGGCCCTGGAGGCGCTTACCCTTGGGGAAGGTGTTCTTGGCCGATTCGATGTAGCGGCCCTGGGCGTCGTCCAGGCGCGAGGCGCGGCCGAGCTTGTCGGAAGCCGCCCGCTCGATCGCCTTGTCGCCGCGGATCAACGACTCGATCTCGCGTTCCGCTTCGTCGGAAAGCTTGTAGCCGTCGGGGCCGAACAGCTTGATGCCATTGTCGTAATAGGCGTTGTGGGAAGCCGAGATCATGACGCCGAGGTCGGCCCTGAGCGAGCGGGTCATGCTGGCCACGGCGGGGGTGGGCAGCGGGCCGAGCAGAATCACGTCCATGCCGACGGAAACGAAGCCCGCCACCAGCGCGGGTTCGATCATATAGCCCGAGAGCCGGGTGTCCTTGCCGATGACGACGCGGTGTCGATGACCGCCGCGGACGAAATAGGCGCCCGCCGCCATGCCGACGCGAAGGGCCGTCTCGGGGGTCATCGGCTCGGAATTGGCCCGGCCGCGGATGCCGTCGGTACCGAAAAGCGTGCGGGTCATTGCCCAAACCTCGAAGCTGACTGCGGTTCCGGATCACGCTGACCGGTCAGGGAAAATACTCCGTTAACGACGTTTCGTCAGGCCTGGACGACGGCCCGCCAGAGCGTCAGCGCCCGGCGGGTTTCGGCGACGTCGTGGACGCGGAGGATCTGCACCCCCTGGGCCGCCATATGCAGTGCGACGGCGAGCGAGCCGGCGATGCGGCCGGCCGGCTCGGCCACGGCCGTGATGGTGCCGATGAAGCGCTTGCGCGAGGCACCCACCATCACCGCGCAGCCGAGGCCGTGAAAGGTCGCCATGTCGCGCAGCAGGATCAGGTTCTGCTCGCCGGTCTTGGCAAAGCCGATCCCGGGATCGACGGCGATCCGCCCGCGCGGAATCCCGGCGGCGAGGCAGGCCTCGACCCGTTCGGCCAGGGCTGCGTAGACCTCGGCCAGGACGTCGTCGTAGCCGCTCTCGCCCAGCATGGTCTGGGGCGTACCGCGGCTGTGCATCAGGATGACGGAGGTTTGCGAGCCGGCGATCACCGCCAGCGCGTCGGGGTCGTGGGTCAGGGCGCTGACGTCGTTGACGATGGTCGCGCCGGCGGCGAGGGCCGCCGCCATCACCGTAGCGCTACGTGTATCCACCGACAGCGGGACGCCGTCTCCGGCCAGCGCCGCGATCACCGGCAGGACCCGGTCGATCTGCTCCCCGGCGGACACCTCGGCCGCCCCCGGGCGCGTGCTCTCGCCGCCGATGTCGAGGATATCGGCCCCCTCCTCGACCAGGCGGCGACCCTGGGCGATGGCGGCCTCGGTGCCGTAGGCCTTGCCGCCATCGGAGAAACTGTCCGGCGTGACGTTCAGGATACCGGCGACGAGGGGCCGGTCCAGCATCAAGCCGGCGAAAGGCGGCCGCAGGCCGCAGAGGGCGGCCAGCGATGTCCGGTCGGTCAGCGACGAGACGAAGATCGGCCGTGCCTCGGGGCCGGTGCGAAAGGTGGCGAAGGCCGCCCATCCCCCGGCGAGCGGCAGCGCCGTGCCGGCGGCGATGGCGGCGGTAGCCTCTGCTCCGGACAGCAGTCCCCCGGGAATGATCATCGGTGCCCCCGAACGGCAAAGGGCGGCGCCCCTCGGCACCGCCCCTGCTTCCTGACGTCTTCCGGCGGGATCAGGCGCCGGGTTGCGGTTCGGGCTCCAGACCGGCGGGACCTCCGCCGGGCCGCGGCCGCGTGCGGGTCGGGGGCACCGCCGAACGTCCCCCCGATTCGGGCGGCGGCTCGGAAGGCGCGCGCATGATCGGCTCGCCCTTCATGATCAGCTTGGCCTCCTCGCCATTGATGGTCTCGTACTCCATCAACGCCTTGGCCATGGCGTGCAACTCGTTGATGTGCTCGGACAGGATCTTCCGGGCCCGCGCCTCGCCTTCCTCGACGAGGCGGCGAACCTCCTCGTCGATCAGCTGGGCGGTGGCATCGGAGACGTTCTTGCGCTGGGTCACCGAATGACCGAGGAAAACCTCTTCCTCATTGTCGTTGTAGCGCAACGGCCCGAGCTTTTCGGACATACCGAACTCGGTCACCATGCTGCGGGCAAGACCGGTCGCGGCCTTGAGATCGCTGGAGGCGCCGCTGTTCAGGTGGGTCTCGCCGTAGATCAACTGCTCGGCGACGCGTCCGCCGAAAGCCTGAGCGATGCGGGCCTTCATCCAGAGCATGGTGTAGCTGAGACGGTCACGCTCCGGCAGGCTCCAGGTGCTGCCGAGCGACCGGCCACGCGGAATGATCGTCACCTTGTGCAACGGGTCGCATTCCGGGATCTCGAGGTTGACGATGGCATGCCCCGCCTCGTGATAGGCGGTGGCGAGCTTCTCTTCCTCGTTCATCACCATGGAACGCCGCTCGGCGCCCATCATCACCTTGTCCTTGGCCTCTTCCATCTCGACCATGGTCACGGCGCGCTTGTTTTTGCGCGCGGCGAGCAGCGCCGCCTCGTTCACCAGGTTGGCGAGATCGGCGCCGGAGAAGCCCGGCGTACCGCGGGCGATGGTGCGGGCCTCCACGTCGGGCGCCGCCGGCACCTTCTTCAGGTGCACGCGCAGGATCTGCTCGCGGCCCGAGATATCCGGGTTCGGCACCACGATCTGGCGGTCGAAGCGGCCGGGACGCAGCAGCGCGGGGTCCAGCACGTCGGGACGGTTGGTGGCCGCGATCAGGATCACGCCGTCATTCGCCTCGAAGCCGTCCATCTCGACCAGGAGCTGGTTCAGCGTCTGCTCGCGCTCGTCGTTGCCGCCGCCGAGCCCGGCGCCGCGATGCCGGCCGACGGCATCGATTTCGTCGATGAAGATGATGCAGGGCGCGTGCTTCTTGCCCTGTTCGAACATGTCGCGCACACGGCTGGCGCCGACGCCCACGAACATTTCCACGAAGTCGGAGCCCGAGATGGTGAAAAAGGGCACGTTCGCTTCACCCGCGATGGCGCGGGCGAGCAGCGTCTTGCCGGTGCCGGGCGGACCGACGAGCAGGCAGCCCTTGGGGATGCGGCCGCCGAGGCGCTGGAACTTCTGCGGGTCCTTCAGGAAATCGACGATTTCCTTCAGTTCGTCCTTCGCCTCCTCGATGCCGGCGACATCCTCGAAGGTGACGCGACCCTGGCGTTCGGTCAGAAGGCGCGCCTTCGACTTGCCGAAGCCCATGGCCTTGCCGCCACCCGCCTGCATCTGGCGCATGAAGAAGATCCAGACGCCGATCAGGAGCAGCATCGGGAACCAGGAGATCAGCACCTGGAAAAGCGGATTCCCTTCCTCCTGCGGGCGCGCGGTGACGCGGACACCGCGGTCGGTGAGACGCTGCACGAGGCCCGGATCCGAGGGCGCATAGGTCCGGAAGGACCTGCCGTCGCGGCCGTGGCCCTCGATGATGTTGCCCTGGATCGTCACATCGGCAACAAGGCCGTTGTTCACGTCGTTCACGAAGTCGGAATAGGCGACATCGGCCGACGGTCCACGAACCGGATTGCTTTGGAACAGGTTGAACAGCGCCACCACCAGCAGCGCGATGATGATCCACAGAGCGAGGTTACGACCGAGCGGATTCACTGGACTAGGGAGCCTCCTCCGAGCGCGTGAAACGTGCCGACACGAAAGGTTAACGCGCGAGACGCTTCAGCATACAGGTGCCATGCCATCATGGTCGCGTTAATTTTCCGCCATCCACGGGGTTCTTTTGAACCTTTCCAGCAAATGGTCGTGAACTTGCCCAAGGTCAAGGACGGTATCCGCGCCTCTCCGGTGTAACATGGACGAATCCGGCCTGAATCCGCAGAAGGCAGCCTGAAAATGTCCGTCTGCCGGCATCACCGCGGATGATCGCATCATAGGTGCGCTCCAGCCGATCCAGCCTGGGCGGCAGGTGGCGGCCGCCGACCCGACGCAAAACCCGGTCCAAGCCCCTCAGGCCGACCTCACGGGGGGCGGCGGCGAAGACGGCGACATCGATCTTCGCCCCCTCGGCACGAACGACAAACGCGGCCGCCAGCAGTCCGTCCGCGGCCGCCTCCAGCGCCTGTCGCGCGCGGCGCAGGTTCGCGGCAGCCGCCGCGATCCGCGCCGGCGCGATTCCGGCCGCCGCCAATTGCGGCAGAAGCGCACGGACGCGAACCCGGGCATGCCTTGGATCGGTGTTGCTGGGATCCTCGATCCAGGGTTGCCCGCAGGCTTGCAGCGTGGCGATCAGCCGAGCCCGCGGGAGATCGAGCAAGGGGCGCAGCAACTCAAGATCGGCCCGGCTGCTACGCAAGGCCATCGCCGCCAGCCCGTCGACGCCACTGCCCCGCCCCAGCCGCAGCAGGAACGTTTCCGCCTGGTCCTCCTGCTGATGCCCGAGGAGCAGGCCGGCGGTCCGGGCACGGCGGCACGCCTTCGCCAGCAAGGCATACCGGGCTTCGCGGGCCACAGCGGCGACATTCGACGAGGGCTTCGGCCCGCCCCAGCGCATCGTCCGATGGGTGATGCCGCGTGCCGAAAGCCATGCTTTGACGCGTCGCGCCTCGCGCGCCGCTTCGGGCCTCAGGCCGTGATCGACGGTGACGGCCAGCAGGGTACCGCCCCGCGCGCGCATCCAGCGATCGACCAGGAGCGAGAGCGCCATGCTGTCCGGCCCGCCGGACACCGCGACGACCGCCGAGGGCCAGCCCGGCCAGTCGCCCAAGGCCGCCATCAGCCGGTCGAACTCGATGGCCTCGACCGCCCCGGTCCCGCCAGGGCGCGGCATCCCGCCTCGGCGCCCTACTTGCAGCCGGCGCGGGTACGTTCGCGCGCGGCGGCCTGCTTGTTCTGGGCATCCGCGTTCGGAAATTCCGTCGAGAGCTGCTTCAGGACCGCGCAGGCTTCCTGCTTCTGATTGAGATTGGTCAGGCTCATAGACAGTTTCAGCAGGTTGTCGGGCGCCTTGGCGCTTTTCGGGTATTTCTGATAGCCCGCGAGGAACGCCTTTGCCGAGCGGTCGAACTGATTGCGCGCGAAATAGGTCTCGCCCACCCAGTACTGCGCGTTGGCGGTCAGCGGATCGTTCGGATGCGCGGTCGTGAACTCGGTGAAAGCCGATTCGGCGGCCGCGTAATCACCCTGCTGCAGCAGCTTGACGGCGTAGTTGTAGCGCTCCTGCGTGGTGCCGGGGGGCAACTTGCCCGCTGAGGCGGGCGGTGGAGCGGCAGCTACACGCTGCTGCTGCATGGCCGTCGCCGGAATGGTGCCGAGCGTGGCCGGCGGAGCGCCGGGCCCCGCCGAAGTGCCTGGTGCCGGCGGTGTGGCGGCCGGCCCGGACTGTCCAGGCGCGAGCGGAACCGGCGCCAGCGGTGTCGGCGTGCCGGCATCCGCGGCTTCCTTCTTCTCCAACTGGGCGAAGCGGAAGTCGACATCCTCGACCAGCTTGTCGACCCGACGCTGCAGTTGCTGATTCCGGAACTCCGACTGCTCCAGCCGGCCCGTGAGATTGCGCAGCTGCTCCTCGAGCTGATCGACTCGGGTGAGCAGAATCCCGTAGGCCGAACCGTCGCCTGCCCCCCCGCCGGTCGTCGGCGCGGGCGCCACCATGCCAGAGGGCGGGGCAGCGGCACCGCCCCGATAAACCTGCCTTTGCAACTGGACCAGTTCGGATTCGAGGCGCTGCAGGCGATCCTGCAGCACGCGAACGTCCTGCGCGGCCACGGGTGCCGCGGAAACGGTCAAGACGGAAAGGATGATCAACGCCGCGTAGCGCATCGCGACCTCGCTTCTGATGCCGGCGGCGAAACCGGCGAATCGGCCATATCAACGACTAGCTAACAATAGCGACGGCTTTAAGGAAGCGCCGCGCCAATCGTATCGAAATGGAGCGTGCGCGACTGACCGGGCGCGATGCCGGCGCAGCCGCGCATTAGCCCCGATATCAATTCAGGACAGTGACCGCGCGCCGGTTCTGCGACCAGGCGCTCTCGTCGTGGCCCGCCACCACCGGCCGTTCCTTCCCGTAGGAAATGACCCGGATGCGATCGGCGGGGATGCCCTTCGAGGCGAGGTAGTTCTTCACCGCCTCGGCACGGCGCTCACCCAAGGCCAGGTTGTACTCGCGGGTTCCGCGTTCATCGGCATAACCTTCGATGACCAGCTGCCGCGAGGGGTTGCGCGACAGCCACGCCGCCTGCCGGTCGAGGGTGCTCTGCGCCGTCTGATTGAGGTCGTATCGATCGAGACCGAAGAGCACCCGGTCGCCCACATTCAGCCGGAACTCCTCCGCCGCGCCGGTTTCCACCGCACGGCCGGCAGGGGGTGCGGCCAGAACCGACGAATCCGCGGCCCGGGAAGTCTGCTGCGCGGGCGGCACGCCGCCGCCGGTACCCGTCGAGCTCCTGATTGCCTCATCGTCGGAGGCACAGCCGGCCATCAGTGCTGCCGCCACCAGCATCGGCATCGGCGCGAACGATCTCGTCTTCATGTCCCCGTATCCTTGTTCTTCGCTCTCGGTCACCGCCTCAATCGGCGGGCCAGCGCAAAGTTCCCGGCGCATCGCGGCTGAAGCGCGCCCGGATCAGGGCAAAATTGCGATCATCGAGGGAAGGGTGGGAACGCGGCCGACCGCCTTCCCCAAAAGCAACGGCGCCCGCCTCCTTTCGGAAGCGGGCGCCGGGTACTCAGCATCCAGCCGGAAGCTCCGGCCGGAAACGGCGCTGCGTCAGTTGACGACGGACACCGAGCGGCGATTCTGTGACCACGCCGCCTCGTTGTGACCGAGCGCAACCGGGCGCTCCTTGCCGTAGGAGATGACCTTCACGCGCGCAGCCGCGACACCCTGGCTGACCAGGTAGTTCTTGGCCGAATTCGCGCGACGCTCACCCAACGCGAGGTTGTACTCGCGGGTGCCGCGCTCGTCGGCATGTCCCTCGATGGTGAGGGTGCGGGCGCCGTACTGCTTCAGCCAAGCGGCCTGACGGTCGAGCGTGGTGCGCGCGGCCGGCTTCAGGTCGAACTTGTCGAAATCGAAGAACACGCGATCACCGACGTTCAGGATGAAATCCTGGGCGCTGCCGGGGGTAACCCCCGGGGCGGCGGGCGCGGCTGCCATCGGACGGGCGGCAGGTGCCGCGGCAGTCGTGCCGCCACTGGTGGCGGCGCCACCGGTTTCCGGCGTGCTCTCGCACGCGGCGAGAAGAAGGCCACCGGCGACCAGGGCGATCAGCTTGGTGCCATGCGAAAGGACGCGCATCTTAAGTAATCCCCTCCAAGGGTCAGTTGCTCGTAGATCAGTTTACGTCACGCTGTCGCGGACAGCCGCTCGGGCGCGGCGGTATCGGCTTCATTTCCGAATGTCCGCTGGACTATATGCAGGCTAAAATTCCCGGACAAGGGGATGTTCCCAAAATTCCCTCCGGTTTCCAATTATTGTTGCCGAATTGCAACCTGCCGTGATCTCCGTCACTTCAAGGGCGCCGGAGGTGACCAAGCGGGATCCGAAGCATCCGTCGGTGTTACAATTTCACGCAAATTGTGCCCAGTCAGGTCGACCGACATCACCCGCACGCGGGCGCCACGCCCCTGGCGGTCTCCGGGCGACTGGCGGAAAAACATCAGTACGCGCCCGTTCGGCGCCCAAGTCGGGCCTTCGTCGAGGAAGCTCTCCGCCAGCAGGCGCTCACCGGACCCGTCGACCCGCATCACGCCGATCCCGAACCGTCCGCCGCGCTGCACCGTGAAGGCGATCATGTCACCGCGCGGAGACCAGACCGGGGTCGAATAGCGCCCGTCGCCGAAGCTGATCCGGCGCTGATTCGAGCCGTCCGCCTCCATCGTGTAGAGCTGCGAGGTGCCGCCGCGATCGGAGGTGAAGACGATCCGGCGCGCATCGGGCGAATAGCTGGGGCTGGTGTCGATCGCCGCATCGGAGGTCAGCCGGCGGATGGCGCGGGTCCGCAGATCCATCGAGAAGATGTCGGAATTGCCGTCGCGGGCCATGCTCATGGCGATGGTGTTGCCATCCGGGGAGAAGCGCGGCGCGAAGGTCATGCCCGGGAAATCGCCCACCACTTCCTGGCGCCCGGTGTCGATGTTGTAGAGATAAACCCGCGGATTGTCGTTGTTGTAGGACAGGTAGGTGATTTCCTGGTTGGTGGGCGAGAAGCGCGGCGTCAGCACCAGGAAGCGGCCGTCGGTGAGATAGCGCAGGTTCTCGCTGTCCTGGTCCATGATCGCGAGGCGCTTGATCCGCCGGGCGTCCGGCCCGGTCTCGGAAACGAAGACGATGCGGGTATCGAAGTAACCCTCTTCGCCGGTCAGGCGCTTGTAGATCTGATCCGAGATCAGATGCGCGATGCGCCGCCAGTTGTCGGGATTGGTGAAATAGGCGAGCCCCGTCATCTGCTGCTCGGCGAAGACGTCCCACAGCCGGAATTCGACGCGGATGCGTCCGTCCGGCACCGTCTCGACGCGCCCGGTCACCAGCGCCTGGGCCTTGATCACCCGCCAGTCCTGGAAGCGCGGCTGCACCCGCATCTCGGCCGCGGGCTGGATATGCGCCTTCGGGTCGAGCGGAGCGAACAGGCCCGAGCGTTCGAGATTGGCGCGCACGACGCGGGCGATGTCGGTGACGTAGCGCTGGCCCTGCGGCTGTTCGGTATCGAAATCCGACACCGCGATCGGCAGCGGCTCGGGATTGGCCCGCATGATGTCGATGCGCAGCTGCGCCGAGGCCGGCGCGGCCAAGGCCAGAAGGCCGATGACGGCAATGAAGAGGCGGAAGGTGTTGGTCATCCCAGCATGTCCTTCGGATTGAACGTGAACTCGATATCGCGCCAGCGGTCGTACTTGGCCGCCGGCAGATCACGGAGCGGCGAGCAGCGGTTGATGGCGCGGGTGACGCTTTCGGCGGCCGCCCGCCAGAACGGTTCGTTGATGCGACTGCGATCCAGCAACTCCGGCTGCTGGCGAAGCGATCCGTCCGGGTTGAGCAGCACCCGCACGCGCACGACGAGATCACCCGCATCGCGGGCGCCCACCGGCGGGCTCCAGCACTGCTCGATCTGCCGTCGGATGGCATCGATCTCGCTCATCGACATCGGCTGGTCGAGCGAGCCGGACTGCGAGGCGCTGGGCTGCTGTGGGGTGCTGGACTGCGTCGGCTGCGCCGGGGTCGGCGCCGCGGACTGAGTCAGGCGCTTGTCCAGTAGCGCAGCCAGCTTGCTCGCGTCGAACGCCGGCTTCGGCGGCTCGGGAGCGCGCGGCTTGGGCAGCGCAGGCTTCGGCGCCGGGGGTACCTCCACCTTCTTCTCCGGCAATGGGGCGGGTTCCGGCCTCGCTGGCTCAGGCTTGGGCGGCTCGGGCTTGGGCGGCTCAGGCGGCGGGGGCGCAGGCTTCGGTGGTTCCGGAGGCGGCGGCGCGGGCTTGGGCGGCTCCGGCTTCGGCGGTTCCGGCTTCGGGGGCTCGGGCTTCGGCGGTTCCGGCTTCGGGGGCTCGGGCTTGGGAGGTTCGGGCTTGGGCTGCGCCACCTTCGGCGGTGCAGGTTCCGGCTTCGGCGGTTCCGGCCGGGGCTGGTTCGTCTTGTCGGCGATCGGCGCCAGTTCCACCAGCATCGTGGTCTCGACCGGCAGCGGCTCGGGCGTCAGGAAGGGCAGGCCGACGAAGGCGGCGAGGACGACGACCGCGTGCAGCGCCGCCGAGGCGCCGAGTGCGGTTCGCATGCCCTGTTCCTGCATCATGCCGTCCACGCCATCTCAGCGCTGCGACGCGCGCCGCGGCGCTTCCGCCTGCGGCAACTGGGTGACCAGCGCCACCTTGGTGAAGCCGGCGTCGTTCAACGCCCCCATCACCTGCATGACCCGGCCGTAGGGAATGCCCGTATCGCCGCGAACGAAGATGCGGCGCTCCAGATCGTTCTGGGCGATCGCCTTCAGCCGGGGGCCGAGTTCGTCGACCTCGAGCCTGGTTTCCATCAGGAAGACCTCGCCCTGGGCATTGATCGAGACCGCCAGCGGTTCGTCATTGCCCTTGATGTTGGGGGCAGAGGCCTTCGGCAGGTCGACCGTGACACCCACCGTGAGAAGCGGCGCCGTCACCATGAAGACGATGAGCAGCACCAGCATGACGTCGACGAAAGGCGTCACGTTGATTTCCGACATCGGCGGCCGGCGCCGGGCGCCGCGGTGCGGCGTCTTGATCGACATGGCCATGATCAGGCCGCCTCCTCGTCGATCTGCCGCGAGAGGATCGCCTGGAACTCGCCCGTGAAGCCCTCGAGCCGCGTGGTGTAGCGGCCGAGATCGGCTGTGATCTTGTTGTAGGCGATGACGGCGGGAATAGCGGCGACGAGGCCGAGCGCGGTCGCGAACAGGGCCTCGGCGATGCCGGGCGCGACGACGGCGAGCGAGGTGTTCTTGGACGCCGCGATCGATTGGAAGCTGTTCATGATACCCCAGACTGTGCCGAACAGGCCGACGAAGGGGGCTGTCGAGCCGACCGTGGCAAGGAAACCCGTATAGCGCTCGAGACGTTCCATCTCACGGTCGATGGTCACGCGCATGACCTGGGCGACGCGCTGCTGCACCCCGCCCATGAGACCCTCGCCGCGCGCGAGGCCGCGTTCGGAGGAACGCTTCCATTCGCGCATGGCGGAAATGAACAAGATCGCCATCGGATGGTCGGGCCGCACGCCGATACGGTCGGCCAGCTGGTCGAGCGAGCCGCCGGACCAGAAGTCGTTCTCGAACTTGTCGGCCTGCTGGGCCACTTTGCGCAGCCGGATGCTCTTCTCGATGATGATGGCCCAGGACCAGATCGAGGCCAGGACAAGCATCAGCATCACGATCTTGACGACGATATCGGCCTGAAAAAACATGCCGATGATCGAGAAATCCACATGCGCCGGCACCGAGCCGGCGAGTTGGGAAGCGTTTACGTCTCTTTCCATCTTTCTTTCAGTCCCCGGCGGAATCGGGCGACAGCCGTGCAAGCGCCTCCCGCACGGCGGCGGGCAGGCGGCGGGCACGGCCGGCGCGATCTATGCAAGCGATACGGACCTCGGCGCGGACCAGATCCTCAGCCTCGCGCCGGACGATCTGGGCAGCGGTCATGCTGGCCCCCTTGATGTCGACGAGGCGCGAACGCACCTCGATGTCGTCGTCGAGCCGAGCCGGACGCAGGTAGTCCACGAAGACCGATCGGACGGTGAGGGCGAGACCCTCGCGGTCCCACATCTCCTGCTGGCGAAGTCCGGCGAGGCGCAACAGGTCGCTCCGCCCCCGTTCGATGAAGCGCAGGTAGTTGGCGTAGTAGACGATGCCCGAGGCATCGGTATCCTCCCAATGCACGCGCATGGGAAGGATGTGCTCTTCGTCCTCGATGCGGCCACGGGTGGCGGTCTCATGCATCTTCCGCCTCCGCGTCGTCCAATAGGTCGGGCTGGGCCGCCGCCCGGTTCGGCTGGGCGAGGCCGAGATGCCCGAAGGCGGCGGAGGACAGGACGCGCCCGCGCGAGGTGCGCTGCACCAGGGCCAGCTGAATCAGATAGGGCTCGATGATGTCCTCGATGGCATCGCGCGGCTCCGAAAGAGCCGCCGCGATGGTCTCGATCCCGACCGGGCCGCCGCCATAGTTCTCGGCAATGCAGCGCAGATATCGGCGGTCCATCGAATCGAGGCCGAGCCGGTCGACTTCCAGACGTTCCAGGGCGGCGTCGGCGGCGGCGCGGTCGACCCGGGCGGCACCGGCGACGGAGCCGAAGTCGCGCACCCGGCGCAGGAGGCGCCCGGCC
>JALHMN010000093.1 GCA_022844005.1 bacterium | reverse complement strand
TGACGACCGACGCCTTGCCCGAGGTCATCTCGTCGTAGATCCACTTGTAGGTCTTCTCCATGCCGTCCTCGAGACGGATGGACGGGGCCCAGTTCAGCACCTTCTTGATCAGCGTGTTGTCGCTGTTGCGACCGCGGACGCCCTTCGGCGCATCGAGCTTGTAGCTGCGCTTCAGCTTGATGCCGGCGATCTTCTCGACGATGTCGACCAGCGTGTTGATGCTGACCAGCTCGTCGCTGCCGATGTTCAGAGGCTCGACGATGTCGCTCTCCGCGAGCTTGATGGTGCCCTCTGTGCAGTCGTCGATGTACATGAACGAACGGGTCTGCTCGCCGTCGCCCCAGATCTCGATCTCGTGCTTGCCCGACAGCTTGGCGGCGATGACCTTGCGGCACATCGCGGCCGGGGCCTTCTCGCGGCCGCCGTCATAGGTGCCTTCCGGCCCGTAGACGTTGTGATAGCGGGCCACGCGGGTGGCGATGCCGTAGTCCTCGCGATAGTGCCGGGCCATGCGCTCGCTGAAGAGCTTCTCCCAGCCGTAGCCGTCTTCGGGCAGGGCAGGATAGGCGTCCTCTTCCTTGAGCGCCGTGACATTGGCGTCGGTCTGCTTGTCGCCGTTGTAGACGCAGGCCGAGGAAGAATAGAAGAAGCGCGGCACGCCGGCTTCCTTGGCGGCGACGAGCATGTGGGTGCTGACGAGCACCGACAGCATGCATTCGGCCTTGTGGGTCTCGATGAAGCCCATGCCGCCCATGTCGGCGGCGAGGTTGTAGATCATCGCGGCGCCGTGGGCGGCCTTGCGGCAGGGCTCGAGCAGGGCGAGATCGCCCACCTGGTTCTCGACACCCGGGATCTTCTGGTACCACTCCTCGAGCGGCTTCACGTCGACCGCGCGAATCCTGGTGTGGCCGCGCTGCTGCAGGACCTTCACCAGATGGCCGCCGATAAAGCCACCGGCGCCGGTCACGACGACGAGATCATTCTTGGACATGCACGAAAGCCTTTCGATCGAAGCGAGGGGTTTTATCCGACTTATCAACGACTTGCGAGGGTCGGGTCGCGCCTCTGTCGAGCACGCGATCGGGGCCTCGGACGGGTGCGCGGCCGCGCGGGAATGTCCGTTTGCTCGGAAGTGCCGGCCTCGTCAAGCCACCGCGAGTTCGCATTTATCATGAAGAATGTTCTCGGGCGGGGGCGGTGGACGATATCGCGGACAATTTCGGGTGCCATCTCGCGGAGAGGCCTGACAGGCTTGTTCGGCGCTGACCTGCAAATGGGCTATCCTGCTCTCCGGGCATTCGAGCGAGGAACGAAATAGTGCGTGTGTTGGTGGCAGGGGGCGCTGGCTATATCGGTTCGCATACATGCAAGGCGCTCGCCCGTGCAGGCCATCTGCCGATCGCCTATGACAATCTGCACACGGGCCACCCGTGGGCGGTGAGGTGGGGGCCGCTGGTCCAGGGCGACATCAACGATCCCGTCGCACTCGCAGCCGCCATGCGCGAGCACCGGCCCGACTCCGTCATCAACTTCGCGGCGCTCACCAACGTCGGTGAGTCGATGGCCGAACCGACGCGTTACTATCGCGCCAATGTCGGCGGCATGATCACGCTGATCGAGGTCATGCGGGCGCACGACGTCGGTTCGCTCGTGTTCAGCAGCAGTTGCGCGACCTATGGCGTGCCCGACCGGCTGCCGGTCGCCGAGGACACGCACCAGCGGCCGATCAACCCCTACGGTCGCACCAAGCTGATGGGCGAGCAGATCCTGCGCGATGCCTGCGCCGCGCATGGTCTGGGGGCCATCGCATTGCGCTACTTCAATGCCGCCGGCGCCGATCCCGAGGGCGAGCTGGGCGAGGAACACCACCCGGAAACCCACATCATCCCCCTGGTGCTGCAGGCGGCGCACGGCATCCGGCCGGACATTTCCGTCTTCGGTGCCGACTACGATACGCCGGACGGCACCTGCGTGCGGGATTACATACATGTGACCGACCTCGCGGCGGCCCACGTCGCGGCCTTGACGCGCTGCACGCCGGGCACCTGGCGCGCGTACAATCTCGGCGGCGGGCAGGGGACGAGCATCGGTGAGCTGATCGCGCGGGCGCGCGCGCTTACGGGACGTGAAATCCGCGTCGTCGATGCGCCGCGGCGGGCGGGCGATCCACCGGTTCTGGTGGCCGACGTGTCGCTGGCAGGCCAGGCGCTCGATTGGAGGCCCGCTCATTCCGCGATCGACGACATCCTCACCAGCGCCTGGACGTGGATGACGGAGAGTCGCAGCCGTGCGATGCAGATTGCGGCCTCCTGAACCGGCCGGGATCGACCACGATCCCATCACGGTTACGTCGAGCGAGAAGGCGGCGGATTGAAGGCTGGTGCCGGGTGAGGGGATCGAACCCCCGACCTTCGGTTTACAAAACCTCTATCGCCCGAAGAGGGTGGCGAAAAGAGTCAAGTAATACGCGACTTTCTGGGGTCGGCTCGCGAGGAGCGCTTTCTGTGCACCGCTTGTGCACCGCTACGGTTCTGTTTCGAAGCCGCCGACGATATGGGGCGGAAAGTCGCGTGTCAGGGTTGGCCTAGTTCCGGGCCTTCTTAACGGCACCCATCCAGTCGTCGATCGCGGCCTGCAGCTCCTCGAGCCGCTCGTCCGTCGGATCGTCGCGAAATCTCTCCATGCACTCGATCAAGATCTGGCGCGCCCGAGCGATGGCGTCCCTCACCCCTTCCATTGATCCCCCTCGTTTCGCTTTGCGAGTAAACACACTCGCCGTCACGGATGCTCGGTCATTTCGCGCACCATGCCTGCGGCATATTCCACACAGCGATCGCCTGCGCATCAGCCTTCGCCGCTGGCGACCGACGGGCGTGAAGCCTAGGGTCGCCAAATGGATGATGGATTTGCTAGGTTCCTGATCGGGGTCGCGATTGCCCTGACAGCAGCAGGCATCGTCCTCTACCTCGTGCCGATCTTCTGAAGGAAGCCGCCATGCCCCGCGCGCATCGCGACCAGATGTCGACCGAAGATCCCGAACTGACGAGACTTCGGGAAATCGAGAAGAAAGCCCGCGCCCTGCGCGATCGCCTTCACGCCAGCCGCGGGTTGATCAGCGATCCCGGAATCCTCGATCGGGCCGAAGAGATTTACCGGGAGGCCCGCGCGGCCGTCGAGGCCCGTCTCGCGCTCCGCAGCCCTAGCGGATGAAAGACAGGGGTTCGCGCCGACTTCACCGGGCGGGCACTCCAAGCCTTCTACCTTTCGGGATGACCGAGGAACGCTTGTGACATATCCAGGCTGACCATCGTCCAGTCATCGGCAAAGGCGGCGGCGACGCGCTGGGGCGGCCTCGATACCGATCCAGCAGGAATGACCAAGGGGGCAGCAAGGCCCAATAAAAGGCCTGCCACTAACCGGGACACCATCGGGCGCCGCTCAGGATTGTCCGACATCGGATGCTCCTTCGAGTTCGTCCGGGTGATCACTGGTCTGGATTATCTATCCCGGATGAGTGCCAATCTGCATGGGTAAGAACGCAATGCAGCCCACCACCTGCATTAGCCATGCATATCGAACGCTCCGCCACACGAAAATGCGCCCGCCAGCCGTGAGACCACGGGCTGGCGCTGGGGCGACCTCTATTCACGAAGCGCCTTTTCGTCGATCGTTCGCCATCGAACTTTGCACATCGGCTGCACCGCCTTACCGTATGGGCAGGTCGGGCGCAGCAGCCGGCGCACGGCTTGGCCCTGCGGTCTTGTCCCCTCAAGACAGCCGCAGGGCCTTTCATCTTGTGCCGTCGCCCGGGCGATCACCACCGCCCCGGCCGTCGCGGTCAGTGCCCGCAGTGGATTTTCATCACGCCTCGACCTCGGATCGCGCCTTGTCGAGATCCGCGAGATGGCTCCGCAGCTGTCGCGCCAGATAATCCACACGCAACCAACGATTCTGCATGTCGATGCCAGCATCGCCGTCGAGCACCGCGCGGCAAACCTCTCCCGAGCTGGCCGCCAGCACCTCAAGTAGTGCTGCAGCGTGCCCTATGCTGAACGAGGCTTCGGCAAGCGCATGGTGCGAATCGCGGCTTTCTGTGGTGCTCATGCTGCACCGCCTGCCGCCGGCGCGGTCCCGTCGATGCTGCCCGTCTCAATCAGGTTTCTCAGCTCCCGCGAGCGTTCGAACAGCTGATAAATCAGCGAGACGCGGGCGCTTTCCTTCTCCTTCGGCGCCGTGTCGTGCTCGGTGTCGCCCTCGACGGCGCGGAGGGAGAGCGCCAAGGCAAAGATACCGTCGACCAGCGCGCCCAACTCCACCTCGCAGAGTGGCGGCCGTGCGGAGTACTTGTCCGCCGGCGGGCGGGCAGTGGGCGGCGTCATCGCAGGGCCCCGAACCTCGGCGAGCTCAAGCGCCTTGTCGAGGTTGGCGACATGTCCTCTCCGCTTCATGGCTAAGCCCTCCCGGGAAATAGCGGCAATTCGCGCTCCGCCCGCCACGATACGACGGCCTCGAGGAGGGCGCACGCTACTGCCTCGACCTCAGCAGGATCGAGCCATACGGTCGACGTCACCTGCCCTGGGCCAGGGCGGCCCGCGCCGACGTGGAGGCCGATGGCGCCGCGCCTGCGGTCCGCCTCTATCAGCCATGTCGGCCCACCGTGGGGCGACCTCTCGATGGCGAGGGACAATCCGCCCCGCATGCCGTTGCTGCAGGGCGGGGCGCCCTGTGCGGGGCTCGCGCGCCGGTCGACGGCGGGCGGGTGTGTGGTACCTTTACAATTAGCCATGGTTCGGGCTCCTGGGCTCGATCTGTGGTTAGGCTGGGCGGGGTGTTGCAAGCGCCCCGTCCGGCCGCATTCAGCGGCGAGGTTGCTGCTGACTACACGGGAGTATAGTATGCACTCCCCTGTAGTCAACTCCCGTGTAGTCACATGAAGAAACCTCTCCCTACGTCCGTTCGCCTTCCTGACGAAGTGAAAACCGCACTCGCGGAAGCTGCGGCCGCCGATACACGGTCTCAGTCTTCTATGATCGAAAAAATTGTGACCGACTGGCTCAAAATGGCGGGCTATTTGAAGAAGTCAGCGGCTCCGAAGGGCAAGGCGCGGTGATCATCTAAACAATCATGAGAGAAACAGTGCTAGTCGAACTGCCCCAGGACGAACTTTTTGCCCACATAGGGCGATTTACGCTCGGCTTTCTAGAGATAGTCGACAATGAATCATTGAAAGTTTGCGGATCGGGCACGCTTGTTCAGCTGGGAGGAATCGCCGGCATCATTACATGCGCGCATGTGGTCGAACGAATTTTGCAGAACAAGAACAAAGAAGTCGGGCTACTGTGCTTTCCCGTTCGGCGACAGCAGCCCCAGTCCTTCAAGATACCGCTTCAGTTGTTAGAGACTCTCCCCTTTGGCGCGCCGAAATGGACTCAAGAAGGGCCAGATATCGCGTTCGTGAAGCTGCCTTCGCAGGCCGTTGCGCATCTTAGGAATTTTGCCAATGTCCTGTCACTCGAGGCACAACTAGATCGACGCGCCGACCCAGCCCCCGCGGGGACGGTACAAGGAGACTTGGTCGCGGGCGTTATCGATGAATGGACCTCGCCCCCCATATTGCTGAAGCAGACAACTAGGATCATGCACACTTGCCTGCTCAACACCGGCCATGCCGAGGCCCTACCAGATGCGGGGGTGGCCTTCGACAGATTCGAGTTTACACCAGCGCCAACCGACGAGGATGCCCCGCCGTTCAGCTACGGAGGCAGCAGCGGTGGGGGTCTCTGGCGAATCTGGATATCTGCTGCAAACGACCAACCTTCTAGGCTTATGGAGCGCCGCCTTGTTGGCGTCGCTTACTTCCAAACAGACTTGGTTGGTGGAGCTCGCAAGGTGATCTGCCACGGCCTCGCCAGCATCTATGACATCTTGATTCCTGCTATTCACGATAGGTGGAAGGAATCTCGGAACGGATCATGACGCGCGACAATCGGCGCGTGAGCCGTCACTAACTCTGCCAATCCATCTTGGCGAAGATGCCAGCGAGAGCCGCGTCGGATAGCCGGCCTCCTTCGCCTGCGCCATGGCCTGGATCGCGTCGCGACCGCGCTGGCGCTGCCGCCTTGACTGAAGGCCTGCAGCGGCGTCGGCAGATCGAGCCGTCGAAGGGCGGACGACCTCCTGAAACTAGTGTGGGCGCCCATACCGGTTTCACGCGGAGCGATGCGGCCGAACGGGCTGGACTGTCCAAGCACCAGCAGGTGCAGGCAATCCGCGTTGCCAACGTCCCAGCCGCTTCCCAAAAAAAGCCTCGGTGGTTCGCCGCGCCCCGTTTCCTTACTGTGTTCACCATTGATCCGGGCGGACTCTGAAGTCGCGCCGGACGTCGATCCCTCAAAATCAATGATCGGGTGAAAGCCAGCGGAGTGTGTGATGCCAGATGATCTGTACAATGCCATTGATGTCCTGAAGCGCGTTGTCGACGAGCAAACCAGACAGCAACGAGCACTCCAATCCGCCGTCCAGGAATTGACGGCCGCTTTGGGATACGCAACCGATGCAATTACAGAGCTGACACACCGCATTTCAAAAGAGAAGCGCTAGGCTGCTGCGATTCGTGTGAGACAGCAAAGGCGACTATGATCAAGACCAAGACGCTTTTCGTCGTAGGGGCGGGAGCGAGTGTCGATTTCGGCTTCCCGTTGGGCGTTGAACTCGCGTCCAAAATAGAAAAGACCCTCAGCCTTCTGTCTAATAACGGATCGCTGGAGTCCGAACTTGTTCGTGGCGCCATTAACCAACGAGCGAAGGAACTTAACCTTCGATCGGAGCCGCTGTTTAACAAATGCCTTGAGGTCTCGGAGCGACTAATAACGGCGAAGTCGATCGATGCCCTTATTCATAATCATTCAGATGATGAGGACTTCGTCCTCGCCGGGAAGCTAGCGATTGCGGCCTGCCTGCACGTTTCTGAGCGAAGCAGTCCACTAGCGTTGCCGCATCCAGGAGGAACCCTCGACTTGCGGAAGGCGAGCAAGACCTGGTTGGCGCACCTATTCGACATCTTGGCGACTGAGATTCCCGCCCGCTCACCTGAGGGGATTTTTGATAACGTTGCGTTTGTCGTGTTCAACTACGATCGATGCATCGAACACTACCTTGCGCACGCTTTAGTCAATCGATTTGGAATGTCGCCAGATCAAGCCCGGAGCATCGTAGGATCGCTGAAAATTGTGCATCCTTACGGCTCACTCGGAAACCTAGATGGCGATACCGCTTTTGGCCTCAAACTCGAGCCGGGCGTCTTTCCTGCCAGTAAGACTATTCTCAAGATGGCGGATGGCTTGCTGACTTTCAGTGAGAGCATGCATGTCGACAGGAACGACGTGGAGCGATTTACTGCATGGGCTGATCGCGCGGTCTTTTTGGGCTTTGCGTTTCATCCGCAGAACGTGGAATTGCTGACAGGGAAGAGCAGTATCAAACAGGCAGTCGCAACGACCTATGGCATGTCTGAAACCAGCCGCCTGGCTGCGCTTGATGATATTCGCTCAATGTGGAGATGCGACCTTGGGATAGAAAACTTGACTCCGAGCAAGTGCGAAGCATTTGTGCTTGATGAGCGGCGGTACCTTGAGCGCTAACCAGATCAGATCTGATGCCCCTCAGGGTTGATCGCGGTCTGCGCGAATTCTGGCTGCGACGTCGAGGGGCACCGTTCAGCAATTTGGCGCCCGATGCCATCGCGTCGGCCTTGATCGCGACCCATGCGAGCAGCTCATCGGGCGTAAACGCGCCATGTGCGGCAGAGGTCACGTTGGCTTCGTTCACGGAAGGAGTAGCTGCTCAGCCTGCAGAACGGCCACCAGCTGGGTGGTGCTCCATCGCGACGAACGCAGGAAGATCACCTGGATAAGCCGGGCGTCGTCGCCATCGCCATAGTTGTCGAAGATCGCCCGCGAGTGCGGCAAGGCGGCGTCGAAGATCAGGAGCCGGTTGAACCTGGCCGGGACAAGCCGCATCTCCTTCCAGCCGTCGTCGTCGCGCTCCCAAAACTTGGTCCCATCGCCCTCAGGCGGCGCTGGGTTCATGTAGTAGATCGCGGTGAAACAGCCCATGCCCGCGTCGGAGTGCACGTAATTTGGTTCGGGTTGGCCTAGCGGTGACCGCCGGAAGAACGACAACCCGGCGCGGGCGCCCGTCTCCGCTTCGGCGACTGCGGCAATGTCTCTGCGGTGCGCGAAAGCGATCCCGCGGAAGATGTCGGGACCGAATGCCAGGTTGCGAAATTCCTGCTGCCGTGCCTCGGCGAGATAGGCCACCGGATCGGGCAACACATCGTCGAGGATCCTGATCATCGGGGCCGACCGATTCGCCATGAGCAGATCCAGTCCGGCTTGGGCGCCAGCCCGAGCCCGTCGGCAGCCGGCGTCAGCGCCTCGTCTCCCATCCGAATCCGGACGGCGAGGTGGATGTCACCAGCGGCGCGGAAAGCGACGAGATCACCCGGGATCGAGTCTTGTGCGGCGCCGGCTGGCTGCCCCAGGGCGGCGGTCGCGAATTCTTGAGTGTCCTCGAGCCCGTGCCGAATCAGGAATTTGGCAGCGGCCAGCCAGCCGGGCTTTGGTCGCTCAACGTCCGGAATCAGCAACACGCCGGTCACCGCGCGCACGGCGTCGATCGCGAACGTCGCGCAGTCGAAAACCCCGTAGTGGTAGGGCGTGCGAAGGTTGGCGTTGACCAACTCGTCCAGCCGATCTTCCCAATCTTCGAGTCGCTGGTCGAGACCGGCTGGCGCCGGGCCAAAAGGCATCTTCAGTTGTGGCATGTCAGTTTCCCCAATCCATCTTCGCTTCACTGACGGTCGCCGAGGTGCGAGCCCATGTCGCTGAGGTTGTGGGAGCGGGGGAGGGCGTCATGCGCACGATCTCAGGATGGGGCGGTCTGCTGGCTACGCTCGCGGACCTCACGCGATCGGCGAAGCGCCTTTGTGGCCAGGACCGGGCCAGCCGCATCATCGCGGCGTCCATCTGCTCGGCTTCGATGCCGGCTTGGGCGGCGGCGAGGCGATAGGCCTGCAGCTGATCGGTCGTAAGCCCGATCTGCTCGGCCTCCTCGCCCATGTTGGCGGCCTGCAAATTCATGACCCAATTCGCCTGATCGAGCGGCATGCGTCTAAGCCTTGGCGAAGTCGGCCGCAGTGAAGGGCTGCACGGTGCCGCCACCCCGGTAGATCTTCGCCTGGCCCGAGGCCTTGGCGGCTTCGTAGGCGACTAAGGTCGACAGGCTGCCGAACTCCGCGCGAAGGGCGGGATCGATGTTCCATGCCGCCGCGCAACGCTCCTCAAGCGGCCGCGCCGTGTCGGCCAGGACTTGGGCCGACGTGGCTGGCTGCATCGACGCGACGGTGGCAAGGGCGGAGTGAGCGACTGCAGCCGCAGCGCCCGGCGACCAGGGACCCGGGCGGGCTGCTTCATCAACTGCGTTCATGCCGTCGTCGAGATCGTAGGACTGAAGCGTCATGTTGGCACCTAGAGCGTTGGGAGAAAGGAAGATGCCGGCGCCGCTCACGGAGAAGAAAAACGGCGCCGGCGAGAAACAGCGAAGGTCTGGCGGACCCGGCGCTGCTGTGGTTCAGGCGGCCTTGCGACGGGGGATCAGCTCAGCGGCGCGGGCGAGGCGGCGCCTGGCGGCGACGGCAGTGTCGGGCGGCCAGTAGCCCTTGAGCTCCCACCGGAGCGGCGAGGGGAGGGACTCGGCCGAAACCTCGAACGCCTCGGCCATCGCGGCGTGCGGCGACGGCACCTTGAGGTCCGCGCGGCCCGCGGCAACGAACGCGGTGTTGGCATCGGCGATGACCCGCCTGTCGGCTTCGATGCCGGTCAGCAGTTCCGCAAGCCTGGTGGCCAGTTCGTCGATCTCGACGTAGGCCGCGAGGGTGCGGTGGCAGGCCTCGCGCGCCACCTTGCCGCGCGCCTCGATTGCGCTGGCGGCCTCGGACTGAGCGGCTTCCCGTGCCAGGCGCTCCAGCTCGGCGGCGGCAACCCGCTGGCGATCGACCTCTCGTTGGGCGGAACGGATGCGCGACTCGATCTCCTCGAGGTTCGCATCGGTGCCGGTGAGCAGGACGGCGTCGCGCTCCGCCTGCAGTGCGTCGACGGTCGCCTGTGCGGCCGGCACGTCGATCTCGGCGAGTCCGTCCCGATACTCGGAAGACGGCGCCAGCGCCAAGGTGCTGCGCTTCAGTAGGTCGAGGATCTTCTGCACGTCATGCCTCCGTTGATGTCGGCGAAGATGCGCGCGGCCCGTGGACAACCAAAATGTGTCCACGGGCCCGCATGATGGTTTTCCAGTGCCGGGGCACCGCGCCGTCCATGCGCAGGGCCTGCCAGGCGTGGGCATGCCAATCGCTCGGCAGGTAGGGGCAGAACGCTTTGGTCCGGTCGGCACGCCATGCGGATGATGCGGCGTAGCGCTGCAGGTCCAGCAGCATCGCCGCGTAGAGGGGCTTTCCTGCCTTCCCGGCGTATCGCGCACACGCGGCCATGCGGGCGAAAGCCTCGTTCCGCTCCTGTCGAGCCGGCGAGCGGCGGTTGACCTGTAGTCGCAGAGACTTCGCCAAGGCGGCGGCCGGCCTGCTCGAGGTCGCCGCGGCGCGCAAGCTGCTGGCCAGGGCGAGAAGGTCGGCGTCCGCCGGCGCAAGGGTCTCGACCCGTCGAGCCAGGGCGACCAGGTCAGGCGCCGCATCCGTCATCGGCGGGTCTCCGGCCGGGCGGTAGCCTGGCCTTCCGACCGTTGGCCGCGCGACGCGCCGAGGTGGCAGTGGGCCGGTTGTGGTGGAACCTCTGAAAATTGCTGGCGCTGGCGAACGTTCGCGGTGCGAACTACCCGCGCAACATTATTGCGCGGAAGGACCCGAAGCCGCATCACGGCGTCGTCAACGGCGCCTCTTGCCCATTCCGTGGGCATTTGGTCCGAATTTCCCACGCGATGCGACGCGCGCGGGTCCTTTGCAGTGACGAGGGAGGAGCGACCGGCGACCATGGCTACCTCCGCCCCGCGCGCCGCACGCGCTCGAGGAGGAGGCGACCGAACTCGACGCCTTCCTCGGCCAGCACCGGCGGGGGCTCGCCTGGCCGATCGCGACGAAGGCGCTCACGATGCTCGAGGCACTCAGCCGTGAACGCGGCCAGGCGATCGGCGGGCGGTTTGGCGAGGATGCGGACGGCTGCCTCGTCGACAAGGTCGGCGAGGATCATGCCCATGAGCAAACCGCAATTTTGCGGATTGCTTTTGTCGGCGTCGCTCGCAGCGCTCGTGCGAAAAGCCGCGCCCTGTATCCTCAATGGATACATCTCGTGTGTAACAGTGTTCTTATTGGCGTCTTTCATACTCTAACTTCTGACCTCTGATCTCTGAGCTTTATCCTCGGGGTTAACCCATGGGTTAGGGCGAGGGGTTAACCGTACGGTTGGGCCGGCGGGTTAACCCTCTGCTGCTATTCGGGGTTAAGCCGGGGGTTGCCGCCTCGGCCTCCATTGGCCTTATCCCGGCGCGCCTTGGCGTCGTCGCGCACCATGCGTCGTGAGAGCATCACGCCGGTTGGCATGCCCTCCGGGATCAGCGCCTGGACGTCTGCGGCCATGGGCTGGCCCGTCATGCTGTAGACGTTGGTCGCGTCCAGCTCAGCGAGCAGCGTCCGGATCTCCTTCTCGCTGCCACCGATCAAGGCTGCGATCTGCTTGACGCTGGGCACGACGCCCTCGATCAGCAGGAAGCCGGGATGCACACTCTCATGCATCAGCGTGAGCAGGTCGGCCCACAGGCCGCGCGCCGCGAAGCTGCAGAGCCGCAGCTTGGGGCTCGATCGCCAGTCGCGGCCGTAGAACTTGAACCACGGGTTGCGCTTGTCCGGCGTCTTCACGGGGCTGTCCTTCTCTGCATGAGGTCGAGCAACAGCCCCTGCAGCGCAGGAAGGCCGGCATCGATGTGGAAGTCATTGGCATCGGTTCCGAGGCAGGGCGGCATCGCCCAGGGCAGGCCGGCGCGGCGGGCGTAGAACTCGCCGGTGCCCATGTCGCTGAATTGGGCGACCGGCCTGTCATGGTCGGCGACCACGACGGCGTGACGGCGACGCTCTGCCACCGTCGCGATGTTCGCCGCGGAGAAGCAGCAGGTCACGCGCGCCGGAAGGTGGAGACCGGCGAGCGCGGCCTTGATCGAAAGGCCGGTCGCATAGCCCTCGCAAAGCACCTCCACGCCACCAGATCCGAGGCTGAAAAAGCCACCGCTCATCCGTCCGCCGGCGAGGTTTTTTTTGACGCCGTCGGCGGCGATTTCTTGAACGGAAACTGTCTCGTTTCCGATGCGCACCGGCACCAAAAGCAAGCCATCGAGCACCAACCCCAGCATGGAGGGAAAGCCCTTGTGCTCGAGGTAGGGATGCGTCTGCGCGACCGCGGACTTGATCTTGTGCTGGGCCAACTTCGCGGCACGCTCCGCCCGCGCTGCCTCTTCCGCCCGGCGCTGGGCGAGCGAGGGGAGTGGCGCCGGCCTCACGACGTGGCGTGCCCTCGATTCGGCAGCGCGCCAGGTAGCGAGCTCGCCGGTCTCCCAGTTCTTCACCCAGCCGCGGCAGCCATCGGTGCGATAGCTACCGTTCAGCTTCTTGGGGTGCAGGACGGTCGCGCAACGATGGATGCGATCGTCCAGCAGGATCGATCGGATCTGCAGTCCAATCGACTCGGCAACCTCGCGGAACTCAGGCTGCATGGCTGGACCTCGCCTTGGCGTAGCGCGCCATCTCCTTCCGACAGAACCGCTCGACATCCAGCGTCAGCATGTCCGGCGCGCACGGCAGGGCGTCGAACGATCGCGGCGGCCAATGCCCGAACACGCCCTTGTAGAGCCCGGCGGCCCAGCGCCGTCCGGCGTCGACATCGCCGCGCTTCCGGTGCGTCGTGAATGCCAGGAAGCTTTGATAGGCGAGCGTGCGATCGTGCAGGAGCGGATGCCGGTCGAAGTCGAAGTTTCGGCCGCCCGCGGCATTCATTGTCAGCAACTGAGTCGTGCCGCTGACCGTCCGCACGGTGGACTGCTTGCGGGGGCGTTCGTGGCCGCAGGCGAGGCACGCCGGGGTGCCGGGCGGGACGATGGCCTGGCAGCGGACGCAGACCAGGTCTTTGCGCTCCTTCTCGCCGGCCGCGCTTCGCGCGACGCGGTCTTTCTCGGCCGTTTCGTCTAACCGATCGACGCCCTTTGCCCACAGCTCGAGGGTGTCTCCGAGGAACCGTAGGCAGTTGCCGGTGTGATCAATCACCAGCGCCTTGTCCTTCCCGGGCGAAGAACGCATGACCCGCCCGATCTGTTGAATATGCGTCGTGAACGACTTCCGCAGCGGCCGTCCCAGGATGCAAACCTTCACGTCCGGCACGTCGAAGCCTTTGGCGAGGGCGTCGCAGCTCACCAACCCCATGATGGCACTGTCGGGCTTCCGAAATTCATTGATCTTGGCACGGCGCTCATCTTCGTTGTCGCGATACGTGATCGCCTGGAAGTTGAGGCCGACTTCTGCGAATGCCCGGCAGGCGACCTCTCCGTGAGCCACGTTTGCGACAAAGACGATAGTCTTGGCTGGCCCACCGAAATGTTCGGACGTGCGCTTGATCCACTCGGCCACCATGTCGCCGATGATCTTCACGCCCTCGCGTGCCAGGCCTTCGTCGTCCCATTCACCGGTCGACCGAACGGCCACGCCGCTGGTGTCCAACTCGGTAGCCACATAGACGTTTGGCCGAATGAGCATGCCGCTCCGGAACAGCGCATCCGTCGTCACGACGTTGACGATCGCCGAATAGTGCTTCGCGAGCCCCTTGGTGAAGGGCGTCGCAGTGAGCCCGATCACAGAGGCGCTGTCGGGCAGCGAGGCGAGCCAGCGCGTCGTACCTTCGTACAACGTGTGTGCCTCATCGATCAGGACGAAGCGCAGGTCACGAAGATGCTGGTCGACGTAACCACCATTCCCGAAACGGCGCCCGAGCGTTTGCGCTGACACCAACTGCACCAGGGCATTCGGCCGGCTGCGCCAGTGATCGGCCTGCATGACGCCGTGGTCGATCCCGTAAAGGTCCATCGCCCGCGAGGTCTGGTCGACCAGAGCGCTTCGATCCGTGATGAATGCCGACCGGGAACCGGCTCCTTCCGCGGCCTCCATTAATCCCATGGCGATGATCGTCTTGCCGGCGCCCGTCGGAGCGTAGAGGATCTGGCGCCTATGGCCTTGGCGGATATTCGCGCGTGCGCTTTCGATCGCGGCGAGCTGGTCGTCGCGCAGCACGAGATCGCGCGGCGGGGGCGTGAAGAGATCAGCCATCGGGCTTCTCCCGCCAACCCGCGGCCTTCGCGCGTTCTTCCCACGTCCGCGCCACTCTCTTGAAGTGATCGGCCTTGGTTCGCTGCGATGCCGCTTCCTCGCCCAACGCCATGATGCGGAGGTCGAGCTGCCTGATCTGGCTCTTCAGCTTCTCGTTCTCGGCCGCGACCTCGCTGGCGCCGGAGAGGGCAATCCGCTCGTCGCGCTCGATCTCGAGGTCACGGGCCATAGCATCGGCTTCCGCTCGGAAGTCGGCGCCGACTATGTCGCTGTCTCGGTGCGCAGCCCGATATCCATTGACCCTTTTCTCGGCGACCTGGTCGATGTCGTCTACTTCGCCCCTCAACTCCGTGATCAACGCGGCCACGCCTTCGGCATCGAGCTCGCTGAGGGCGGCCAGGACGATGCGGCGGACTTCCATGGCGCACTTGTCGATAAGGCTGATCGTGTCCGGCAACGCCTCGGGAATATCGCTAACAGGCGTTCGCGAGGCTTTCTCGCGCTCTCGACGAATCGCCTCGTTCCGGCGCTTGCGGCCGACAGCCTTCGCGACCTCGTACTTGCCAGCGGCCGTCAGTTCGCGCTGACGGTCCTTGCTGGAGTCGACAAGGTCTGCGGCAGTGGAAACCTTCATGTCGCCGCGCTGCACCGCCTCGATCAACTCCGGCGCGCCCTTGGCCCGAACCACGCGCGCGGTTTCGATCGAGCGGGTCGACACGTTGAACATCTTGGACAGCGCCGCCGCCGTAAGACCATTCCGCAATTTTACGGATTGATCGCCGCCGCGCTTCAGTGTCGCGAAGGCCGCAGCAACCATGGCGCGCTGGCTGGCGTCGAGTTGCCGCCGGTGGAGATTCTTGGAAATGGCGAAGGCTTCCGGCGTGCCGCTGCCGTCCCACTCCGTCGTGACCGGCTGCAGGCCGATCTGGAGGCAGGCGCGATAACGATGCCGGCCGTCGAGGATCATGCCGTCGTGGACGACGATCGGCTCGATCTGGCCGTTCAGCTTCATGTCTGCGGCCAAAGCATCGAAGTCAGCCGACGACATCAGGGGGAAGAGATCAGCGGCGGGGTGCGCCGCCAGTTGCAGAGCGTTCGTGTTGGGATTAGCTTCGCGACCGATATCCAGCTCGCCAGCAGGATTGATCGTCGCGTGGGGCTCGCCTTCCGGACAGAGGGCGGGCTCCATCGCTTCTGGGGCGCGCACTAGGCGGCAGCGGCCTTGCGATCATCGGAAGTGCTGCGCAGAGTTCGGGCGCGGGATTTGGCCCAGGCCTTCGCAGTGCCGACCCGATAGGCGACGGCGCGATTCCATTTGATGTATTCAGGTCCGCCGCCTGAGACGCGGAGCTTGTTGAGGGTCGATTTGGAGGTCTTGAAGCCGGCCTGGGTGAGGATGGCTGCCATTTCCTTGGTGGGAACGATGGCATCGTCGTCGGCAATATCGGGCATGTAATCCTCTCTTTGCGCCGTCGTTCCGGCGCGCTGAGAGGATTGCCGATTGTTGTCCGCTGATGATATTCGACGATCAGAACGACATTGCGCTTTGAATTTCGAGTACCGCTAACTACTGCGCTTGCGGTTCAACCTTTCGTAGACGCGCGATGCCACGTCCGCTTGGATGGCTGAAACTTTGACCTTCCGTAGCGCCTTGAATGCCGCGATGTCGGCCGGCTCAAGCGCGTCGGCAAACTTGGGCGCGCGCGCAGCGATCATGCGGAATGCGCTCTGGCAGAACCGGACAAACGGATGAGGCGACGCTCCGCCATAGACGTTCTTCGGCAACTTCTTGCTCGACAGCTTTTCATAAGCGATTGCGAGGTGGAGCAAGAAGCGCTCCAGCGCGTCGAGAGAATCCGGGACCCTCTTCCGCCGCTCTCCTTGGCCCCGCTTCTTGGCACCGTCGTGCATGGCCGCGGCCTGGCCGGAAACGTGCGCCAGGTACCAGACGGCGCCGATCAAGTGACGAACTGCGTCATTGAACGATACCGGCAGATTAAGGTAGCTGCGCATGGGGTTGGAGTCTTCCGCTGACAGCGCGAAGATGATCTCCGCCGGCATCTCGTCATCGATAGGCGGTCGCGTGCTGAAGCTGAGCGGTGGATAGATCGGACGCACGCCGAGCGCAGCGAGAAGCTCTCGCGCCTTCGCCTCGACCTTCCGATTCCATTTCGTTGTTTCGTCCGCGGTGTTGGCGCGATCGCGACGCACCTGTGCCAAGAAGGCGTTGACGCCATCGTTCAGCAGGTCGACTAACGAAGGAGCCGCGTCCCTCTCAAACGGCTGACGGTCGCGCATCGACAAGTGATCTTGCAAAGTTCTCAGGTCAGAAACGACGAACGGCCGAATCGGGGTGAAGATCACTGGCCCTGGCACGCGCGGCGGCGGGTCTGCAATGATGCGAGGCTTGGGCTTTGGGCGGGTGATCATACGGCCTCAGCGATCGATGTTCGGCGCTGGTCCAGACTCACAACCTTGCCCACCGGCGGCGGCTCGACGATCGATCGCACCAGCGCCGCGAGCCGCTCGAGCGCGTCGCGCTTCTCGTCGATGTATTCGTGCCAGTCGTACACGCCGCGGACGCCCGGCAGGGCATGCCCCAGGCAGCGCTCGGCGACGTCCTTGTCGACCTTGGCGCGGGACATCAGCGAGCGTGCGGTACGCCTCAGATCGTGGATCCGCCAAGGCGGCATCGGCGGCAATCCGGCCTCGGTGCGCAGCTTGGCGATCTCTTCGTCGAGCCGGCGCTTCGCCTTGCTGAAGCTGCTGAACGAGGTTTCGCCAAAGTCCGTCGAGAAGACGAAGTCACCCGCGCGGGAATCGTCCGCGTTGCCGATCTGCGCCAGGAGGTCGGGTGTCAGGGCTATGGCAAAGTCGACTTTCGTCTTTGTCCGCGATCCCGGCACGATGGCGACGTCGCCTCTGATCTCTGTCCGCTGCAGCCGCGCCATCTCGTTTAGCCGAACGGCGCTCAGCAGCAGCGCCCGGAGGAGGCGCGGATATGCGGGGGGCGTGCACCGATCGAGGGCCTGCCAGAGAGTGCGGATCTCGCCATCATCCAAGACCCGCTTTCGCGTCAGCTCCTTCAGCGATGTCCGCGCCATGCCTCTGACGATCGGCGACACGAACTCGTCGTCTCTCGTGGCGTGATGATTGAAGGCTGAGCGCACCACGCCCAGCACCTTGTCGGCCACGCGCCGGGACTTGCCGTCGCCCGATCGCTTCGAAGGCTGGGATGCGATGTCGTCGAGCAGCTTGCTCAACTCGGAACGCTTCAGGCGCTGGACCGGGTCCTTGCCGATCTTCGGCCTGACGTGCCGGTCGAGGAGGGACTTCATCTCGTCGTAGGACCGGAGCCCTTTCGCCTTGGCGTGATCGAGGAAGGTGTTGAGCACCTGGTTGACGGTGTGCGCCGTCATGGCCTCGACCCTACGGGCCTCGCGTTCGGGAAGGGGATCGCCGTCGCCCGCGACGCTGCCGGCATGCCTGAGGGCCGCCTTCCTCGCCGCGTCCGGCGGGATGCCGACGCCGAGTCCGATCCATCGCCGCTTGCCGTCCTTCACGTAGCGAAAGCCGTAGGTCAGGCGCCCGGAGGGGAGGCAGCGAACGACGAATCCAGGCAGCGAATCGTCGGCGATTATCTCGCCTGGCTTGAGCGCGTCGACCGCGCGTTTGGTGATGGCTTTCCGCATCGTGCACCTGCGACCGAAGGTCTGCTGTGCACCGTTCATGCACCCGCCAGAACGGAAACTCAATCGATTTCGCGGAAAGCTGGGGAAAGCGAAGTAACGACAAAATGCCGGTTTATCTGGATTTCGAGGCCTGAAGGCTGGTGCCGGGTGAGGGGATCGAACCCCCGACCTTCGGTTTACAAAACCGCTGCACTACCGCTGTGCTAACCCGGCCCTAAGCCTGCCTTCGACGGATAGATAACCGAACTCGACGAATGTCGCATCACTTCGGTCGCTGCCGAGCCCATTCGTAGGCGGCCACTGCGGCGGCGTTGGAGACATTGAGGGCCGACAGGGCGTCGTTCGTGGGAATCGTTACCAGTCGGTCGCATTTCTCCGCCGTCAGCCGGCGCAGTCCTTCGCCTTCCGCGCCCAGCACGATACAGGTGCGGCCCTTGAGATCGAGGTCGCCGATGCGCGTATCGCCGCGTTCGGCCAGCCCGTAGGTCCAGAAACCCGCTTCCTTGAGCTGATCCAGGGCGCGGGCGAGGTTCACGGCGCGGACTAGAGGCAGGATTTCCATCGCGCCGGACGCGGCCTTGGCCAGGGTGCCGGTATCGGAAGGGGTGTGACGGTCGGTGACGATCACGCCGGCGGCGCCAAAGGCTGCCGCCGAGCGCAGGATAGCACCGACATTGTGCGGGTCGCTCACCTGGTCGAGGGCGAGGACGAGGGCGTCGTCGCCGCAACGCGCCAGGATATCCTCGAGGGCGGCCTCTTCCAGGGGGGCCACGAGAGCCGCGATGCCCTGATGGACGGAGCCGTTGGGCAGGCGCTGGTTCAGATCCTCGCGGGACGTGATCGTCATGTCGGTCTTGCCGAACGCGGCGGCATGGGTGTCGGCCATTTCCTTGGTGACGAACAGACGCTCTATGCGACGGTCGGGATTGGCGAGGGCGGCGAGTACGGCGTGACGGCCAAAAATCCATATGGATTGATTGCCGGTGCGGGACTGGCGATGGGGACGATTGGGGCGGGGGCGCATGGCGAACCTTGTATGGCGCGGAGCGAATGCGGGCAAATCCTGCCTCTCCCCGGGATTTGGACTTGACGCAACCCATTGGATTTGCGAGCAACGCGCGCCCGTTCACGGCGGGCCGAACAGGCTAAATCTCGCGCATGCGCCGCAGGTTCGGAGGGGTGGCCGAGCGGTCAATGGCAGCAGACTGTAAATCTGCCGACTTCGCGTCTACGAAGGTTCGAATCCTTCCCCCTCCACCAACGGATCAGTGCGCGAGATTGGCTCTGTTTGGGTATTGCGGGTGTAGCTCAATGGTAGAGCAGAAGCCTTCCAAGCTTACGACGAGGGTTCGATTCCCTTCACCCGCTCCAGGTTTGGCTTAAGTCGGCCAGTTAAGTTCGGTCTGTGTAGAAGCTGAAGCATCACGAGGGTCGCGACACCATGTCGAAGGCAAAGTTTGAGCGGAACAAGCCGCACTGCAACATCGGAACGATCGGTCACGTCGATCACGGCAAGACGTCGCTGACGGCGGCGATCACGAAGATCCTGGCGAAGACGGGCGGCGCGACGTT